>JAFTLZ010000136.1 GCA_017452665.1 Clostridia bacterium
AGCACGTCGTTTACTTGGTGAAATGGTTGCAGAAGGTACAATTGTGACCGAAGGTGAAAATAAAAACAGAGTTTATAAACTAAAAGCGTAAACAATAGTGAACTACAAATGGGATAATTTATGTCAAAATTCAAACGTGTATTAAAAATCATTTTAGTTATTCTCGTTATATCGGTGTTTGTATTTGGAATACCGATTATAATAAACGAGTGTTAAAATTGTTTAGAGATGTTGTTACCAAGTTTATTCGAAGCCAAGTTAAAATTAAAATAACTTACCATTATGTCACCTTGGCAAATGAATGTCACCCTAATACCTTGCAGCAGGCAGAAGAATTAAAAGCTAAGGTGGGCGAAATATATCCTTCGGCGAGTGTGATTGTTAATTTCGTAGATGCTAACCAACTGATGGATATGTATAACTCTGATAGTGAAGTAACAATTAGTTTAAACTTGGCGGACAACCCTATTACATTAAGTAACAAAGATTACGTTTCGCTCGTTAATGTCGGCACATTCTACAAGTTTATTAGCGATGAGAACGGAGCTCTTAGAAAAGGCTATTTTGAATCCAATGTAAGAGATTATCAAGGTCACAATAGTGTAAATTCCTGCATTGCGGAAACGTTGGCTTCAACTTCCGCTGAGGACTTTTAGTGGTTAAACAATGGCGTTACTATATTGGCATCTGATATCACGCTTATCGCGAGCAAGTCATTGCTTCTTGTAAATCCCGAAATAGTAAATGGACTCCAAACCTCTCGCGAGATATATAACTATTATTCATCCAATCCTCATCTGATAGACGCAGAAAAACGTAATGTATTGGTTCGAATTATCAAGCCTGAAAGCGAGGAATCTCGTGATAACATTATCTTTGCAACCAATAACCAAACAAGTATTCCTAAGTCATCAATGAGGGTAACCGATACGATACACTTGCAAATTGAGATGTACTTCAAAAATAGAGGCTTATATTATGATAGACGCAAGAACTATTATAAGAACCAAAAGAAAAAAGCCGCCGATATCATAACTGTATCGTTCCTCGCACAGTGCCTAATAACCCTTGTATTAAGAAAGCCCGATTTTGCTCGTGCAAGACCTTCCACATTGCTTACTGATGATGAAACTTATCATAAGTTGTATGAAGAGGACCACGATTTGGAGGCATATTATCGCGCTGCAAAAATAGGCAGAGTAATTCAAAACAACCTCAAGTTGTCAACTGATATGACCCCTGCTGAAAAGAGTGACGTGTTGTTTTACCCAATGTATGCAGTTGTCGCAAAGATAACTAACAAACAGGATCTATCTTTCAATGATTTGAAAGAATTTGATCTTGACCAATTAACTAACGACGTGATTGATGAATGCAAAGTAGCAGTATTTAATCGCTATAAAGAGTTGGGTGGCAATGGTCGCGTAGCAAAAAGCTCTACATTTATCAACGAGATTGATGCTTTGCTTAGAACGGAAGAAGCAACCGAAATACAAGAAGCTGCTAAAGAGTTAGCATTGGTATAATCTAACTACATAGATAAACACTAAGCCGCTATCAAAGCGTTAAATCGGTAAGAGTTATTGACAAGTTGCAAGCTATATGGTATAATTTACGTGTGGCTTTTGTAAATAATCATTAGCGTTTGTTGCTCGTCATACTGATTTTCGTGGCAACATTATGGCAACAAAAAATCTGATAGCCAATGGGTTATGGATAATACGAATAACTAAAATAATCTTAGCTAAATTATCTAAACGAAATTGTTTAGGTTAAGAAAGTTAGGAGCGAGTGGGAATAATAAGCGTTGTCCAAGCCCAATCTCGTTCAGTTTAAAAAGCCAAAATCTGTTAATGAATATTGTTTAAGGCTACGGTTATTATAAATATATATTCCATACCACCTACTGCCTGGGCTAAATATATTATTTTAATTATATTAATTTCTCGCCCCCAATGTCTAAACACCTTGTGAGAATACTTGATTTTGTCTTTTGAAGCTAAACTTATTTGGTTTGTAACATGAGCAAAGCTTAAATCAACTATGACCATTTCGCAGAAACGTTCATATCATAACATTTAGCGAAGCCAAATTCATGACTCTGAACTTGCAGGAGATTATAAGGAGAACCCTATGAACCAAATCAAAGCAACCTATTGTAATCCCATACAGATCGAGGACCTGCCATCGGGACGTTGGTTGGATGCACCGTTCCCTGTCACGGAGGAGGATCTTTCCGTGCCCGATTTCCGCTCCTGCGCCGATCCGGGGGTGATCTGGCACGAGGGAAAATGGATCATGTACCCTAGCTACCGTATGGCATACGTCAGCGAGGATTTCGTGCATTGGAAGCACGTGGATATCGGCATCCCGCATTTGCGGTATAGCCCTGCGGTGGTTCATTTCCGTGACAAATGGTATCTCATCGGACACAATATGAGCGAGGTCTATTGCTCGGACAGCCCTCTCGGTCCCTTCGTCCTTTGCGGACAGATGAAGGACGTTCACGGCAACGAGATGAAGCCCTTGGACGGCTGTTATCTTGCCGATGGTGACAGACTCTATTTTTATTGGGTAGGGGCTGAAAAGCCGAAAAATGGCGAGGACGTAGAGGTTTTTACGGGTACCGTGGGTGTGGAATTGGATCCCGACCGCCCGTGGCAATGCATCACCGAGCCCGTTTGGCTCAATCGTTTTGATCCCTCCGTTACGTGGCAATGCACGGGGGAGAATAATCAAAACAAGCGCATGGGCTGGTTAGAGGGGCAGTGGGCGATCAAAATCGGCAAGCGTTATTTCATCATGTATTCGGGTGCTGGGACTCAATATTCTACCTACGCTACCGACGTGCTCTATTCTGACGAGGGGCCTCTTGTAGGCTTCAAGCCGCAAAAGAGAGGCGGTCCCTTGACTCAAAAGCGCACGGGACTGTTGCGCGGCGCGGGACACGGCTGCATCGTAGAGGGACCCAGCGGTACGTACTGGGCGTTTTACTCCACCCTCTATAACTTTCACCATAATTATGAACGCAGAGTGGGAATGGATCTGGTTTGCCTCGATCAAAACGGAGAGCTGTATTGCCCGCGCATGACCGAGACACCGCAATATGTACCGGGGGCTATGGAAGATCCCGAAAAGGAAAACGATACAGGATGGTTGCCCTTGACCTTTTATCAGCGCCCTACTGCCACGAGCTTTGTACCGGGACGCGAGCCTTGGTATGCGGTGGACGACAGTGTGTATAGCTGGTGGCAGCCCACCGCCGAGGATCGTGAAAAAACCATTGAGATCCCGCTGGGCAGTCAAACGGAGTATTGGTTACATTCGGTGCGGTTGCTTTGGAGAGATATCGGTATGGACGTCCTTGGTGGGATCCACCCGGGCGCGTTTCAATACGTGATCGAATATCGCACCCTCAAGGATGCCGAATGGCGAATGTTGGTGGACGCTTCGCAAAACACCACGGATCTTTGTGTGGACTACCGCGACTTTTCACCTGTAAGGGCGAATTCGATCCGCCTGCGCATTCTGGGATCTCCCCGGGGGATCGAGCCCGGACTGGTCAGCCTAACGGCATTTGGCAGGTGTGCTTGCGGCGAAGCATATTAAATCCGCGCTCATAACGCTTGGCGAAGCCAAATTGGAACAATTGGAAGAAATGAATGACAAAAATATGTAACCGTAACCGATGCAGCGTGACAACACTTTCGGCAATAGTTTACCAAACAAAGAACAGCCACGGCTCGTTTGAACCGTGGCTTTGCGTTTATCTTGACTACTGCATCTTAAAATTGGAAGCTATACTGCTTTTCGCTTTCTTGTATCTACGAAATACCAAACGATACATACCGCAAGATTGATAAAGTGTAAGGAAAAGAGTCCTGCATTAAGTATGTCATACATTGCTGTTCCGTTTTTGTAGGCATCTTCAGTTATAACAACAATTTCCCATTCGCCATTTTCGTGCTGCAAAATTGTAATTGATTCGTATAGATGTGCGCAGTAATAATAATCTTTTCCGTCAATGTTTCCCCAAGATTGATTAGGATATGTTGGATAGGTAAAATCGGAGTCCATGTCGGGATCTCTTATTATAATATCTCCATACGACGGTTCATAACCTTCCTCGTACCACTCATCGTATTGACCTTGTATGTACTCAATAAAATCATCGGTATTATCGAATTTCTGCTTTTCAACAAAGGTTGTTTCGCCCACAGTTGTTGTCACAATATAGGTTGCTATCATAATAACCGCAAAACCTATTGTAAATATGATGCAAAGCTTTTTGAGAAGTCTGCTATCTACATTTGCTTTGCTAACCGCCTGCTCATCGAGCCAAACAATTTCTTTACTTATAAGTGCCTTCAGTACGAAAATCTTATACACACAGAACGCGAGAAGAAATGCGACGGCGGCAAACAATGTGCCAAACAAACTCCAAGAGTCAAGAACAAGTCCGTAGTGACTATTGAAATATTCGAGCGTGAGAACCGCTATCGGCAGACAGAAAGCAAAAGTCAGAAGTATCACGAAGAATATCTTTACCGAGCTGAACACCATATCCGTGTTCGCTTTTTTTATTTCCTCGGCGTGTTCCGCTTCTTCGTCAATGAGCAATCTGAAGCTCACCGTGAAGCAGATCTGACAGATCGTAGCTGCTACGAAAAATACGCTTGCAAGGCAGAAGCCGAGCAGACCTTCTGAGAAGCCAAGATTGCAAATCATAGCCGCAATAAGTCCTACGATGATCAGACCTATCGAGATAAAGGAGAGGTTGGTAAACTTCTTTTTTCTGCTATGAAGCATCAGCTTGAACTGCTTGTCACTCTTTGCTTTCTGCTTGCTTGCCACATCTTCCGAGGTAGTTGCTTCTCGGTCGGGGTAGTTTCGCTCTCCGCGCAAAAGCTCATCGGTGGTGATGCCAAAGATCTCCGCTATCGAAGGTATCAAGGAAAGCTCCGGCGTACACTCGTCGCACTCCCATCGGCTAACCGTTTTATCCGAAACAAAGAGCTTTTCGCCAAGCTCCTTTTGTGTCATACCGTTTGCCTTACGCAGAGCCGATATGAATTTACCTATCGTTTTCTTTTCCATAGTAATGCCTCCTCGCATTTCGGGTATTCTTGTGCTTACATTCTATCATTTCGTCAGAAGGAATACCACCCCGAACCGAAGGAATTACTCCTGAAATGCGAGAATTTGTCTTTCAAATATAATACTTTCCTCACCTTTTGTTAATTATAACATATTTCTATGAACAAATCAATCGTTTGGCTTTTCTCCACATATTGAACTTTTTACAAAGTTACGGCAAAGCAAACAATCAAAGCTTTTTGAAATTGGTCTGTTATTTTTTCTTTGCAACCTCTTTGCAATGATTCTGCTTTTATGGTATAATAAAGTGAACAAAAAGTGTGTTTTTTGGTATCGGTGATACCAATTTGATACCGTTTTTCATAAATTCCTTTTTTCATTTTTGGATTCTACATGGCGTGAAAGAAATCTTATAAAATGAAAGATACAACCTTGCATTTTTCTGCGGTTTATGCTATAATAACAAGGAAAATCGAATGTGCCGAAAAAGGAGAGCGAATATGGTCAAGCTGTGTGTTTTTGATTTGGACGGAACGGTTTTGGATACGGTCGGTTCGATCGCGTACTACGGAAATTACGCCTTGCAAAAAAATGGGATCGAGCCGATTGATCCTCCCGAATACAAATATCTTGCCGGTACGGGCATTGCGAATCTGATCCGCAAAATGCTGGAGTTCCGTCATTGCTACTCCGAATCTCTTTACGAGCGGGTCTATCACGACTACGACACGGCGTATAATGCTGACGTTTCCTACAAGTCCCGTATCTTTGACGGGCTGAAGGAGGCTCTGGACGCCATCAAAGCGCAGGGGGTAAGGCTTGCCATCGCGTCCAATAAGCCGGATTTTGCGGCAAAGACCGTGGTGAACAAGCTGTACGGCGAGGGCTACTTTGCATACGTTACGGGGCAGGTTCCGGGCGGCGTGCTGAAGCCGGATCCCACCGTGGTGCTGAACGTGGTGGAGCAGATGGGCGTTCGCCGCGAGGAATGTTTGTATATCGGAGATACCTCCACTGATATGCAAACCGGCAAAAACGCGGGCATCTTTACCGTTGGCGTTTTGTGGGGCTTTCGTGGCAAGGACGAGCTGGTGGAAAACGGCGCAGATTGGATCGTTGCCAAGCCGTGCGAGCTGTTTGAATTGGTAACCGATCGGAATCGGAGGGAAATGCAATGAATGTTTCTATCACGTATGAAGATCTCCGCCCCTTCGGAATGATTTGACAGCGTTGTTTTTTTTATAAGTAAGCCAACGGCGGCTCTCCAATCACGGGAGCCGCTGCTTTTTGTACCCGAATTCACAAAAATTCACAGAATATTTCAAAACTTGGAACGAAAAAGGAACTTTCGCGGAACAGCGGTGGAACTTTCAAAGTGTATAATATTGGCAACGGGCGGCACCCGAATGGGGAGACCGTCCTACAATTTTTTGGAGGTATAATTACCATGCATTTTGATGCTATTGCAAGAGTGATTGCAGAAAGAACCGATCGCGACGTTTCCACCATCAAGCCCGAAAGCACCTTTGCCGAGCTTGGCATTGACTCGCTTGATACCGTGGAGCTTTTGATGAGCCTTGAGGACGAGATCGGCATTGAGATCGAGCTGGATCAGAAGATCGAGACCGTAGGCGATCTTGATAAATTTATTCAAAGCAAAACGCAGGGATAAAAAGATGATTCAATCAAAAATCTGTGAGATTCTGGGCATCCGTTATCCGGTATTTCAGGGCGGCATGGCGTGGATCGCTGACGGAAAGCTGGCGGCTGCAGTTTCCGAGGGGGGCGGTCTTGGCATCATTGCCGCAGGAAACGCACCTGCGTCCTACGTACGCGAGCAGATCCGAATCGCCCGCTCGCTTACCCAAAAGCCCATCGGTGTCAACATTATGCTGATGAGTCCTTACGTCGAGGAGATCGCCGCGCTCGTGATGGAAGAAAAGGTTGACGTGGTTACCACCGGTGCGGGAAATCCGTCCAAATACGTCAAGGACTGGCAGGCGGCGGATATCAAGGTCATCCCTGTGGTTGCCTCGGTGGCAATGGCAAAGCTGATGACGCGCCTGGGTGTGACCGCTTTGATCGCCGAGGGCGGCGAGAGCGGCGGACACGTTGGCGAGCTGACCACTGTTGTTTTGGTGCCGCAGATTTGTGACGCGACCGATCTCCCCGTCATTGCCGCAGGCGGAATTGCCGACGGACGCGGCGTGGCGGCGGCTTTGATGCTGGGTGCCGAGGGCGTTCAGCTGGGAACCCGCTTCCTTTCCGCAACCGAATGTACCATTCATCCCACTTATAAGGAAAAGATCCTGAAAGCCACCGATCTTTGCACAATGGTCACGGGCAAACGCTTGGGGCACCCCGTACGCAGCTTGCGTACCCGTTTTGCACTCAACTATTCCAAAGCGGAATACGGAGGGATGCCGGACGAGGAGCTGGAACAGCTTGCGGTCGGTGCGCTCCGTCTTGCCGTGCAAGAAGGGGATACCGAAAAAGGCTGTTTCCTCGCAGGACAGATCGCGGCGATGGTGAAAAAAGAACAGCCTGCGGCAGAGATCGTCAAGGAGCTTATGGACGGTGCGGAAGCCGTTCTGAAAGGAGCGTCCGCATGGGTAAGATAGCATTTGTATTTTCGGGACAGGGCGACCAGTTCCCCGGCATGGGGCAGGAGCTCAGCACCCAATATCCGGCGGCAAAGGCGGTGTTCGATCTGTGCGACTGCATTCGTCCCGCAACCTCCGCACAATGCTTTTGCGGTACGGAGGAGGAGCTGAAGGAGACAAAAAACACACAGCCTTGTCTGTTTGCCGTGGAGCTTGCCGCCGCAACCGTGCTGACGGACGCGGGGATTGCTCCGGATGCGGTTGCAGGCTTTTCGCTGGGTGAGGTCGTTGCCATGACCTTTGCAGGTCTTGTGGACTCGGCAACCGGCTTTCGCTTGGTTTGCCGCCGCGGAGAGCTGATGCAGCGTGCGGCAGAAGCCTGCGACACCTCCATGGCGGCGGTCGTCAAGCTGGATTCCGATACTGTGATTTCGCTGTGCAGCAAATATCCTGCGGTGTATCCCGTCAACTTCAACTGCCCCGGGCAGATCTCGGTTGCGGGAGAAAGCGCACAAATGACCGCTTTCGCGGCTGACGTCAAGAACGCAGGCGGCAGAGCCATTCCGCTCAAGGTCAAGGGGGGCTTCCATTCTCCCTTTATGAACCGGGCGGCAGAATCGTTTGCCGACGAGCTTTCCAAGGTGAAATTTCAAAAAGGGAATACGGTTCTGTATTCCAACAAAACGGCACGACCGTATACGGATGACATCTGCGGTCTGCTCTCCGCACAAATCTGCAACCCCGTTCGCTGGGAGGAGCTGATCCGCAATATGCTCGAAGAAGGCATTGACACCTTTATCGAAATCGGTCCTGGCAAAACGCTTTCCAATATGATCAAAAAGATCCATGCGGATGCACGGGTCTATAGCACCGCAGAGATGCAAACGGTGCTTCGGGAGGTGGCAGGATGCTGAACGGAAGAGTTGCCGTCATCACGGGCGGCTCACGCGGAATCGGTGCGGCAATCGCACATCGGTTGGCATCCCTCGGCATGGGCGTTGCCATCCTTTATGCAGGCAATCACGATGCGGCACAGGACGTATGCGCAAGGTGCAACGCGGAATTCGGCACGGTTGCAAGGGCATACGCCTGCGACGTTTCGGATTTTAGCGCCGTCAAATGCACCGTTGCCGCCATCAAGCAGGATTTCGGCGGGGTGCATCTGCTGGTCAACAATGCGGGCGTGACCCGCGACGGCCTTGCGGCAATGATGAAGGAAGAGGACTTCGACCGCGTCCTTGACATCAATCTCAAGGGCGCATTCAACATGATTCGCCACGTCACGCCGCTGTTTTTGCGTGCCAAGGAGGGCTGTATCATCAATATCAGCTCCGTGTCGGGGCTGATGGGGAACGCCGGGCAATGCAACTACGCCGCATCCAAGGCGGGGCTGATCGGGCTGACCAAGTCCGTGGCAAAGGAATACGCCGCCAAGGGGATCCGTTGCAACGCGATCGCCCCCGGCTTTATCAAAACCGACATGACCGAATCCCACGCCGACAATCCGCTGCTTTCCATGATCCCGCTGGGACATATGGGGGATGCCGAGGACGTCGCGGACGCGGTCGTGTATCTTGCAACCGCAAAATACGTCACGGGCGAGGTTCTGCGCGTCGACGGCGGAATCGCTATGTAAGGAGAAACAGAATGAACGAAAATAACAGAAGAGTGGTCGTCACCGGTATGGGTGCCATTACTCCGCTCGGAAAGACTGTAGCCGAAACCTGGGAAGCTATGAAGGCGGGGGTAAACGGGATCGCACCGATCACGCAGTTTGATACCACCGAATATAAAGCCAAGCTCGGAGCCGAGGTCAAGAATTTTGATCCGTTGAATGATATGGAAAAATCCGAGACCCTGCGCACCGACCGCTATACGCAGTTCGCTTTGATCGCCGCACAGCAGGCGGTGGAGGAAAGCGGTATCATCGGTACTGTCGCCCCCGAACGTCTCAGCGTTACGCTCGGCGTTGGCATCGGCGGAATGCAGACCTTTGAAACCGAGCATACCAAGCTGTTGGAAAAAGGTCCGCGCAGAGTTTCTTCTCTGTTCGTGCCGATGATGATCCCCAATATGGCGGCGGGAATGATTGCCATCAAATACGATTGCCAAGGATCCGTCATGCCGGCGGTGACCGCGTGTGCATCCGGCTCCAACGCCATCGGAGAGGCTATGCGTCTGATCCGTCACGGCTATGCCGACGCAGTTATTACGGGCGGTGCCGAAGCAACGATCTGCCCCTCTGCGGTTGCAGGATTTGTCAATATGCACGCACTCTCCACGGCAGAGGATCCCAATGCTGCGTCCTTGCCTTTTGACAGCCGTCGCGCGGGATTTGTCATCGGAGAAGGCTCCGTATCCTTGGTTCTGGAGGAATACGGGCACGCCAAAGCGCGCGGTGCTAAAATTTACGGAGAGGTGTGCGGCTACGGCTCTACCTGCGATGCCAATCACATCACGGCTCCGCATCCGGAGGCACGCGGCGGCGCGCAGGCAATGCTGAACGCCATGCAAGAGGCGGGCTACACCGAGGCGGACACCGTCTATATCAACGCACACGGCACAGGCACGCCCATGAACGATAAGCTGGAAACGCTCGCTATCAAAAAAGCTTTGGGCGAGGAGGCGGCACGGCGTGCCTATATCAGTTCCACCAAATCCATGACCGGACATATGCTGGGAGCCGCCGGTGCGATCGAGGCAATGGCTTGCATCCTGGCGCTGAAGGAGGGGATTCTGCCTCCTACGATCAATTTGAAGGAGCCGGATCCGGAATGTAATCTCAACTACGTTCCCGGCAAGGCGCTTGCAAAAGAGGTGGATCTGGCGCTTTCCAATTCTCTCGGCTTTGGCGGGCACAACGCCTGCCTTGCATTCAGAAAGGTGTGAGCATAGCATGAAAGAAGCAGATATTCGAAAATACGCGGCACTGATGAAGGAGCTGGAATTGACAGGACTTGAGATCAAGGATGAAAACCGTGTCGTTCGCCTGGAACGCTCCTATCCTGCCGTAACCGATTCCGTCATTCTTCGCACGTCCGCAGCGGCGCCTGCACCAGTTGCAGAGCCTTCAGCAAATGAGAGCACCGACAACTGCACGGTCATGAAATCCACTCTCGTCGGTGTGTTTTACGCGGCGCCCGCCGAGAATGCCGAGCCCTTCGTTTCCATCGGCGACCGTGTGGAAAAGGGACAAACGCTCTGCATCATCGAGGCAATGAAGCTGATGAACGAGATCGTTGCAGAGGAGAGCGGCGTGATCGAAAAAATTTGCGTGGCCAACGGTCAGATCGTGGAATTCGGAACCGAGCTGTTCCGCATCAGGAGGTAAGCAATGACGCGTGAGGAGATCAAAACCATTCTGCCGCATCGGGATCGGATGCTTTTATTGGATGAGGTGGAAAAACGTGACGGGCACGCCGTTGGACGCTATCGTGTGCGCGGGGACGAATTCTTTTTGCAAGGGCATTTTCCAAACAATCCCATCGTTCCCGGTGTCATTTTGTGCGAGATTTTGGCACAGTCTGCCTGCGTGCTGCTTGCGGATCAGATGACCGAGGGCAAGCTCCCCGTGTACGCGGGGCTCAACAACGTCAAATTCCGCCGCCCCGTTCGTCCGGGAGATCTGATCGAAACCGATTGCGTCATCAAACGCGCAAAGCACCCGTTTTATTTTGCTGAGGGAACGGTCAACGTGGATGGCAAAATTTGTGTCAGCGCCGAATTTTCCTTTGCCATTGTCGGAGAATAACCTATGTTTTCAAAAATTTTGATCGCAAACCGCGGCGAAATCGCCGTTCGAATCATCCGTGCCTGCAAGGAAATGGGCGCCGCAACGGTGGCGGTTTATTCTGAGGCGGACCGAAACGCCCTTCACGTCGCGCTTGCCGACGAGAGCTATTGCATCGGTAAGGCAGAGGCATCGGAGAGCTACCTGGACGAAAAGCAGATCATCAGCGCCGCACTTCTGTCCGGCGCGCAGGCGATCCATCCCGGTTACGGCTTTTTGTCCGAAAACGCGCATTTTGCGCGTCTTTGCCGCAAAAACGGCATCGTATTCATCGGCCCCGATCCCGATAGCATGGAACGCCTGAGCGACAAAGCCGTTTTAAAGGAGCTGATGCGCGACGCAGGCCTGAAGGTGATTCCGGGAACCCGCGCCGTGGCTTCGCTTGACGAAGCAAGAAAAGCCGCCGATCAGATCGGATATCCCGTCATGCTCAAGGCGTGCGCGGGCGGCGGCGGACGGGGCATCCGTCTGATCCGAAGTGAGCTTGAACTGGACGACGCGTATATGCAGGCAACGGCAGAGGCGGGAAGCGCCTTTGGTGACAGCTCTGTATATCTGGAAAAATATATTTACCCTGCACGGCACATCGAATTGCAGATTCTTGCCGACGAGGCGGGGCAGGCGGTCTGCCTTGGCGAGCGCGATTGCTCCCTGCAGCGCCGCAATCAAAAGCTGATCGAGGAGACGCCCTCTCCCGCGGTCAGCGAGGAAGGACGCGAAACAATCATCCAAACCGCCCTTGCCGCCATTCGAAAAATCGGATATGTCGGCGCGGGAACGCTGGAGTTTTTATACGATGCGGACGGGAACTTCTGGTTTATGGAGATGAACGTTCGCTTGCAGGTCGAGCATTGCGTCACCGAAATGCTGACGGGCATTGACCTGGTCAAATGGCAGATCCGCATTGCCGCAGGGATTCCGCTCTCCTTTTCGCAAAAGGATGTGCCTCTGGTCGGCTCTGCGATCGAATGTCGCATCAACGCCACCGGATGCGGAACGTTGAAAATGCTTCACGTCCCGGGCGGCCCCTTTGTGCGCTTTGATACCTGTCTTGTGGAGGGCACCGTCGTGTCCCCTTATTACGATTCGTTGCTCGGCAAGCTGGTCGTGCACGCAAAGACCCGTGAGGAGTCCCTCCGCAAGCTTCGCGCGGCGCTGTGCGAGCTGGTCATAAGCGGGATCCCGACCAATGCCGAGGAGCAGCTTCGCATCATCTCCGACGAGCGCTTCGTCTCCGGAGATTACGATTTAACTTTTATGGGCAGTAGGTGAAAATATGCCGTTATTGAATTTTTTACAACCGAAAAATGATCTGGAGGAGGGTGGACGCATCAGCGCCCCCGTTCTCTCTGACGCGGGTGAGCCCGAACAGAATTGCCCGAACTGTCACAAGGACATTCCGATCAGCCGCTTGCGCGAGAATCTGCTGGTTTGCTCCTGCGGCTATCATTTCAGGCTCCATGCACGCCAACGCATCACTATGATCGCCGATGAAAGCAGCTTTTGCGAGCTGTTTTCGGAGATCCACTCCTGCAACCCGCTGGATTTTCCGGGATACCGCGAAAAGCTGGATGCAGCAGCTGAGGCAAGCCGTGAGAACGAGGCGGTGATCTGCGGTACTGCAACCGTCGGCGGGCAGAGGTGCTGTGTGTTCGCCATGGAATCCGCATTTATGATGGGGAGCATGGGGAGCGCCGTGGGAGAGAAGATCACCTCGCTCTTCGAGTACGCCGTCAAGCAACGCCTGCCCGTCATCGGATTTACCGTCTCCGGCGGTGCGCGGATGCAGGAGGGGCTTTTGTCTTTGATGCAAATGGCAAAAACCAGCGCTGCGGTCAAGCGTCACAGCGACGTTGGTCTGCTGTATATCGCGGTTTTGACCGATCCCACCACAGGCGGCGTGACCGCAAGCTTTGCTATGGAGGCAGATATCATTCTTGCCGAGCCGGGCGCGACCGTCGGCTTTGCGGGCAAGCGCGTGATTGAGCAAACCACAAAGCAAACTCTGCCAAAGGAATTTCAATCTGCGGAATTCGTCTTAGAGCACGGCTTTCTTGACGCCATCTCGCCGCGCAAGGATCAAAAAAAGCTTTTGGCAGAGATTTTGAAACTGCACAACGGAGGATTACAATGAATCAAACTCCTTACGACCGTGTCAAGCTCGCCCGCGACAGTCAGCGACCCACGGGCATGGACTATATCAGGCGTATTTTTCACGGCTTTTTAGAATTTCACGGTGACCGCCGCTATGCCGACGATCCCGCAATCGTTGGTGGTATTGCCTGGCTTGGCAACACGCCCGTCACGGTTATCGCCATCGAAAAAGGGCACACCCCCAAGGAACGTGTCGAGCGCAATTTCGGCGCACCGAATCCCGAAGGCTACCGAAAGGCGCTCCGCCTGATGAAGCAAGCGGAAAAATTCGGCCGCCCGGTCATCTGCTTTGCAGATACCTCCGGCGCATATTGCGGAATCGGCGCCGAGGAACGCGGACAAGGGCAAGCGATTGCCGAAAATCTGACCGAAATGAGCACCCTGTGCGTTCCGATCGTCTCCATCCTGATCGGTGAGGGCGGCAGCGGCGGCGCATTGGCGCTGGCTGTAGCCGACCGTGTCTGGATGCCCGAAAATGCGGTCTATTCCGTAATTTCACCGGAAGGCTGTGCCAGCATCCTTTGGAAGGATGCCGCCAAAGC
Source organism: Clostridia bacterium (assembly GCA_017452665.1). Classification (GTDB taxonomy): domain Bacteria; phylum Bacillota; class Clostridia; order Oscillospirales; family CAG-272; genus UMGS1865. Next base: position 14,187 of record JAFTLZ010000136.1, read on the forward strand.
AGATCTTGCTGCTGCCAGCCTCAAGCTGACCGCCGAGGACGCCAAACGCCTTGGTGTGATCGAAAAGATTCTGCCGGAGGAGGATCTTGGGGAGCCGAGCTATTACGAGCGGATCCGCGCACTGTTGAGCGAGGAGATCGTAAGACTGACGCATGATCCCGATCTGTTGCAAAAAAGATACGACCGCTTCCGCCGGATCGGACGCATCGCCTCCGATCGGGTCGTTTAATGGAAGGAAGAGAAACCTATGAGTATATACCAACGTTTTTGCCGGGAGACGCTTGATCCCTCCGGCAACCCAACGGGAATCGAATTCGACTATCCCGAAAATTTTAATTTCGGATACGACGTGGTCGATGCCATTGCCAACGCCGAGCCGCAGAAGCGTGCGCTTGTTTGGTGCAACACGAAAAACGAGGAGCACGTATTCACGTTTGCGGACGTGCAAAAGCAGAGCAACCGCATTGCAAACGTATTTCTCGGTGCGGGAATCGGACGCGGCAGCCACGTGATTGTCATATTAAAGCGACATTACGAATATTGGTTTGTTGCGGTGGCGTTGCATAAAATCGGTGCGGTTATGATCCCCGCCACGCATATGCTGACGGGAAAAGACTTGGAATACCGCCTCAATGCCTCGCACGCCGATGCAATCGTTTGTACTCCGCAGGATGCAGTGCCGAACAAAATTCTTGCCGCCCTGGAGGAAACAAAAATCTCTCCCGTGCTCTGGTGCGTTCAATCGGAGGAGGCACAGGGCTTCCGTAATCTGACGCGGGAGGCGGAAGCGGCAAGCGATACCTTAGCACGGATTCCCACGCAGGCAACCGACCCCATGCTGCTGTATTTTACCTCCGGCACTACGGGGGAGCCCAAGGGGGTCATTCACGATTTCACCTATCCGCTGGCGCATATCGTCACTGCAAAATACTGGCAGCAGGCAGAGGAGGATGGCTTGCATTTCACCGTTGCCGAAACCGGCTGGGCAAAGGCATCCTGGGGCAAGCTGTACGGACAGTGGCTGGTTGGCAGTGCGGTAATGGTCTACGATTTCGATAATTTTGAGCCCAAGCAGCTTACCAATATCATCAACCGTTACGGCGTCACCTCCTTCTGCGCGCCGCCCACGGTCTACCGCTATCTTGTCCGCAAGGGACTTCCGGATATGCCCAAGCTTCGGCACGCTTCCACGGCGGGCGAAAAATTGGCAACCGACGTGTTCAAGCAGTTTCGGGAGCGCATGGGAATGCCGCTTTGCGAGGGCTACGGTCAGACCGAAACCACGCTCCTGCTGGGGAATTTGAAGGGACACACCCCCGTTGACGGTTCTATGGGTACCGTTTCGCCCATGTATCACATCGAACTGCGCGATCAGTACGGCGATACCGTTGCTCCGGGCGAGATCGGTGAGGTCGTGGTGGTTCCGCCCGCAGGAGGCAGACAGATCGGCATCTTTTGCGGATATCTTGACAACGAGGCACAGTACCGCTATGTCTGGCGCGGCGGCGTTTACCATACGGGCGACGCGGCATGGCAGGATGGGGGCGGTTTGTTCCACTTTCACGGCCGCTTCGATGACATCATCAAAACCGGCGGCTTTCGCGTCGGCCCTTATGAGATCGAAAACGTCCTGGTCGAGCATCCCGCGGTTGCGGAATGCAGTGTCATCGGTGTTCCGGACGATCTCCGCGGGCAAGCCATTAAGGCGGTCGTCCTTTTGGGCGAGGGGTATGCCCCCACCAAGGAGCTGGAAAAGGAGATCAAGGATTTTTGCAACGCCAAGCTGGCAGAGTACAAATGGATCCGCCTTTTGGAGTTCGTGGACGAGATGCCAAAAACCATCAGCGGAAAGATCAAAAAGACCGCTCTGCGCGAAACCGCAGCTGTGAAGTAACGCCTCCTTCAAAGTTATTTCAAAACGGATTGACGCCCGCCCGATTTTGTGGTATAATATGGGTATCGCTTTGAGATTGCGACCGCTTACATTCTATCAATTTCGGGTGATAAATATAGGAGATACTATGAATTTTCAGTTGGAAGACACCGCGGAAATCCTGAACCGATCCGTCAGCGGTTTTCGCAAATACCGGCTGCAGGAGCCGATCCTGCCGCTCTTTGTCAGCGCAAATGCGGCGCAGATGCTCGGATATGAGCAGGAGGCGCTGTCGGATGCGGAAAGCGATCGCTATGCCGAATGTATCCACCCTGCCGACCGCGCATCCTATGATGCGTTTTTGAAGCGCGCCGCCGAGCAAAAAAAGCCATGCTCCGCAGAATACCGCCTGATCAAGCGGGATGGCAGCGTGATCTGGGTTAAGGATACGCTGAACGTGGAACAGACTGCCAACGGAGCGCCTGTCGGATACGCCGTCCTGACCGACGTTACGGCAATGCGGGTAGAAAACGACAATTTGCGCTTTTTGAACGAGACCGTTCCGTGCGGCATGCTGAGATATACCTGCGACAAAAATCCAAAGGTTCTGTACGTCAACGATCAGATGCTGAAAATGCTCCGCATCCCCGCCGGGGGCGAAACGGACACAGACTGTTTGGAGTTTTACAAGGAAAATATCTATCTGATGATCCCGATCGAGGAACGCCGAAAATTCGCTCACTTTCTCAATCGGGTGTCGGTCAGCGGCACGCCCGTGGCAGGGGAAATTTCAATCCTCCGTTGCGACGGCACGCGGGCACGGCTGTTCGGCTGGGTCACAAAGGTCACCGACAAAGACGGGAACGAAGCCTTTCAAAGCGTTTGCATGGACGTTACCGAGCGCTATCACACCAAGCGTGCCGACGAGACCGACCGCTACTTGCGCGCACTGGCCGACGTGTACGAAAATATTTTCGAATACGATTTTGCAAACGGGACCGTCAAATACGTTTCGGGAAGCTCCGGAACCTTCGGCAAGATCAAAAATATGCCGATGCACATGGAGGAAGCCACCTCGCAATGGATTGAAGGTGCAGTTTGCGAACAAAACCGTACCGAGATGCGCGAATTCTTCAACAGCTTCTTTCTCCGCCGCAAGCTGAACCCCGACGATTGCCCGCCGCAGATCCGTTACCGCGCCCTTTCCTCCAACGGGGAAATGCGGCAGTATACCGGTATCTTTTTAAAGGTCAGCGATTCGGTCAGCCTATTCTGCTGTCAGCATATTGTTGACGAGCAAGAGATCAGTGCACTGCGAAAAGAAAATCTTGAGCTGCGTAATATGCAGGCGCTCGTTACCCAGTTTACCGAGGGGATCATGGCATTCAAGGTGGAAAACAATTACGTCAAGCCGCTGTATGCCAGCGATAACGTGTGCCATTTCTTCGGCTTTACCCGTGAGGAATGGCTGGCAATGGCGGAAAACAACTGTTCCATCAAGGAGCTGATCGCGCAAAGCAGCCTCTCTTACGAGGATGTGGAGGTGCTCTTTTCCACGGGTGAGGCGGAGTTCACCTACTTCGACATTACGCAACAGCGCAAACGCCTGATCAAGGCGGTCTGCTCACAAAAGAATGCAGACGGCATATCGCCCTGCTACGTCATGCTCTACAACGTAGAAAAATGGCAGGATGCCGCGCCCGATTCCGCTGCCGAGCAGGTTCGGATCGACGTGCGTACCTTCGGTTATTTCGACGTTTTCGTCAACGATAAGCCCATTGCCTTCCGCAACAAAAAGGCAAAGGAGCTGCTGGCGCTTCTGGTCGACCGCCGCGGCGGATATGTGACGAGTGAGGAAGCCATCGGATATCTGTGGGAGGACGAACCGGTCAGCGCGGTGACGCTGGCGCGCTACCGCAAGGAGGCATTGCGCCTGAAGAACACGCTGGAGGAATACGGCATTGCGGATATCGTTGAATCGGTAGACGGCAAGCGCCGCCTGATTCCCGAAAAGGTGCGGTGCGATCTTTACGATTATCTCTCCCGCAAGGAGGAATACGCCGGGCTGTTCAAGGGGAGCTACCTGACCAATTACTCGTGGGGGGAAATGACCTTGGGCGAGCTGACGGGCAGCCTTTAATGGGCACTCGGCAGAATCAAAATTGCCCCAAAAAACATGACTCCGGAAGCTTTTGTTGCTCCCGGAGCGCTTTTTTGTCGATATTCAATTTTTGAAAAATGTATTGACAACCGCTTTGTTTTATGCTACAATAACAATGGGTATTCCCCAAAATTAACTTTAGAGAGGTACAAAAAATGAGAAAACTGTTGTCTATGCTGTTGGTTTTGTCTTTGCTCGCCGTCAGTTGTTTGACGTTCGCTTCTTGCGGACTGTTCAATAAAGTGAACGAAAACGACGTCAAGGATAACCCGCAGGCTGTTATCAACGATGCAATGCAAAATACCAGCAATCAGTTCTTTACTGACGATGCAAATATGAACACCATCGTAAACGATGCACTCAAGGGCGGTTCGGTTGCGATCCTGTTTGAAAGCGATACGCTCCTGCAAGACGTCGGTATTACCAAAATTGGTGCAACCGTCTACGGTGCGATGAATACCGAAAAGAGTGTTATCGACGCTTCTGTAACCATGGGCGGCGAGGAGCTTGCCGCACGTCTTTACGCTTCCTTGACAGAGGATGAGATGCTGGCGTTGCTGGAAAGTGAATCCATTCTCGGTAGCGATAAGGTTATCGGCATCAACTTCAAGACCTTTTTCGATAATCTGGAAGGCAGTGCAATGGCAGAGCTGTTTGGCCTTGAGGGCGAAGCAATGGAGGCTTTTACCGCAATGTGTGAACCTCTTGTAACTGTTTTGGACGAAATCTATGAAAAAACCGATCTTGAACGCAAAAACGAGACGGAGGATTTTGCAAACGAGCTCTACGCTCTGCTCAATCAGTCTGTTGCATCCGCAAAGGTGAAGGATGCCAATGGCAAGGAAGTGGATTGCGTAGAAATTACTTACACGCTGAACAACACCACCATCAAGGCTGTTGCAAACAAGCTGATTGACAAGCTGGAAACCGAAATGGAATCCTTGGGATTGGATGCGATTCTGGAATCGTCCGGCACGGATATGGCAGAAATGGTCGCACAGCTGGAAGACTCTTTGGATCAGTTGGATGAATATACCAATATTGACTTGACGCTGAAGTTGAACATCAGCAAGAGCTCCTACACGGTTCTCAGCGCAGTTGTCAACGGAAGCGTGACCGCATATGGTGCAGGTGAATACAACGAGGAGACCGATGAAAGCGAAGACCTCGTTATGAATATCAATGCATCGCTCACCTTCTCCGAAACCGAGATTAAACTTGCAATCACATCGTCCGACGATACAAATACTGCAAATCTCGAATTGACTTTGACCAAAGAGGAGAAAGATAACGTTGTTACCTATGGCCTTAGCGTGAATGAGTCCTACAACGACGAGGAAGATACGGATAACAATTATAACCATAACGTGATCAACGCAAGCTACAGCTACAACAAAAAGGACGGCTCGTTTGTGATTTCTGCTGACGTGATGGAAGATGAAAACACCAGATCCGAGTTCTCGATAACGGGTAGCATTGCCGTAACCAACGACAGCGCAAAGATTGAGCTGAACTCCGTTACTTACGACGACGTTACCGTGACCTTTAAGGCAAGCATCACCTTTACCAAGAACGTGGAAGTTCCCGCGGCTCCCACCGAGTATCTGGACGTTGTTGAAATGACGCAGGGCGAATGGGTTGACGTGATCAACGAAATCCAGGGCAGCAAGCTTGGTCAGCTGATCGGCGGCGGAATGATGTACGATTGATGTTTGACTGATATCTCTGTCAATTCGGTGATTTGTACACCGATTTGATTCGACTCCGCAGGCACCTGCGCAGAAAGCACAGGTGCCTGCGGAGTTTTTTATTGTCAAACCGAAAAAACGGTCGGGAATGCCGCACTCGAAGTGCTGTTTTGGCACAAAGTGGCACAAAAACGCCCCAAAACGCAATTTTTTTGATGCGTTTTGGGGCATTTTTAAACATTTTTAGTTGTTTTTGAGCTGTTTTTGGCGCTTTTTGGAAGGGGAGCGGTTAAAAGTTTTCGCCGTTCCAGCCCCAGTGCTCCACGCTCTCGTACTTGACGTACACGTGGTCGGGCGCGATGTTCAGCTCTTCCTTAAAGATCTTGCAAATGGCTTTTGTCATTTGGTTGCACGTCTCTGCCTCCGCCGCGCCGAACAGCTGTACCTGCACCATTGCCGCGGGAATGTTATAGCCGCGGAACCACATCCGGCAGTTGTCGGTAAAATTCAGCATCAGCCAGTACTCACTCTTTCCGGGGAAGAGTGAGATCGCCTCGCCCAAGCGTGTTTTCAGGACTTGCTCTTTTTCCGGGGTGAGGGTCACGTTCAGTTTGGTATCAATAAATGGCATCTTTGTTTCCTCCGCATATATAATATCTTTTTTTAATTGTATCACAGTTTTGGCGAAAAGTCAATCGCGATATGAGGGAACTTTTGAAAAAAGGTACGGGTTTTTGTGGGTTTTTGCGGGAAAACTTTTTCAAAAGTTTTCCCACGAAAAACCGCGTTCCGCAGGAGGTCTTGCTGCGGCTCGGTCACGTTCGCGTTCTGATTATGGCTCACGCCGCTTCGCTACTCCCGGAGGGAGAGCTTGGCATGAAGTTGCAAAGGTTTTTTCACGGAAAACATACCTCAATTCACCACTTTGGGGTCAAAAAAGGCAGGAAAAGAATTTTTTTGCAAAAAAATTAAAAAAATTTTGGTTGGAAGGTTGACAATTCGGATTTTTCATGGTATGATTATAGTAGCTTATAACAAATTTCATTCTATGGAGGATCTGGATATGAAATCCAAAAGAATTCGTCTTGCCGCAAAACTCATTCTGTGGATCGGTGTGATCGCAGGCTTGCTTGGTTGTGTCCTTGCTTTGCTCCTTGCTATGGGCAACCCGCTCGGTATCCCCACCGATTACGTACCCCAAACGCTTGATTTTATCATCGTAGCTGCAGGCTTGGTTGTTGTGATTCTGGTCTCGATCATTTTGCACGCCGTTGCAAACGGTTGCGAAAAGCGTGAGCAGATCCGCGCTTGCTTTGAGGCTGCTGAGGCTGAATCGGTTGTTGAGGAAGAGGTTGCGGAAGAACCCGTGGAAGAGGCTGTGGAAGAGGTTGCCGAGACCGAGGTTGAGGCTGTGGAGGAAGCTCCCAAGACCAAGCTGCAGATCGTTCGCGCAAAGGTGATGGAAAAGACTCACATGACCGAGGAACAGATGCAAAAGGCTGAAAAGATTGCTAAGGTTGCAGTTCCCGTTGGTGCCGCTTGCATCGTTGTTGGCATGGCACTGAAGCTGAAGGGCTACCGCAAGCAGGCAAGAATGCGCCAGACCTTTTACAAGTGGCTTGGTTGATTACATCGGATAGAGAATTGCACTCTGTCTCCCATCATTTATGAAAATACGGTTGGAAGAATGTTCTTCCAACCGTATTTTCATTTGTTTTTTGATCATTTGGAAAGCGTGCGGATCAGGTTGATGGCGCCGCGAGTGAGATATGCGATGTTTTCCTCGCGGTATACGATGTCGCGCTTGGTATGGATGCGGCTAAGATAGAGAATGCCCCCGATTTTGGATTTGCGCATTGCTGCAACGCCTACGCCGCAGGGAAAATTGGATTGGTCGGAGGGATAAAACACGCCGCGGGTTGCAATTTCGGGCTTGACGGTGTCGGTTGCGGTGAAGGCGGTTTCAATCAGCGGAGCATACGCTTTTGCCTTGCGCTTGACGCAGAACAGCATCTGCTCTCCGTCGGAGACGCAATCAAAATTGACGACGAGCTGGCGGTTTGTGCCACGTCTGTGCTTGGAACGGTAGCCGAGTGAGCCGAACAGACCTGCTTCCTCCAAGTCGAAAAACACGAAGGCGACCTTGGCGGATTCGTCGTACGGGAGTTGGTTGATGAGATCGGTCAGCACGGTGACGCCAGAGGTGTTATCGTTGGCGGTGTGCTTGTTTGCAGGGCCTGCCAAGAGCAGGATCAAACAGCCAAACAGCACGATATCGCAGAGAAAGAGGGCGATTTGTACGGTGGTTGCGTGGTCGATGCCAAGTACCCAGCCGCCGAGATAGATCAGAGCTGCTACGGCAACAGTGGGCAGGAACACGAACAGAAGCACGGCGGCAACCTGATACAGCAGATAGAAGAGAAAATGCTTGGGGGTAATGAAATTGGGGAAGGGAAGCCGCGCGCAGGTATCGTAATGCGCGGTGAAGAGTACCTTTGCGCTGTCGCAATCTCCCACAAGGATGTTGCGCGCACCAAAGGTGCCTTTTTCCACCTTGCAGGGGTAGCCGTTTTTCGCGGCAAGCGCTTGGACGTATTCGATAAATGCGGTCTTTTGCTTTTTCGTTTTTCGGATCTGATGTTTTTCAAAAATGATTTTGGTCGTCTCGGTCATAGAATGGATTCCTTCTCTTTCCTGCAGATCAGCGGATGGAGATCGACATTTTGCAATGCTCGGCTTGGGCACCGTGGATTTCGATCAGGTAGTCCAGCTCCATAGTCCCCTCGGTTAATAGTTTGTTTTCCACCCGCAACGCGTGCACGCAGATGTCGAAATCCGAATAGGGGGTGTTGTAAAGGCAGAAATGATGCTTGCCCGGCTCCAACGTTAGTACCGTGCGCACGGCTCCCGCGCGCATAATGGAGATCAGCGTGGGATCGGTGCGGTTGAAGCCGATCGTGGTGACGGTGCCTGCCATACCGGTCAGCTCGCTTTCCCGATAGACCAGCTCGACGCGATCCTTTCCCGTCAGCAATTTGCCTTCCATCCACAATTCGGACGGTTCGGGCATCTCGCCGTCGGTTTCGGCGTAGGGCAGATCCTCTTCTGCGTCAAAATCCTCGGGGGGACAGAAGTCCTCGAACAGGGATTCCGCTAAGGTCAGGCGCGAGGTGTGCATATGGATCATTATGTTTCGTTTGGTCATAATCAAAGCCTTTCTGTATCAGTTTTGGGATTGTGTGCGGCGGTGCAGCAGCTCGTTGACCTTGAGCACTGCAAGCTGGGTTTTGCCGTCGGGGATGCTTCCGTCCATGACGCGATCGACCAGATCGGAGAGCGGGATGCGGACGATGTCGATGAACTCGTCGTCGTCAAAATCGGTCTCTCCAAAGCTGAGTCCTTCGGCAAGATAGAGGTCGATCTTCTCATTTAAAATGGCGGGTGAGCCGAGATATTGACCGAGGTAGGTCAGGCTTTGGCAACGGGCGCCGGTCTCCTCACGCAGCTCGCGCAGTGCCGCCTCGCGGTGATCCTCGTCGGCGCTATCCAGCTTTCCAGCGGGGATTTCGGTGACGACCTGTTCGACAGCATAGCGATATTGGCGGACGCAGACCACCTCGCCCTCATCGGTTAGCGGGAGAACCGCTACGGCGCCGATGTGCTTGATGTATTCGCGGGTGCTCTGCGCTCCGTTGGGGAGATGGATGCGGTCTACGTAAAGGTGGAGAACCTTGCCGTCAAAGATCAGCTTGGAATCGGCGCAGGTTTCGATCAGGCGGGTATCTTGCTGTTTCATATGTGCTCCTTTGGATGAATATTGATATCATTATACTCCATTTTGCGCGATTTGTAAAGAAGGTCTTGAAAAAAAGGCAAAATTATGGTATACTGAAAGCAAATGTTGGAAACGGAAGGGGAAAAGGATGCGTTGTAAAGAAGAACACAGCCGCACGGCAATGCTGCTTGGCGAGGCGGCGATGGAAGCTTTGGCGGACGCGCGCGTTGCAGTGTTTGGCGTTGGCGGTGTTGGCGGTCATCTGTGTGAGGCGTTGGCACGCGCGGGCGTGGGAGCGCTGGATCTGTTTGACGCCGACGTAGTTTCGCTTTCCAATATCAACCGACAGATCGTGGCGTTGCATTCCACGGTCGGGCTGGCAAAGGTGGATGTGATGAAGGCGCGGATTGCGGATATCAATCCCGACTGCCGCGTGGAGACGCATCGGGTATTCTATCTGCCGGAGTGCGCCGACGAATTTCCCTTGGACGAATACGATTATATTGCAGATGCCGTGGACACTGTGAGCGCGAAGATCGAGCTTGCCGTGCGGGCGCGTGTGGCGGGAGTTCCGCTGATTTCTGCCATGGGGGCGGGAAACAAGCTGGATCCCGG
>JAFTLZ010000137.1 GCA_017452665.1 Clostridia bacterium
GAATACAACAAAGGTCGATTTTATTAGCCCGCTAATAAAATCGACCGCACACTTTTGCTTTTTTTGCCAACCACTTTTTCAAAATTTTTTCAACTTTTTTTGCAAAAAAAGAGCCAAGTCCATTTCTGAACTTGGTTCTTTTCTTAACCTAATGACATTGGGGTTGAACCGGTGGTTTTGATTTGTAAGAAAATCACCTATACGCGATAACCTCAAACACTTCTAAAAACTCCTAAGGGTTAGGTTATTGTATTCGGGAGATCAAGCACCGAGTCCCTCTAACAGGTGGTCTGCGTGATGCTTCATCAATGCGGAATAATACGTGACCACGATTACCTCAAGCGCACGCTCCAAGCGATCCTTTGCACCGGCAAACGGCTCTACGTACTCGGAGGTGACCGTTTGTACTGCCTGAATAATGGAATTCAGCTCGCAGTTTCCGTTCTCCGAGATATTGGTCAGGATACGGCAGATATAATCGTACAAAACCGAATCGCGGATGATATCGTCGCTGGTATCCTCAATGTCACCATTGATATATTGAATCAAAAACGCAATATGATCGAGCTGCATGCAAGAACGTAGCATATTGATGATCAGGATATGCGCAACCTGGTCGATATTGTACTTTTTAGAACGGCTGTTTTGTACCCAACCGCGCTTGGTCCAGTTTTGGAGCGTGGAGCTGTCAATGCCGGAAATATCACGGATCTGCGTCAGCATAACCCCCTCGCTGACAAAAAAGACCTTTTTCAGGAAAGCAAGTCCCGTCAGATTTTCCATATCGCATTTTTTTAATTTGGTGCCGGGAATCATTTCATCATGAAACTGTAAATTCATAGAATCCTCCTATCCTAATTGCTGATATTTATTATTACAGTGGAATTATATCACACAATCACAAGATTGTCAAGTGTTTTTGTGTGATAATTTTGTGAAGATTTTCATTTGTTTACAAAATCATGAAAAATAATATCAGCGACAGCATCTGCATCCAAGCCGACACTTTCCCAAATCGGCTCGTCACGTTCCTGAATTGCGAAATGGTCTTCCAGTGCAAGAATACGCACCGTTTTGTTTTGCATTTTCTGCTTTGTTTTCAAGACATCTGAAAGCATCATTCCCATGCCGCCTGCCCGTATCTCCTCCTCCAAGAAAAGGACCTGGCACGAGTTCTCCGGCAACAGGGGCAAAATCATATTTGCAGTTTCTTCATAGGGCTTGAGCTGCTCTAAAAGCAAGATTCCGACACGAACGCCTTTTTGTGCGAGGATTTTTTTTGCTTTCATTGCCTCGGCAACGATGCGTCCGTGCGTTACAATAACGGCATCCAATCCTTCAGCTTCTTCCCGGTAGTCGTTGCGAACGCCAATATCGCAAATGGATACATTCTGATAAAACGCATCCTTTACAGCATCGGACTCGCACCCGTTCGGGTATCGGATTGCAACCGGTCCGGGAGCTTTTATTGCTGCAGACAGAGCCGCCTTCAAAGCATCATTGGTGATGGGCGTATAAATGCGCAGATTCGGGATCTGGGACAGATACGCCACGTCAAAAATTCCGTGATGGGTTGCGCCATCCGATGCGTTCAAGCCCGCACGGTCCACACAAAAGACAACCGGCAAGGATTGCAGAGCCACGTCGTGGATAATACTGTCGTAAGCGCGTTGTAAAAAGGAGGAGTATACGGCAACCACTGGGTGATAGCCGTTTGCCGCCAAGCCTGCCGCAAAGGTAACTGCGTGCGCCTCGGCGATTCCAACGTCAAAAAAGCGTTCCGGGTATGCGGCACGAAAAGGCAAAAGACCGGTTCCGTCCGCCATTGCTGCTGTGATTGCACAGACCTTTTCGTTGCGGGAAGCAAGCTCGGTCAGGTACGTGCCCATTGCTTTTGAGAAATTTGGAGTAGCGCTGACCGGAGCCGATGCGGGAGCCATTCCGTGAAAACGGTCGGGCGTAGCTTCTGCCGGCGGATATCCCTTTCCCTTTTTGGTTTTGAGGTGCACCACACAGCTTTGGCCGCTCTTTTTTGCCTCGCGCAGCAGCTGTTCCACGGCCTCTTCATCGTTTCCGTCTACGGGGCCAAGATAGTACAGCCCCAAATTTTCAAAATGGTTGCTACCGTACAGCGCCGCCTTCAATCCCATTTTGAAACGCAATAACAGAGAAAACATGGGCTTTCCGATCAAAGGAATCCGATTCAAAATTGCGGCGGTGGCATTTTTGGTGCGGAAATACCCTTTAGAAGAACGAAGATGTGACAAAGACTTTGCAAAGCGGCCGATGTTCTTGGAAATGGACATTTCATTTTCATTCAATATAATAATCAAGCGCAGTTTTTTGCGGCAGTTATTCAACGCCTCGTGAATCATGCCGCCCGTATAGGCACCGTCGCCCAGCACGCAAACGGTATACGCATCGGAACCGCTGAGCTTGTCCGCTTCCGCAAAGCCGAGCGCCGCAGAGAGAGAGGTAGAGCTGTGCCCGGTGCCAAAGCAATCGTGGGCACTTTCGGTGCGTTTTGGGAATCCACTGAGCCCGCCGCCGCGGCGCAAGCTTTCAAAATCCTTGCGTCTGCCCGTCATCAGCTTGTGAACGTAGCATTGATGCCCGACATCAAAGATCAAATGATCGTGCGGTGTGGAAAAAACGCGATGGATGGCAAGCGTGGTTTCCACGATTCCCAAATTGGAGGCAAGATGCCCGCCGTTTTCGGTAACACGATGGATCAGGAATCTACGGATTTCATCAGCAAGTGCCTTCAACTCTTCTGCGGAAATTTTTTTGAGATCGTCCGGGGATTCGATCTGCTCCAAAAGCGGATATTTCGGTGCAAGATCTTCCTGCTCATTTGCCATGGGTCTTCCCTCCTTTCTAAATTCTTTTATTAGTATACCACAAAATCCTTGTTTTGTCAATCGTCCAAATGAAGAATCAATTTTTCTTTATCAATTTTAAAAAAATGCAAAAAAGTGAGATTTTTGAAGAAAAACACGCTTTTTTTGATTCTAATCGTCCGCACTTGATTTTCTTTGACTTTGTTTGACTTTGACTTTCATTGACCTTTGAGGTATAATATGTTCAGAAAGTCAAAGAAGGTCAAAAAAGGAGCTTAAAAATGCTGACAGATTATATCGCACAGATGATTGAAGAGATGTTGAATCAAAGCGGAGGAACGTTGGAGCTTCAGCGAAACGAAATGGCAAATCGCTTGGGATGTGTTCCCAGCCAGATCAGTTACGTCATCTCCTCGCGGTTTACGCCTGAGCGAGGTTATGTGATCGAATCCAGACGCGGAGGGGGCGGATGCATCCGAATCGTACGCAAGCAACTTGGACGTGAAGAATATTTGATGCACTTTTTCTGTGCGATCGGAGATTCCATCGACGAGGCTGAAGCGGTTGCTTATTTGAAAAACTTACTTGGAAACGGTTTTATCTCCGAACGCGAGTTTAAAATTGCTTATGCATCAGTCTCAAATGCTTCCCTATCCGCCATTGCACCGAATTTGCGCGCTATGGTGCGTGCCGATCTTTTCAAGCAGATTATTCTCTCACTGATGTCAGACAGATAAAATTTCAGAATTTTTTCATTTGACAGAAATTATGACAAAATACGCACGCGAAAAGTTCTATAATAATACAAAAAGGATGGCAGACCTTGTCCATCCCGTCAAAAGAAAGGATTGATTGTTATGCTATGTGAAAAATGCAAAAAAAGAACCGCTACGGTTTTTTACAACGAAAATATCAACGGTAAAACGCGGGCATACTCCCTTTGCGGAGAATGTGCTGCAAAGCTGCGCGAAAAAGGCGACCTGCAAGAAATCACCTCGATGATCGGAAGCTTTGCCGATCCGTTTTCCGAACTGAACGACAGCATTTTCGGCGGTTTTTTCGGAATGCCCACACTTCGAAGCGCATCTGCCGAGAAAAAATGCCCCACCTGCGGCTGTACATACTCGGACATTGCCAAAGGCGGAAAGGTTGGCTGTCCGGAATGCTACAACGTATTTGGTGACGAGCTTGCGCGGACCATTCACGCAGTTCACGGTACCACCACGCACACGGGTGCGGTTCCCTCCCGTCACCGTGCAAAGCAGGAACGGATGGAACAGCTGAAAAAACTGAAAAAATCAATGCAGGAAGCCATTGCAAAAGAGGATTTTGAACGCGCCGCCTCTCTGCGCGACGAAATTCGCAAAATGGAATCCGAAAACAACACAAAGGATGGTGAATGACTATGGCATGGTATAATACAACCGGACAAGCATCGGAAACGGTCATCAGCTCTCGCGTCCGCCTGGCAAGAAACATCAACGGATATCCGTTTGACTCCCGTTTGGATGCAAACGGCGCCAATGAAATCATTGAAAAGGTCAGTGCCCCGCTGGAGGCATCCGGATTCCGAAAGATCAATTTTGCAGATCTTTCCCCCATCATGGCGACCTCCTATGTAGAGCGCCACTATGTCCGCCCCGAATTTGCCACCAAGGAAACACCGCACGCCCTGCTGTTGCAGGAGCAAACCGGCATTGCCGTGATGGTATGCGAAGAGGATCATTTAAGGATTCAATGCATTCTTGCGGGACTTTCTCTGGATGAAGCGTACCGCAATGCGTCTCGCACCGAAAAACGCTTGGACGAGGACTTTGATTTTGCTTACAGCGAGCGCCTTGGATATCTGACACATTGCCCGACCAACCTCGGTACGGGTATGCGCGCATCGGTCATGATGTTTTTACCTGCCCTGACGCGCGGCGGGTATATGAACTCCCTTGCATCTCAGCTCTCCAAAATCGGCTTGACCATTCGCGGGCTGTTTGGTGAAGGCAGCGGATCTGCAGGATGTATGTATCAGATCTCCAATCAGGTCACGCTTGGAATCACCGAAGAAGAAACCTTGCGTAAGCTGACCGAAGCTGTTCACCAGATCACCGAAAGTGAGCAAAAGGCAAGAAAGGCGATCAACGGTGAAGCATTGGAGCGCCTGACCGACCGCATTTTGCGCAGTGAGGGCACTTTGCGTTACGCGTATATGATCTCCTCCTCCGAATTCATCCGACTGTTTGCCGACGTTCGCTTCGGAATCTCGCTCGGTATCATCAACGGCATCACTTACGAACAGCTTGGAACGCTCTTGGTAGACGTAATGCCTGCCACACTAACGCTTTCCTCCGAGAATACACCGAAGAGTGAGACCGCACGGGACAAGCTCCGTGCGCAAAAAATTCAAAACCTTTTGAATCGAAAAAGCTGAAAATCAAACGAAACCATGATAGAAAGGATTTGATGAATCATGCAAAATCGCTTTACACAAAAAGCGCAAAACGTACTCAATCTTGCTTTACAAACCGCTTCCGAAATGGGTCACACCTATATCGGCTCGGAGCATCTGTTGCTCGGTCTTTGCCGTGAGGGCACGGGTGTTGCGGCGCACTATCTGCAGGAACGCGGTGCAGATTTGGAAAAAATCAAAAACGCGGTGGTGCAAATGGCAGGCGTGGGCGCGCCCTCGTCGGTTTCTGCCATGGATATGACGCCCCGCACCAAAAATATCATTCAGTCTTCTCTTTACGAGGCACAGCGCAACGGCCAGGATTATATCGGCACCGAGCATCTTTTGCTGGCTCTTTTGAACGAGCAGGATTGCGTTGCCGTACGGATTCTTGAAAATCTGGACGTATCTGTGGCGGAATTGCGCAGTGATATCACGTCGTTCCTCTCGTCCTCCGTTGGCGGTGAAAAAGCGGGAGCAGGTTCTTCCGGTGCCGCGCGTGAAAAGCATAGCGGGAAAAGCGTTCTTGACAGCACGCCGAACTTGAAAAACTTTGGAAGAGATTTGACTCTGATGGCGTCGGAAGGAAAAATTGACCCCATTATCGGGCGTGAAAACGAAACCGAGCGTGTGATTCAGATCCTTTCACGCCGTACCAAAAACAATCCTTGTCTGATCGGTGAACACGGCGTGGGAAAGACCGCCGTTGTAGAAGGCTTGGCACAGCGGATCGTTTCCGGAAACGTACCCGAAAATCTTTTGAAGAAATCCATCGTTACGTTGGATATCGCCTCGATGATCGCGGGGGCTAAATACCGCGGCGAATTTGAAGAGCGCTTTAAAAACGTGATGGAGGAGGTTCGCAACAACCCTGATATCATCCTTTTTATTGACGAGATTCATACGATCATCGGTGCGGGCGCGGCGGAAGGAGCCGTGGATGCCGCGAACATCATCAAGCCTGCCCTGGCGCGCGGTGAGATGCAAGTGATCGGCGCTACGACGATTTCCGAATACCGAAAGCACATCGAAAAAGACGCTGCATTGGAAAGACGCTTCCAATCGGTGATGGTCGGTGAGCCGGATAAAAACGATGCACTGCTGATTCTGCGCGGATTGCGCGACAAATACGAGGCACACCACAAGCTGAGGATTTCGGATGAGGCGTTGGAAGCCGCAGTCAATCTTTCGGTTCGCTATATTGCAGACCGTTTCCTGCCGGATAAGGCGATCGATCTGATCGACGAGGCGGCATCCCGTTTACGAATCCACGCGCACACTTCCCCTGCCGATATGAAGGAAATGGATGAAAAAATCAAAGCTCTTGCAAAGGAAAAGGAAGAGGCAATCACCTCTCAGGACTTTGAACGTGCAGCGCGCCTGCGTGATGATGAGCAAAGCTTGAAGAAGGAATACGACACCAAGAAAGCAGAATGGGAGCAAACACACAGCACCGAAACGCTTACGGTAAATGCATCGGATATTGCCGATGTGGTCACGCAATGGACGGGAATCCCGGTCAACAAGCTTCTGGAGGAAGAAAGCGAAAAGCTGTTGCATCTGGACGGGCTGTTGAAGGCACGCGTGATTGGGCAGGACGACGCAGTAGAGTCGGTTGCCCGTGCGATCCGACGCGGCAGAATGGGCTTGAAGGATCCCAAACGCCCGGTTGGTTCGTTCATCTTCATGGGTCCGACCGGTATCGGCAAAACCGAGCTTGCCAAAGCCTTGGCAGAGGTCATGTTTGGCGACAGCACGGCAATGATTCGTTTGGATATGTCCGAATATATGGAAAAGCACAGCGTTTCCAAGCTGATCGGCTCGCCTCCCGGATACGTCGGATTTGAGGAGGGCGGACAGCTGACCGAAAAGATCAGGCGCAAGCCCTACTCGGTTGTACTGTTTGACGAGATTGAAAAAGCGCATCCCGACGTATTCAACATTCTGCTTCAGGTGTTGGAGGACGGTGTACTGACCGACTCGCAGGGACGGCACGTGGATTTCCGCAACACGATCATCATTTTGACATCCAACGTTGGTGCGGGTGAATTGGCGGCATCCAAATCCTTGGGTTTTACGGCGGACAACGCCAAGCAAAATGACCGCGAATCACAAAAGGAACGCATGATGAGTGCGCTGAAAGGCACTTTCCGTCCGGAATTCTTGAACCGTATTGACGATATCATCATCTTCAACAGCTTGCGTGAGGAAGATATTGAAGCGATTGCAACGCTAATGCTGGAGGATGTGGTTCGCCGCATTTGTGACATCGGCATTCGGATCACGTTCCTGCCGTCGGTAGCCAAACTGCTTGCAAAAGAGGGCTTTGACCCGGCTTACGGTGCGCGTCCGTTGCGCCGTGCTGTGGTACGTTTGGTTGAGGACGCCTTTTCCACCGAAATGCTGGAGGGCAGAATTCATGCCGGTGACGTTGTGGTAGCCGACGTTGCAGACGGAAAAATCGTTTACACCCAAAAATAACCTCAAAACGGCGGTTGCAAAAAGGCAACCGCCGCTATTGGTTTATCATGAATCAAAAGCGATCAAGCTTCGGCAAGACGCTCCTTTTCAAACTGCATCATATACAAATCGTAGTAACGGCCGCGTTGCTCCAAAAGCTCGGTATGACTTCCCTGCTCTACAATTTCGCCGTGCGAGAGCACGATGATGCGATCTGCATTTCGAATCGTAGACAAACGGTGTGCCACCATCAGCATCGTACCGATGTTCATCATTTTTTCCAGTGAATCCTGAATGAGCAGCTCGGTTTCGGTGTCGATATTCGCGGTTGCCTCGTCCAAAATCATGACCGATGGCTTGTGAACAATTGTGCGGGCAAAGGACAATAGCTGACGCTGACCTGCCGAAAAGTTGTTACCGCGGTCGCGCACGGGCTCATCCAAGCCGTTTTTCAGCTTTCCGATAAAACGGTCTGCATTGACATAGCGGCAGGCCTGCATCACACTTTCATCGTCAATCCCCTCTGCTCCAAGCAAAATGTTGGAACGAATGGTTCCCGAAAAGAGGAATACATCCTGCAGCATTTGCCCGAAGTGGCGCCGCAAGGAGGAAATTTTGACCGTGCGGATATCGTGTCCGTCTACCAAAATCTGCCCCTTTTGAATCTCATAGTTGCGGCACAGGAGCGACAAGATCGTCGTTTTTCCGGAACCGGTAGCACCAACAAAGGCAACGGTGTCGCCCGGCTCTACTGTAAAGGAAACCCCCTTGAGCACCCACTCACCCGGATTATAGGCAAACCAAACGTCACGAAATTCGATTTTCCCCTCCACAGCATCCAATCCGACTGCATCGGGCGCATCGGTAATTTCGGGCACCATATCAAAAATCGTAAAAATTTTTTCCGCTGAGGCAAACGCAGATTGCAACCAGTTGAACTGCTCTGCCAGATTTTGAATCGGGTTATAAAACTTGTTGATGTAGGAGTAAAAAGTGACCAGAAGTCCACTTGTAACGGTTTGACCGAGGAAGGAAATATCCTTGATGTAACCGCGGCCTCCCAGATACAGTAGGCAAAGCACCGAACAAACGTACAGCATATATACAACGGGGCGGAAGATGCTGAAAACAAACATTTCGCCGTGTTTTGCTTTTCCAAGCTCCCGATTTTTACGGTCAAACTCATTTTTTTTCCGTTCCTCGCGATTGAAAATACGGATGATCTTCATACCGGAAAGATTTTCAGACAAAAAGGTATTGATATCGGTGGTTCCGTCCTTCACACGGCGGTACGCTTTGCGTGAAAACTTGCGGAAGATCACCGTAAACAGCACGATAAACGGCACAAAACACAGCACCATGATGGTAAGCATATAGTTGAGGCACAGCATGGCAACCAACACACCGACGATGATGAAAAGATTTTTGATCAGATTGACGATCAGATTGGTGAACATCATCGAAATGGCACCCGTATCGTTTGTCACGCGTGTCACCAGCTTTCCGACGGGGATAGAATTGAGCTGATTGTGCGAAAGCTTTTCGATGTGCACGAAAAGATCTTCGCGAATGTTGGAAACAATTTTTTGTCCGGTGCGTTGCAGAATAATTGCTTGTACGTAGGTGCAGATCAGTGAAACGATCAGGATTCCCGCATAGATTCCAACCATGCCAAGAAGGTAGGACATTTCAAAATCCTGCTTGATGATCTCCACAACCTCACCCATCAAAATCGGGGAAACGATATCGTAGGAGATGGAAAAAAGCATAACACAAAGCACCAGGGCAAAGCTCTTCCAATAAGGCTTTGCATAAGCAAGCAGGCGGCGGGTGATTTCAGAGTCCTTCATATTGCGGTCAAAGCCGATGGCTTCCTTTTGCTTGCGAATGGTCAGATAAGCAAGAATGAAAACAATTGAAAACACGCCCAAAATCGCGCCAACTACCAAAAGCGGGTAAAACTCATGCATGATGTATCACCTCCTTGACAGAATCCCCTTCCATTTTGGAACGGTCATCCAAACGTTGCAGCTCCACCAGATTGCGGTACGCCCGGCAGGAAGCATAAAGAGATTCGTGCGTACCCGTTGCAACCACGCGCCCGTCATCCAAGAATACGATACGATCCATAGACTCCACGGTTGAGATTCGGTGCGCGATCAGAACGGTTGTTTTTCCACCGCGCACACGGCGCAGATTTTCAAGGATGACCTTTTCGGTCTTGACATCCACTGCAGATACGGCATCGTCCAAAATCAACAGATCGGCATCCTTAAGCAATGCCCGCGCGATCGAAATACGTTGTTTTTGTCCCCCCGAAACGGTAACGCCGCGCTCACCGAGAATCGTTTCGTAACCGTCTGCAAACTCTGCAATATTATCGTGCACGTCGGCAAGGCGGGCGGCTTCGGCAACCTTGTCTGCGTCAGTCTCTTCTAAGGCAAAGGCGATGTTGTTTGCAATGGTGTCGCTGAACAAAAAGTTGTCCTGTGGAACATACGCCGCATACTGCCGTACCGTGCGGATCGGAATCCGATTGACGTCGTAACCGTCGAGAAACAGCGTGCCGTCCGGTACGTTGTAGGTTCGCAACAAAAGATCCACCACAGTGGTCTTTCCGGAGCCGGTGGTACCGATAATTCCAACGTGCTCTCCGGCGGCGATCTTAAAGGAAACGTCGGTCAGCGCGTCATATTCTGCCTCCGGATAACGGAAGGTCAAATTGCGGAACTCAATCTCCCCCTTCAAAGTCTTCGGTTCGATCACGTCCGGACGATCTACCACATCAGGCTGTGCATCCAACAGTTCTCCAATTCGCTTTAGGGAGGCTTTTCCGCGAGAGTGCATCTCGATCAGCTGTGAAACCGCCATGATCGGCCAGATAACCGATGAAAAATAGCTGACAAACTCAACCAACTGTCCCGCATCAAATTTACCAAGCCACACAAGATATCCGCCATAGCCCAAAATGACACAAACCACCGACTCAACAAACAGCGTAACCAGAATATTGAGTAACGTGGAAGTCTTGGTGTATTCCACATTGGTCTCCTCGTTTTCTTTATTGAGTTTTCGGAACTGCATCAGCTCCACAAGCTCTTTTACAAATGCTTTGATTACGGCAATTCCCGAAAAGTTCTCCTGCGAAAAGTCCGACAAAGAAGAAAAAGCTGCTTGCCGTGCATCCCACTTTTTTTCCAGACGATGATCCATCACAGCGCCGATGGCAAACAAGAGCAGCATGGGAATCATGGTCAGCAACGTCAGTACAGCATCCATCGCATACATTTTACCGATGGCAAGAACACCGAGAAAGAGCGCGTCGCAAAACATCAGCACACCCCAGCCAAAGCAATCTTGCACGGTTTCCAGGTCGTTTGTAAACAGCGTCATCAGGTTTCCAACCTTATTGACCTGATAATATTGCTGGGAAAGATCCTTGCAATGATCAAACATCCGTCCGCGTAGATGCGTCTCCATACGGATTGCCGCACCGCGAAAGCACATACGCCACAAAAAGCGACCGAGAACAATGCTCAAAATCACAACGATCATCGGTAAGCAAACCTTGTCCAGCAAAAATTCCATATCAAACGGATATGTCACGCCATCAACAGTCACGTTTCCGTCAATGATGCCGTTGATTACCGAACGGTAAAGCTCAGGCATAACCAGCTGCATATAGTCTACCAAAACCAGAGAAAAAATGCCCAGCAAAATGGCAGGCAGATATCGTAAATAATACTGATTGATATGTTTTCCGAATATCACGAATGATTCACCTCGTTTTCTTTTTGAATTATACCAAACAATGCATATTTATTATTATAACATATTTCATTTTTAAAAGCAATAGCCTAAAGTGAAATAGATGCAAAGCAATACAAAAATTCTCTGTTTTTTACCTTTTTATTCTCCGTATTTTACCTCTTTTCGCTTTCAAAATACTATTTTTGCAAAATGTATTGCAAAAAAATGAAAAATGTGATATAGTAACCCTAAGAAAAGCAAGAATAGCATCAATCCAAATAATCTGGAATACAGCTGAATGCAACCAAAATTGGATAATCGTTAAAACCGGATATAAGAAAGGATTTTTTCAATGAGACAGCTTTATGCAAAAAACAGCGCCAACTATCCGCGCCTATCAACCGATACATTCTTTGCAGATTATGAAAATCTCTATCACTATCAGGGCTTTGTAGACAGCGCAATCCGCTACATTGAAAATTTTCAGCTGTTGGACACCGATCTTTGGCATCGCTTTGTACAGCAATTTCGTGCCGACTCCGATTTTGATGCAGGCTGGAGAGGTGAATACTGGGGCAAAATGATGCGCGGCGCGTGCTTTACCTATTCCTATACAAAAAATGAGAAATTGTACCGGATATTGACCGATACCGTTTGTGAGCTCCTGGAAAGTGAGGATCCAAACGGGCGAATCAGCACCTACGACGTCTCACATGAATTTGACGGATGGGATATGTGGAACCGAAAATACGTTTTGCTTGGTCTGCAGTACTATATGGAAATCTGCCGCGACGAGGCATTGATCGCCCGTATCACAGCATCTATGTGCCGTCAGGTGGACTATATCATGAGCAAGATCGGTCCGCAAGAAGAGAAAAAAATCCCGATCACCACGGCTACGCGCCATTGGAGAGGATTGAATTCCTCGTCCATTTTGGAACCCGTCGTTCGCCTATACACCCTCACGGGTGAGCAAAAATATTTTGATTTTGCAACCTACATCGTCAATTGCGGTGGCACCGACGTGGCAAATATTTTTGAGCTGGCATACGAAAACGACCTCCTTCCCTATCAATATCCGGTCACCAAAGCATACGAGATGACCTCCTGCTTTGAGGGCTTGCTGGAATATTACCGTATAACCGGAATTGAGAAATACAAAACCGCGATCATCAATTATGCAAATCGAATCTTAGAAAGCGATTTTACGGTGATTGGCAGCAGCGGATGCTCACATGAGCTATTTGACCATTCGTTCGTCCGTCAAGCCAATACGACCAATAATCCGGTAAAGCAAGAGACTTGCGTGACAGTGACGCTTATGAAATTCTTTTATCAGCTCACACTGCTCACGGGGGATTCTCGCTATGCCGATGCATTTGAAATCTCTCTTTACAATGCTTATTTCGGTGCAATTAACACCGAGAAAAAGATTGAAGATTCGATTCCAAAAAATCATCCGGATTGGATTCTCGAACCGTTACCGTTCGATAGCTACAGCCCATTGACCGCAGGAACCCGCGGGATCCATATCGGCGGCTCAAAAATGATGTCGGATCACCGTTACTACGGCTGCTGTGCCTGCATTGGATCTGCAGGAAACGGATTGATTCCCAAAATGCAGCTTCTTTCGTCCGAAAAGGGGTTTGTATTCAATCTGTTCATCAACGGCACTGCAGAAAGCACAACGCCGCTTGGTCAGCATGTAGTCTTTGAACTAAAAACAGATTATCCCGTAAACGGAAAGATTGAAATCACACTCCGGATGGAACATCCTGAAACCTTTGAAATCAAGCTGCGCAATCCCGCATGGAGCAAAACGACCTTGATCGCAGCAAACGGAAAAAGTGTACAGGCAGTCGCCAACTATACTGCGCTAACACAATGCTGGAGATCCGGAGATTGCATTTCGATCGATCTTGATATGCGCACCGAAGCAATTTTTCCTACCCCTTATGGAACGGATATCCTGATGAACAAGGTTATCTGGGGGCATAACTATGTGGTAGCAACCTTTGACCGCGAGGATCCTTTGGCAAAAAAGCACATTGCGCTCCGCCGTGGTCCCATTATGCTGGCGCAGGAAAATCGACTTGGCTACAGCGTGGATGATCCTATCGAGATCAAGATCAACGGTGACGGTTATGTAGACGCAACGCTTGCAGAAGCGTCTTCCGCACCTTATCCGTGCATTGTGGAAGTGAAGGTGCCTCTTACCAACGGCACGGAAATGATGGTCACCGATTATGCAAGTGCCGGAAAGCTTTGGAACGAGGAAAGCAAAACGGCAGTCTGGATGCAAATAAAATAATGTCTGATAAAGATTTGGGGAGTGCACAAATAGCACTCCCCCTTTGAGTTTTTATCATGATCTGTAAAGGCTCAAGTATTCCCTGCCAAACGGTTAGCAACCGCGGCAAAATGCGCAAGCTTCTCCTCCGCACCGCTTGCATCCACCTCTTTCGGAATACTGCATTCCAGCGACAAAACGCCTTTAAATCCGATCTCATGCAAGGTAGCGGAAAAATCCGACCAATCAATCACGCCTTCTCCGGGACACCAATGGCAATCGCGTTCTCCGTCATTATCGTGAACATGAAGCGTCGCAAGATATTCTTTTCCGATCAAACGCACCGCATCGGCAGGAGAAATTCCCAGCACGGCAGAATGTCCTGTATCCAGACAGACGCGCAAATAGGGACTATTGATTTCTTTTACAAAGTTCAATGTCGGAGCAGGTCGCGCCAGAAGCTGTCCACCAAACGGCATATTTTCCAAGCAGACCACTACACCATGCTGTTTGCCGCATACACTCAGCTCACCCAAAAAGTCCAGATTGAGCTGTCTTACCACATCGGGATTTTCATCCACTTCTCCGTACGGCATCAGCGGATGAAGAATCATATATGGACTGCCAAGCAACGCACATCCCCGAATTGCCCGTTTGCAAAAGCGTAACCATTCGGCACGTGCCAAAGGATCGCCATCCTGCGGCGGAAATCTCCACGGACCGTGCACCTGCGCAACGGAGAGCCCCGCATCAGAGACCCTTTTACGATGTGCAGAAACTGCTTTCTCAAACTCTGCGTCCGATAGCTGATACAAATTTGCTGTTACATTAATCAAGGATTGATCGTCGATTGCATCAAATCCGCATTGGCGAATGTACTTTAATGTTTGGGAAAGCGGAATATTAAGACGGTGAAATACATTTGAAACAATTCCAATTTGCATAACAAACACTCCTTACATCATCAATCCAAAAGTTCCGGATGAACATCGCTTAACAACGCTTCCTTTTCGTATACATCGTACATTGCCCCAAACAGACCTTGTACAAACACACCGTCCGTCTCCTTGTTGACACCGATTAATGTTTTTGAGAAGTTTTGAATCGGAATCCCCTGATACAACCGCTTGATCAGCTTGGTATGCGGCAAAGCCGTTTTTACCGTGCAGATCGGTTGTGTACCGCTTTGAATTGCCTCCAAACAGTCAAACATTTTTTTGAATTGCTGCTCAAAGGGATTTCCATAGCATTTGGTCGATCCATCAGAAAACACCGCTTTGATGCAGGAGCCATCATCCTCCGAAAAAGAAACAACTGCATTCTCAAAGGTATAAATAAATTCCGGATTTTTCTGTTTTTCCGCCGCGTGAGAGGCGATAAAATAAAGCGGAATCCCGTTTGAGGTTTTCATTTGAATGGAGCAGGTGTCAAAGTTCTCAATGTCATTTGCGCGCAAACAATCCGCACGCAAATCGCTCACTTCCGCACTCGTCTCCATGCTCGCCCCCAACAGGAAGAACATATTGTGTAAATAGTGCGCGCAAGCATTGGAAGCAATGGAGTCCAATATCATAACGCCGTTTTTCGAAATTTTTCCGCCCCATCCGGTTCCTCTTGCATAATATGCGCGCTTACGCGGACAGCTGATTGCGGTTTTCAAGGAGATCGGCGCACCGAGAACTCCATTGAGAATATCCCGTTTCAAGGCTTGAATGGCATCCGAATAGGACCACTGATATCCAATCGCCAAAAAGCGTCCGTAATGCCGCTCCGCTTCCAGCATCTGTTCTGCCTCCTCTACGGTAGGAGCAATCGGTTTTTCGCAAAGCACGTAAGACCCATGCGAGAGCGCAAAAACGCTCTGCTCCCGATGCAAAAACGGCGGCGTACAGATGACGGCAAGATCAGCGGAGTGCTCCGCATAAAAATCCTCCATCGTTGCATAAACGGGAATGTTCGCGGCATCAATCGTTTCCTTGGTCGAACAAGCTGCATAGTATGGCTCTACCACACCCTCGAAAATCAGCTCCGGATCGCTGCAGGAAAGCAAGGTTTTCACATAGCCGGACGCATATCCTCCGGCACCCACAAGTAAAATTTTCATAGCTTAATCCTCAATTTTCATCGTTATTCCGCGGTCTGCGGCATCACGCGCACAAAGTGTACCCCTTGTAAGATAAAAGATCTCTTCGGCATCAAGCACTTCTCTGCCGTCAAGAAATTCTTCCAACAGTTCCAGTGCCTCACTCGGGGTTATCTCACATCCGTTGCGTGGGAACAGACGGCATTTTAGAGGTGCGCGACGGAAAGATCTTTTTGATGAACCCAAAGGAATGCATTGAGCATCTCCATGCGTCGGTGCTGTATTCGGGCGGTAATAATCAATGTTGACCGACGCCATCAATCCGTTCTTCATTTCAAATTGGCAAAGCGCCGCCAATTCAGGATCGCGCCCAAAGCTTTGCGCACTGACCGACAAAAACCGCTTTCCCGCAAAATGATAGACCCAATCAATGGCGTGAATCCAACCCACGGAACGGTACCGCCGTAAAGCGTTCGATTGCCATAACCTTAGAAGTTACGATCTCGCCATTCAGCGTAATATCACTTTCTGCGGCACGGAGAATTTTTCCTTCCTCGTACTCATAATTATACTCTTTTTGTGCCTGAATGTCAATAGAACGGTTCAAATTTCCTGCGCCATCAGAAATATAGAAAAACTCCGCACCTCAAAATGAAGTGCGGAGAGGTAGTTATTCTTCTGTGTATGCAACGATTTGATAAATTACCATTTTTCCTTTAACATAGGAATATCGAATTTCTACTTTTCTATCAATAGATGTTAAGATGTCCTTCTGTTCCGTAGAAAAGCTGTTAACAAGATTGTTAAATGTTATTCCGTTCACCGCGAAATCTATTGAGTATAATTCCTCATCTCTATAATCGTTCCGTGAAACCGATATGATTTCAATTGTACCAATTGTAGTTTCATAATTTTCCTGCACACACATCGCATTGTATTTTGACAACACGAATGCCTGGTAAGACAAAAATGCCGATAGAATCAACGAAACAATGGTAGCGATGGTAAGAAAGATGAAGTGTTCACCGTTTCCTTTTTTCATATATGTTCGTACAGCCAAAACAGTCAGAAAAATCAAGCATAGGATACATATTAAACTTATCGAAATAAAAATAAATGAGTTAAGTGATGATTCTTTACTATAATCGTATAATACCATAGAGTACTCCTTTTTTTAGAAAAAGCATGCAAAAAGTTTCAAAAAGGCTAACTTGTTTTGAATTCCACTTTTTAAAGCATCCAAATTGTTTTTCAGAGCATTGTTACCGGTAAGCTGAAAATAAAATGTCTGTCCAAAGGAAGCGCCTGCTTTACTTGTAGTGACACCTAAACCTAATGAGCCAATTTTAATTTTATTGCTAAAACTGTATGCACCAGATGCGGTTACATGCCAAATGGATAAAGATAATCCTGTAAACCAACCGCAATAGTCACGAGGGAAGGATGCATGCTTGTTTCCAAGAATCGCAATGAACGACACGGCAATGCTCAATCGTTTAAAAATTGAAAAGCTTGAGATGCTGAATTTTCCAACGCTGCGTATCAAATACATGATATCTTCCATAAGCGCGTTCTCGGTTTGTGTGAGTGATTTGATATTAAAGGATCTTGAGCCGCCAACAAATCCAAACAAATAAAACTTCCAATTCTTTGTAGACCAAAGTGCTTCTAACCCAATGGTTAATCTGCCAACGGTGATAACGAATTGAATTCCAATCGCCAAGAACGGACCATGACCATTGGGGTCTGCCGCTTGCGTAGGTGAATTCTGGCAGTAGCAGATAATATTACACGCCAAAATCGTATCATCTACGGCAAGGTAGTCTGTTCCGTCGGCATTAATAAATCTACCAAGTTTGGCATCATAGCATCTACTCTGGAGATAATATAGTTCACTCTCTTCATCGAAGTAGTAACCACGATAACGGAAGGGGTTAATGGCTGCGATGCCAACAGAATCCTGCGTAATGGTACATACACCCCAAGCATCGTAAGAATATTTCGCTACGATTTGAGCGTCTTTGTCAACGATAGCAATTACGTCGCCCTGCAGGTTCTTGATGAAGTAGTAAGGAACAGAGTTGTAAAGGATACCGCAAACGGAATCTTCGTTATCGTAGAGAGGGATAAGCGTGTTGTCTCCCCAAGTTTCACGGAGAATCTTGGTTCCGTCGAGCGTATACGTGTGCTTTACACCGTTAACAGTCTTGCTCGTTCTGATTCCATTCGCATTGTAGGTGTAAGTATTGCTGTCAAAGCTCTTAAGCTGTCTGCCCTTTTCCCAAGTCAGCGAATGACCGAGATATGTGGTCGGATTGCCCTGTGCATCGTAGGTGATGGTCTGACCATTGTAAGAAGTTAGCAGGTCTTTCCAAGTGCTATCGTAGGTGTAGGTCTTACCATTCTTGGTTTTGATATTACCGTAGTTGTCGTACGTCATCGTGTTGACAACAGTACCATTTAGAGTTTCGGTAAGCAACTGACCGAGGGCGTCGTAAGTGTACGATACGGTTCCGTTGACGGTATCGGTGACTTTAGTAATTCTTTCTTCCTCATCATACTCATACGAAATGATAC
>JAFTLZ010000138.1 GCA_017452665.1 Clostridia bacterium
AAAAAGTCAATAGATTTTTCGAATTTGTTTTATTTTTTCACTCCTACGGCGTGTTTCACTTGTATTCGACAAGCTCGTTATGCTATGATTAGGACAACCATTATGGAAAGGAGCTTTGATCATGAAAAAAACACTCACCTTAAGTCTTGCGCTTTGCTTACTGTTGACCGGCTGCTCGAATACGCCGTCTGAGAGCGGTGGAACCGAGACGGAGTCTACCACAAGCACCGATGCGGTCTCTCCATCTGCTCAAATTGCAATTGATGCCGCAGAATTGCGTGCGGCGTATTACCAACAGCTGGTATCGAATCTACAGCAGGAAATTTTGACACTGAAATCTGAATTTGAGCGTGACCGAAACGAATACGAATCTCGCATTGACGAGCTGGAGGCTTCTATGAATCCTGCCACGGAAGAGGAGTCAAGCTTTCAGTTTACGACAGCGGACGGAAAAGCGACCATCACCGCATACATCGGGAGCAACAAAGAGGTGCAGATTCCGGAAACGCTTGGGGGCTGTCCCGTAACGGTGATTGCCGACCGTGCGTTTGAAAATCATGCCGATTTGACCTCGGTAACCTTACCGGAGGGAGTTACGGATATCGGATGGTTTGCTTTTTCGGGATGCGTGTCCTTGACGCGTGTACAAATGCCGAAAAGTGTTGCTACCATCAGCTACGGAGCGTTTGAAAATTGTAATTCCGCGTTGACGTTTTTGTGTGTTTCCGACTCTTATGCCGAGCAGTATGCAAGAAGCTACGGAATCGGGGTAGAGCATTGAACTAAAATGCAGATACTTGTGCGGTGCAAGTATCTGCGTTTTGTTATCCTCCGGCTTCTGCGATATAGATGCGGTTGGTGCTGATGTGAAAGGTTGCGCTGATAAGAGAGAGAAGCTCGTGCTGTATCCGTTCGTTTCCGCCGCCGTTGCAAACGATTCCGATTCCCGAAATTGTAGGCGCTAATTTGGAAAGGTACAGCGCTGTTGAGGAAGAACCGCTCCCTATGATGACATATTCTTCGTTTCCGTCCAAAAATTCGGTCGCGTATACCGATTCAAAGCTGCCGGAGAGTGTGACCACAACGGTAACCTGATTGACACCGTTGACGGATTCGCATAGCGTTTTGATGCGTTCCTCCAGATAATTTTGATAGATAATCAATTCATCGGAAAGCGGCGTATATGCAGTTTCTATAGTAACTTCTGCTTGCTCGCCAACATTGCCCCCATAGATCAAAAGTGCAATTCCTGCTACGGCGGCAATCAGAATCAACCATAGCTTGTTTTTTCCGGCTTTCTCACCGTCACCGTTTCCAAATTTAAAAAAAGACAGCATTTTTCTTCCTTTCCGTTTGAAGATAATTTTATTCAATAGCTGTGACACATTCGCAGCCAAGCAATTCGGTTACATAGGATTCGATCTTCTCCGGATTGACCCAGATGGCTTTTCCGGAAAGAATTACAGTTACCTTTGTTGGTTTCAGCTCGTCATTCTCGTCCGACCATTGAATTTGACAGCAAAGCTCTCCGCTCTCGATGGAGAATTGGGTTTGCAAGGTTTGTGTCAGCATTTGCGTAAAATAACTTTTGGAAGAGGCATCCAGAGCATCGTTCATTTGCTGACGATAGTCTTCTTCCGGATCATCCGTTTCAAGCCAATCAAGATTGCCGTTTGCAAGATCAAAAAGACCTTGTGCAACAGATTTGAGCGGAGAGATTAGAACACAAATTAAAAACAGGGAAGTTAAAAGCTTGAGATGCTTTGCTATTCCGCCGCGTTCGCCTTCCGGACTCAGGATTCCGATCATTGCTACGATCAATGCTGCGACGACCAGTGAAATAAAATAAGTTTTCATGTTCTTCCTCCTATCCGATGGCAGACACGCAGTTCAAAAGCAGGGTAAAGGAGAGAATCAACACGGAAGAGCATATTGCAATGGCGGCAATCAGATATCCGTTGATGGAGGCGAATTCCTCCAATAATTTTTTCTCGGAGTCGCATCCAAGCAGATCGGCAAGGGAAGCCGAAAGCTGCCATGTAAATCGGACGAGGAAAAGCTCGATTAAGGTTGGCAGAAGGAAAAGGAGCAACAAAAGAAGCGCGCAGATTCCAACCGTGCCGCGCAGATATCCGATGCCTGCACTGACAGAACGGAGCAATTCGGAAATGGAGCCTCCCACAACAGGGATCATATTTCCCGTTGCAAATTTGACGCTCCGCATTGCCAACGTATCGCTGTGCGCACCGAGGACTGTTTGTGCGGAAAGCATGGCGAGCAACAGCATCATAAAAAACGAGAGGGCAGTGGTATAATTCTTTTTCAGCGTGCTTGAAAGCGTTCCGATGCGCAAGGACGGATCCAGGCTACCAACCAAGGCAAACGCAAGACAAATGCTGCAAAACGGGACGATGCTCTTTCCGACAAGCTCTTCCAAAACCGTCATAAAGACTGATAAGCTTGCCGTAGATCCTGCCGCCGCGGAAAGATTGCCGCCGATTGCGTAAAGTGCTCCCGTAAGCGGGATGGAAGCGGCTGTAATCGTATTCAAGGTTGAAAAATAATTGCTGACAGATTGGATGCTCTCATACCCTTTGGAAAGCAATGCGACGGTGATGATCAATGTGGAGCAGAAGGAAAATGCACGGGCAACGCTCTCGCGGTGAAGCGAGGTTTGAACGGTACGGCAAACAGAGGAGATCAACAGCAATCCTGCAAGAAAAGCAAACAGCTTGACACAGTCCCCAAGCGAAAATCCTACCAAGGAAAGCACTGTTTGCAAAAGATAAGAAAAATCGCTGATCTCGCTAACGGCGTTTCCGACATCTTCACTGTTGGAGGAAAACAAGCCATCCGGGAGCAATTCTAAAATCTCTTCCGGAACGGTTTCTAAAAAATCGGTGTATTCTTCCGGAATACTTTCTGTGAATGGATCCTCATCCGATTCCGCAAAAACGGGAACGGTGAAGCAAGATAGCAGCAAGAAAATGAGTGCGGTTAATTTGATTCCAAAGAAAAGCTGTTTCATCCGGCGGTGCCTCCCATGGAAAGCAGATCGTTTGCAAGTGTGAGAATCTCCTCCATTAAGGGGAGGCACAACAGCAAAATTTCTACTTTTCCGGTCAATTCCACGCCACCCGCGATGCTGTTTTCTCCGCTTTCACGGCAAATTTCAGCGCAGCATTGTGTCAAAATGGCAATTCCGAGCGCTTTGATCAAAATTTCCGCATATTCTTCCACGCCGCTTTGTTTGGTCAAGGTTACAAGATAGGTCAAAAACGGGGCAACTGCTCCCAGGGCGACTGTAGCAAATAATACGATTGCACCGATGCGCAATAGCGGAAGAAAATCGGACTTCCATTGCTTGACGATGATTATCACAGCAAGGCACAGGACTGCGATCATGCAAATTTTAACCGTGCTCATATTTTACATCCCAAAAACAGAGAGAATCAGATCAAACAACTCGCGAATTTGTGTGACCAAAAGCATCAGCGCAACTAAAATTCCTGCTATGGTAACAAACATGGCTTGCTCGTCCCGTCCGCTTTTGCTCAAAATTTGCGAAGCTACCGCAACTAAAATTCCGATTCCTGCAATCTTCATGATTAACGAAATATCCATCTCTTTTTTTCTCCGTTTGAAACAATTTGATTTTTACCATAATAAAATGGATGCTCCCATTGAGGTACAAATGCAAAGTGCAACGTAAAGCCGAATTCTGGAGGGAAGCTCTGCGGCAACTTTTTCCCTCTGTGTCCGCAAGCTGTCCAGATAAAAATCACAACGGCGCACCTGCTCTTCACGGTAGCTGGAACCGATTTCCCGCATAAAATTCTCCAGCAAGCGCTTTACGTCACCGTCCAGATAAGTTGACGACGCCTCAAAGATCACCGGTAATTCGATTGTATTTGCACGGGGCATACAGGCTTGTATCAGTGCGGGATCTCCGTTTGCTAAAATTTCATTCAGGGGGGTAAGATAACAGTCGATTTGTCCGCGAATATAAAAAATGAGATCGATCCATGCATCTAAAATTGCCAAGCGCCGTTTTTCGTACTGTACGGCTATGTATGAGGATACGCCGCCCACTCCGACGATCAACAGTACGCCGAAAATTTTCAATCCGACCATTTTGTCAACTCCTTTTTATAATATTTTTCATTGGCGGTATTCCAATCGGTAAACTGATAGACAAAGCCGTTTGCACCGCCGCGGCGGATTCCTGCATAAATACCGAAAACGTGCGCGCGGTGCAAGAGATTGAGGGCAGGTCTGTCCAACAGCTCTTCCACGCTTGCTGCGTGCGCCGACGCTATGAGCGGTACACCGCAGTTTGAAGTATTGAGGATTGCATGCGCGTCATCGGTGCTTCCAATTTCATCACATATAACCAGTTGTGCACCAAAATTACGAATGGCTATTTCAATTCCGATATCCCGTGGGTAACCGTTCAGAATATCCAAGTTGAGTTGTTTTCCGATAAGCGTTGCCGATAGCTCTTCGCGAGAGTCCACGACCACGGTGCGGTATCCATAATTCGGGGAAGCGGCGGCCTCTGCAACCGCCCGTAACAGCGTTGTTTTTCCAATGCCGGGCGGAGCATAAATCAACACACCGTGCAAAGCGCTTTGATCGCGAAAACGGCTTAAAATCGGTTCCGGATTAATATGAACGGTATGCGGAATCCGAATCATCAAGCCGGTAATATTGTTGACCCCGATGATCTGACCTTTTTCCAATGCCGCAGTACCGCAAACGCCAACGCGAATTCCTCCCTCTAAAGTTAAATACCCGCGGTTGATGGTTTGGCTGAAGGCATAAAGAGAGCCTCCGCACATTCGCTTGAGAATTTCTCCCATCTCTTTTTCGCTCAAAATGATATTGGTAAAAACGTTTTTTCCGTTGCTTGTAACACTTGTATAGCGTCCGCTATGCAAGCGGATTTCCTCTACGGAAGTAGCACCGCAACGGCAGACAGCGTCACATACCTCTATCGGTAGGCAAGAAACCAAAACCTGTGGCAGACGGATATGAATCTGTGTACTCCGAATGATTTGCATTGCGCTCCTCCCTCTTTCTTTTTATTGCACTATATGCAAAACGCAAAAAAAGTAGAACATTTTCCATTTTTGTGCATAAAATATTAGCAAAATCAAATTGGAGGACGGATCTATGACCATACATTCCACGGGTGAAAACGCTTATTTTGCCG
>JAFTLZ010000139.1 GCA_017452665.1 Clostridia bacterium
ACCACAACTCCAGCTTTTTGGAGTACGGCGGCTCACCCGACCGTGCGGTTCGCTTGGCGTTTACTTATGCATTGGACAAGTATCTGAAGGCGAACAACCGCTATGCAAAAAATGAGAGCAAGATCTCATTCAACGACATTTCCGACTGTCTGGTATTGGTCATCAACAGCTTTTCAACGCTGACCTCTTACGAAAACCAAACCAAAAAAGCCATCAACAACGCATTTATCGCAGATTCGCTCAACGACTTTTTGCGTCAACAGCTGGAGGTCTATTTTATCGAAAATCCCAAGGCGGCGGAGCTGTTTGCCAACCAGGTTCTGATCAACAAGCACAGCCGCGAGACCGCAGAGCGCGCGCGCATCGACGTGAAAAAGAAGCTTGCAGGCTCGATCGATGCCGCAAACCGCGTTGAAAAGTTTGTCAACTGCCGCTCCAAGGACCCCAACGTTGCCGAGCTTTATATCGTGGAGGGAGATTCCGCACTGACCTCCTGTAAGCTGGGACGCGACGCTGAATTCCAGGCGATCATCCCCGTGCGCGGCAAAACCTTGAACTGCTTGAAGAGCGATTACGATAAGATTTTCAAAAGCGAGATCATTACCGATCTGCTCAAGGTCATCGGCTGTGGGGTTGAAATTCGCGGCAAAAAGCAGAACGACCTGAGCGCGTTTGATCTGAACAGCCTGCGCTGGTCCAAGATCATCATTTGTACCGATGCCGACGAGGACGGCTTCCAGATCCGCACGCTGTTGCTGACGCTGTTTTACCGTCTGCTTCCCACACTTCTTGCCGAGCACAAGGTGTTTATCGCCGAGTCTCCGCTATTTGAGATTACCACCAAGGATCAGACCTTTTTTGCATATGATGAATTTGAAAAGGCAACTATCCTGAAAAAATTGGGCAGTAAAAAATATACTCTGCAGCGCTCCAAGGGACTTGGTGAGAACGAGCCGGAAATGATGTGGCAAACGACGATGAATCCCGAAACCCGCCGCTTGATTTCGGTCTCTCCCGCCGATGCCGCCGCAACCGAGGTGATTTTTGATACCCTGTTGGGCGACAACCTTCCTGCACGCAAGCAGTTTATTACCGAAAACGGCGAACGCTATATGAAGGATATTGACGTATAACAAAAGGGAAGAGGAACCGCTTTTTCAGGGTTCTTCTTCCCAATTTTTTATGCTTTCTCAGTTTTCGTTTTCAAGATCCTTTTTGAACTCTTCGTTCATTTCGGGATATGCCGAGAGCATCGGTTCTACCTTGAGACCTTTTTTGCGGTCGTAGTAGTTTTTGGTGATCTTCCAGATCAAGCCGTTCAAGCCGATCAGCGCGATCAGGTTGGGGATCGCCATCAAGCCGTTTGCGGTATCCGAGATGCTCCATACAAGATCGCTTTCGATGATCGAGGATGCAACGATCAGCAGCACGTAAATTACCTTGAATGCAACAACGGCGATTTTTTGTCCCTTTTGCCCCAGCCATTGGAAGCAGAAGGCGGTTGCTTTTTCACCGTAGTACGACCACGCCATGATCGTGGTAAAGGCAAAGAGCGGCAGAATGATGGAAAATGCGACGATTCCGAATACGCCGAAATTATTGGAGAAGACCGCAAGCGAGGTTGCGGTGTCTGCCTCGGCGCCACTCAGCGCATGAACGTCCATTGTGGTCAGCATCATCAGTGCAGTCAGCGTGCAGATGATAAAGGTATCAAAGAAGACTTCAAATACGCCCCAAAGCCCCTGCTTGACAGGCTCGCGTGTTTCGGATGCGGAGTGCGCAATGACCGAGGAGCCAAGTCCTGCCTCGTTGGAAAATACGCCGCGCGCCATACCTTTTTTAATGGTTTGCGCAAACGCGTAGCCGAAGATACCGCCACCTGCGGCCTGGAAGTTGAATGCATTGCCAAAGATCATACCAAACGCCTCACCGATGGCGGTGATGTGCGAGAAGATGGCAACCAGTGCCAGAGCAATAAAGAGCAATGACATAAAGGGAACCAACATAGAGGCAACCTTGCCGATGCGCTTAATGCCGCCCAGAATGATGGCTGCTGCCAGTATCGCTACCACGATACCGATGATGAGCTTGACAAGCGTCATGTTTTCAAAATGGAATGCTTGATCGAGGGAATCTGCAATGGTTCCGGAGATCTTGTTGGTCTGCACACCGCTCATGCCGATGGCTGCAAGCATACAGAACAAGGCGGCAACATAGCCCAACCACTTCCAACGCAGACCGTAGGAAATGTAGTAAAAAGCACCGCCCGAAAAATCCCCGTCCTGATCCTTTTTGCGGAAGTAAAGACCGAGAACATTTTCGGAATAGTTGGTGACCATGCCGAAAAATGCGGATACCCACATCCAGAACACTGCACCGGGACCGCCGGTCAGAATGGCGGCAACCACGCCGATGATGTTTCCGGTACCAACGGTGCCCGAAATGGCGGCAGAGAAGGCCTCAAACTGCGAAACGGTATTGCTTCCGGGCTTTTTTTCCTTCTTTTTACCAATGGATTTTACCGTGGGAATGATGGTTTCGTTCAAAGAGTTCCCGAACTTGCGCACCTGCAAAAAGCGGGTGCGGATGCTGAGCAGTAAGCCCGTGCCGAGGATCAGAATGATGACGGGCCAACCCCAGACAATGTTGTTGATGAATGAGTTGGCTTGTGAGATTGCATTGATGATTGCGTCCATGTGTTTGTTTTCCTCCAAAATTTTGAAAAACAAAAAGAGCCAAACGGTTGTTTGACTCCGGAAAGGAACCACGCACAAGCACGGAATTGCCTGGCAATTCCGCATGATTGTGTCTGTCTCCGTCCTTTTACCTGAGAGATTCGCCTATGCAAGTGCATGGGCTTTCACCTTCGGTACCCATCGTGTGGACTTCTCCGGAGTGCTATCGGCACACAGTCTCACCAAACGGTACCTGAGAGTGTTACTCCTTCGGCGGCAAAAGCCTTTTCCTATGCGCTTCATTTAGCATATTTGTTTTCGAATGAAGATATTATAGCACAAGATGTCGCTTTTTGCAACCGTTTTTTGCACATTTTTTGTTTTTTGACATAAAATACAAAAAAACACCGAAAAATTCACAGAAAATTGAAGATATTTAAAGTGAGATGTGATACAATAAACTGATTCTATATGCTTAAAGGATGGTTTTGCTATGTTCAAAAACAAAATAGGGCGGTTGTGCGTACTGCTTTTGTGTGCATTGATGCTTTTGCCGAGCCTTGCGGCTTGTTCCTCCCCGGAAGGAGAGTGGGTTCCGGACGGAATGCAGATCGCCAGTTGCTATGGCGCAGATTATCGGCTGTACGTTCCCACCTCGTGGAATCTCAATACGGCTTACGGCGTTTCGGGCGCGTACTATAATTTGTCTACGCAATCCACGGTCAGCGTAGCCAAATACGGTGTGCCGGATGAAATGAAAACAGCAATGGAGGCGGCAGGGAAGGATTCCTCCGTTTTGAAGGAGCGCTTGAATTGGTTCTTTGAAACCTCGCTCAAAACACAGGCGGCGTCCCTGGCAACAGGCGGCGTAACGGTGGACGTAGAAAACTGCACCTCGGTTCTGCTGGACGATCTCAATGCGCAAAAATACTGCTACTCCGCTTTGATCGACGGGGAAACCTTAAACTTTTTGCAGGTCGTTGGCGAGCGCTCGAATACCTTTTACGTCTTTACCTTTACGGCAACGACTGAAGCCTATGAGGCTTTGATCGACAACGTCAATACCATGCTGGAACAGTTTATCTTTGCAGATCCTTACGTTCCCATGACCTATTCCAAGGAATTGGACGAAAATGCAGAGGCGCCGGAGGGTATGAAGCTGGCGTCTAACGGAGACGTAGCATACCTGTTCTACGTTCCCGCCGATTGGGAGATCAACCTGGACGAGGAGATCTTTTCGGCGTACGTGAGATCGGATCCCTCCAATGCAAATTCCAAAATCATTGCCAGTGTCAGCATCGTTCCCTATATGCCGTCGGGCGAGGGAATGAGCATTGAAGAGTATTGCAGCATGAGCGCGGAAATGCTGACAAAAACCGGCACCTATACCGCATTGCCCGAAAGCGACACCGTGTGTGAGCTTGGCGGACGCACCGCGATGAAGCTGGAGTACACCTATGCTTTGGGCGAGCATACCTACCGCTATTTGCAGCTGGTTACCGCTTACAAGGGAATGCTCTATTCCTTGACCTACACTTCAACCGAGGAAAATTACGCAACGTATCTGGACGATGTCAATCAGATCATCGGTGCATTTGCGTTCCGTTAAAACAGAATGATGAAGGAAATTTATCTTGACAACAGTGCAACGACCGCGCTTTGCGAGGCAGCAAAGGATGCGATCTCGGCGGCGATGGAGTGCTACGGAAATCCCTCCTCGCTCCATCCCGTAGGACAGAGTGCGCGTGCCTTGGTTGAGCAGGCGCGAAAAGATATTGCCGCTACGCTTGGTGTGCGCGGGACGCTTGCCGCAGGCCAGTTAATTTTTACATCCTGTGGTAGTGAGGCAGATAACCTTGCCATTCTCGGTACCGCCTTTGCAAAAGAGCGCCGTCGCGGCGGACGGATCATCACCACCGATTCCGAGCATCCGGGGGTGGAGAGTGCGTTGCGTTTATTGGAAAAGCAAGGCTTTGAGGTGATCCGCATTTCCACGCGCGGCGGGGAGCTGAACTGGGAGGAATACCGCAACGCCATCAACGATCGCACGTTTTTAGTGACGATGATGATGGTAAACAACGAGACCGGCGCCGTGTACGATCTCAAACGCGCATTTGCAATGGCAAAGGCGAAGAACCGTGACATTGTGACACACTGCGATGCGGTGCAGGGATACTTGAAATGCCGTTTTACTCCGGCCTTGTTGGGGGCAGATCTGGTGGCGATCAGTGCGCACAAAATCCATGCTCCCAAGGGCGTTGGTGCGCTGTACGTCTCGCCCGAAGCACTCAAACGGCGGGATATCGTTCCTACGTTGCTTGGCGGCGGGCAGGAATCGGGATTCCGTTCGGGAACCGAAAATCTGATCGGCATTGCGGCGTTCGGCGCGGCGGCAAGGGATGGATACGCCAATTTGAATGCGCATTTGTCGCATTTGCGTGATCTGCGCGATTACGCACAGGAGCGTGTGTCGCGGTTGCCGGTAAAATTGCATATTCCGAGTGGAGAACGCGCACCGCACATTCTCAATTTTGCACTGCCCGATATCAAAAGCGAAACCATGCTGCACGAGCTTTCCAAAAGCGGAATCTGCATCTCCGGTGGCTCGGCGTGCTCGGCACATTCCAAAAACCTGAGCCGTGCGTTGTTGGCGTTCGGCGTGCCGGAGAATGAGGTGGAGTGCTCGGTTCGCGTCAGCTTTGGACGTTACAACACACGCGAGGACGTTGATCAGCTGGTTTCCGCTCTGGATAACGCCTTGCAGCATCTGGTGCGGATCCACCGCTGAAAAAAACGGGCTGTCGCAAATGCGCAAGCGCATTTGGTTGACAGCCCTATGGTTTTTGTTTGGCGGTTCAATACCTCCATTTTTGCCTGCCAAAGCAGGCAAAAACCACAAATTCCCGGCAACAAAAAGCCTACCGTCGGCTTTTTGTTGCGAGGGGCCGTCTCAAATTTACGATTTGAAACAGCCCCTTTTCTTATTTTTTTACGCGGCTTCCTTTCAACCGATCCTTTCGCAAACGGATAAACAGCGATAGCAAGGCTTTTCCATCAAAGGGAATGAGCGGGTAAAGATAGGAGCGTTTGCCGTTGACGGTTTTGTTGGTCAAGAGCAAAATTACGATGCCAAGCGATCCCGCCGCAAAGCCCCAAAAGTCGAACAGTTGAACCAAAATCACCAACGCGATTCGCATAAATTTGAACGCATATCCCAACTCGTAGCTTCTTTGTGTGAAGTTTGCAATCGAGACGAACGCCATATACAAAATCACTTCCGGAATCAGCCAGCCGATGCTGACCGCAAAATCTCCCAGAATTAAGCCACCTACAACCGACAGCGAATTGGAAAGCATACTGGGGGTGTTCATCGATGCCAGCCGCAATCCGTCGATCATGAATTCCACCAATATCAACTGCACAAAAATCGGGATTCGTCCTGTTTCCTGCGGCAGGATAAAGTCCAGCCATTCGGGGATGACTTCGGGGTTTCGGATCAGTAAAAACCAGATCGGAACCAAAAACAGCGTGGACCAAAACACCAAATGCCGAATAAAACGAATATAAGTGCCGGTTAGCGGGGGAAAATAAAAGTCGTTGGTCTCCTGCATAAAGTCAAAAATACTGCTTGGCAGTACCATGACCTCAGGGGAGTTGTCGCAAATGATCAGCACGCTTCCTTCCAATAGCTGTGCCGCGGCAACATCCGGACGTTCGGTGTAACGGATCTTCGGGAACGGATTGTACCAGCGTTGCTTGATCAGCAGCTCTGCCAATGATTCATGTCCCAGTGTCAGGGCGCCCGTGTCGATGGAATTGAGCTTTTTGATAAGATCGTCGACGTAGGATTGGTCTGCCACGCCGTCCATATAACACAGTACCACGTCGGTTTTGGAGTGCTTTCCGATTGAGGTGTATTTCATTGTCAGCGCGGGATCGCGGATGCGGCGGCGGATCATGGCGGTGTTAAAGACCAGTGTTTCCACAAAACCGTCGCGTGAGCCCATCATCACACGATCGCTTTCCGGCTCCTCCACCGAGCGCGTGGGATACGTCCGTGAGTCAATGACGATCGCATACGCGCCAAACGTCTCACCCAGCATCAGCGTGGTACCGGAAAGTAACATCTGCATCATCGTGGAGGGATTCTCAATAACCTCCGCCTCTACATACGGTACGTGATGCTCTACGAAAAAGCGCACTGCGGCGTCGGGGGCCTTATCGGTTGGGTTTCCTAAGCTTTTTAGCGAGAGGAAGTAGATCATCAGCTTGTTCATTGAGCCGCCATCCACAAAGCCATCAATATAATAAAGAGTGGTTTCCTGCGTGCCGATATACAGCACCTTTTTGATGATGTCAAAGTTTTCGTTTACCCGCAAGGCTTCGTCCACACGTCTGACGTTTTCCTTGTAATCCGTTCCAAACTCCAGCATGAAAAAATCCTTTCTTTCATTCCATATCAATTACAGTATGCCGCAAAAAAGTGACTCCTATGCACATAAATTCCGCCGTGTGCGCATAAGGTGTACAAAATCCCGGAGTACGGAAAAAAGGAAGGAGCTATGAAGAAAAATGTCAAGTATTTATCGCGCGGAGGGGTGCTGCATCGGAACAGCGGAAAATCGGGAGTATCTTGCGTCGGTGTCGGGACTGGAACGCGCTATGCGTACGGGGGCGATCATTGAAGGAATGGTCACACTGTGTGACGAAAAAATGCGCTTGCATGTGGATCTGCATTGCGCGGAAGGAATCATTGATCCGCAGGAGGTGCTTTATTGTCGCGCGGGGGAGGAACGAAAGGATATTGCCGTGATTACAAGGGTCGGCAAGCCCGTGTCGTGTAAGATCCTTTCCATTGAGCATTGCGGAGACCGATTGACCGTGCGTCTTTCACGCCGTCTGGCGCAGGAGTCCTGTGTGCGGGAATATTTGTCAGCTTTGCGTCCCGGAGATATCATTCCCGCAAAGGTGACGCATCTGGAGCCGTTTGGTGCATTTTTGGACGTTGGATGTGGGGTCTCGTCCTTGCTCTCGGTGGATTGCATCTCGGTTTCCCGCATTTCACATCCGCGTGATCGCCTGCAACTGGGGATGAGCTTGTCGGTTGCCGTCAAATGCATTCAAAGCGATACGCAACGGCTGTATATGACCCTGCGCGAGCTTTTGGGGACTTGGGAAGAGAATGCGGCAAGCTTTGAAGCAGGGCAAACGGTAACAGGGATCATCCGCAGTGTGGAGAGCTATGGCGTGTTTGTGGAGCTGGCGCCGAATCTTGCAGGTCTTGCCGAGGTACGGGAGGGCTGTGCCGACGAGCTGCGCGCAAAGATCGGAAAGAGTGTAGCCGTCTACATCAAAAGTATCGTGCCGCAAAGAATGAAGATCAAGCTGGTGTTGATTGATCTTTGTTGTAGCGATCCGCCACCTGCGCGCCTGCGTTATTTTGTGGATCCCGAAACGGTTACGCACATTGATCGGTGGCGTTATTCTCCGGAGGGAGCCGGTAAAATTGTAGAAACCTGTTTCCAATCCTTGTCGGAGGATCGTTGACCGACTCCCCAAAGCATCAAAACGCGTAGGGAACGGCGTGCACAGTGAGCGGTAAATTCAAATTGATTTATCCCGCATCAAAAAGGGGGTGAGTTAAATGCAAAAATGCATTTGGTACTCACCCCCGTCGTTTTTGCTTGATGGCTAAACGCCATCATTTTTGCCCGCTTTTCGGGCCAAAAACGCAAATTCCGTGCGTCAAAAAAGCCTACCATCGGCTTTTTTGAGCAGGGGCTGCGCCAATGACGCAGCCCCATTTCTAAAATAAAGTGCAGACCGAGGATGTTGTG
This sequence comes from Clostridia bacterium, assembly GCA_017452665.1. Classification (GTDB taxonomy): domain Bacteria; phylum Bacillota; class Clostridia; order Oscillospirales; family CAG-272; genus UMGS1865. The sequence continues at coordinate 8,513 of JAFTLZ010000139.1, forward strand.
CACCCACAATATCATATCATTTTTCTTGACAAGCACTGCTTTTGGGTCCACAAAAGCGAAGCCCCGCACGAGGCGGGGCAAGAATAACTTATTTAGCATGCTGATTTAATCTCTCAATAATTGAAACAAAACGTGAATCTTGACGGACACAATCATATCGTTTATTTTGCAATCTGTCAAGCATATGGTAGCAATTGGTGTGTTCCGTAAGTTCGTGAAAATCTTTGTTGGGTTCAGGATAAATTAACTTATCGGTAAAAATTGATGTGTAAAATTTACCGTGATCATTGATATATGCTTTATCGTATTCGACTGCGTGATAGCACATTTTTTCAAGAGATGCAAGTGTTTCGTCCTTTTTGCCCTGAGATATCTGATACGTGGAAATCAACCAATAATTTCGGGAGAGGCGAACATGATGAAACATAAGATTATCCCCGTATATCATCTTATAAAGATGATTGGAAATAGTAAGCATTTCAATTTTTCTATCCCATGTGGACGGATCATTGGGGAGTTCATCCGCGAGCGGATAGTTTGAACTAGCAGTACCCAAGCAATCGGTTAATTTGTCGATTTCATCTTGAATATAAAATTCCGTATTGCCATCACCAATCCCCGATGATTTTGCAAATTCACGGCAGTACTTCATAGGCGTGAGCAGATTTACTGATTGCATAGCTTTCTCAACCTGCTTGGTGCCTCCGTAAATATTGATCAAAACATTGATTGCATCATATCGGGTATCTTCATCTTTACATTCAGCCACCACGGAAGAGCAAAGATTTTCGATTTCCTTTATAAGGTCGTTATTCTTTGTATCGCACCACAAATGATACAGACAAACAGCGAGATTTTCTTTGATCTCAAAATCTGCGGGGTAGCGGGAAATCGCATTTCTTGCGAAAGTTATCCGTTCTTC
>JAFTLZ010000140.1 GCA_017452665.1 Clostridia bacterium
CTGAGCGGTATGAGGCGGGCACCCTGCCAACACCCGCCATTGCAGGACTTTGCGAAGGGATTCGCGAGGTTCGCCGCCGCGGCGTGGAAGCCATTTTTGCACACGAATGTGCCCTGAACGCGCGATTACGCGAGCGCTTGCTTTCCACGAACGGTGTCACGGTGTACGCTCCGGAGCAGTTGGGTTCGGTATTGCTGTTCAGCGTGAACGGAATGTCCTCGGACGCGATCGGTCAAGCGCTGAACGAGCGCGGCTTTTGCGTTCGTGCGGGCTTTCACTGTGCCGCGCTGGCGCACGCCACACTGCGCACGCCTGCAGGCGGCGCAGTTCGTGTCAGTCCCGGATTGTTCAGTACGGCGTCGCAGATGGACGCCTTTGCCGACACACTGGAAGAAATTTTGAAAAAATAAAAAAAGAGGCGGAGAAATGTTTCTCTGCCTCTTGACTAAATCAAGCTTCTATGAACAGTCCTGCAATCTTCCGCCCTTTTTCAAAAGCAATTTTTTCACGCCAAAATAAACTGCATAAATCAGCAAATCCGCCGCAAAGATCACTGCAATCATGACAAACGGCATAACGTAAGGCGCAAGCGCTTGGGGTAACAGATAAAGCGGATCTTGTTTGAGAAAGAACCAGTTAAACCGGCGCGAATAGTCCCCCGCCGTGCCGCTGTACAAGGTATTCCCTACCCCTGCCCACAGAGTCATGGCAATGATGATGATCAGCTCTTTGTAGCATTTTTTCCACTCCGGGCGAACGTCCTCCAACGTCAGCACAAACAGGCCGTATGCCGACATCGAGCCGTGAAACAGCAAGGTTTGCAGCGCGCGGTAGGACAGCGGATGGATTTGATACCACTCCACGCCCGCGGGATAGAAAATATAGATCAGATTGGAGACCAACCCCAGCAAAGCGAATTGTAGCTTGAATCTTCCAATCGTTGCATTGTGTCGGCTAAGGAAACACATAACGCACATCAACGTGCACATATGAAACGGCAGTTTTTCCAAATCAATCTCACCGTATGCAAACGGCATCAGAAAAAAATCCGCGATGTACAATCCAAAGGCACAGCCGATTGCCACATCAGAGGCGCGTTGTCTGACCTCGATACGTTTATTTTTCAAAAGAAAAATGACTGACAGAATGACGCCGAAGATGATCAGCAGATACAGCAAATGCCAAATGCCGAAGCAGGAAAAGATGACTCCGCCCTTTCGGTCTGCCAGGAGCGCGTTTAAAAATTCATACATGATTTTTTAGCTTTTTCCGTTCAACTTGGCGGAAAAATCCTTCATCATCGCAGGAATGTCAATGCTCTGCGGACACACCGATGCACACGCGCCGCAACCGACGCATACGGTGGGCAACTTGTCCGTGGGAAGTACGTGCAAGCCCTCCATCCCGTTTCCGCCGCTGTAAAGCTGCTCGTTGTACAGCTCAATCAAGTGCGGGATATCCAGCTCCATCGGGCAATGATCCACGCAATAGCGGCAACGCGTGCAGGCAAGCGTCTTTTTGCCGCTTTTTTCGGATGCGATCTGCATCAGCGCGTTCCATTCGGCTTCATTTAACGCCTGCTCGGTGGAAAAGGTCTCGATATTCGCCTTCAACTGCTCAAAGTTGGACATTCCCGACAGCGTTACCACCACCTCCGGCACCGTTTGCAAAAAGCGGAATGCCCATTCAGGGATGCTTGCATCGGGACGGAGTGCCTTCAGGCGAGCCTCATACTCCGGCTCCAGTTTGGCAAGGCTACCGCCACGAACCGGCTCCATCACCCACATGGGAATATTTTTCTCTCTCAGCATTGCAACCATAGTCTTTGCATCCTGAAAGCTCCAATCCAGCCAGTTCAGCTGCAGCTGACCAAACTCCATATAATCTCCATATCCTGCCAAAAAGCGATGCATCACGTCGTAGTTGCCGTGAAAGGAGAAGCCCAGGTGACGGATTCCTCCCTTTCGCTTCTGCTCCAAAAGGTATGCAAGCGTGCCGTATTTGGGATCAAGATACGCATCCACATTTGCATCGGTAACACTGTGGATCAGATAAAAATCAAAATATTCCACCTGGCATTTTTTCAGCTGTTTTTCAAAAATCTCCTCCACCTTGCCGTGATTGGCAGCATCGTAGCCCTGAAATTTGGATGCCAGATAAAAACTTTCTCTTTGGTATTTTTTGAGGATCTTCACCATCACGATCTCGGAATTTCCGCTGTGATAGCCCCATGCGGTGTCGTAATAATTGACGCCGTGCTCCATTGCGTACGCCACCATTTCGGCGCTTTTTTTCTCGTCGATCTTGCTGTTGTCTCCGTCCACAACGGGTAGGCGCATACATCCCAATCCCAGCGCAGAGAGCGCCAGATTGCCAAACTGCTTGTAAATCATAAGGCATACTCCAAACTCTTGTATTTTGGTCAAACCAAATCGGTATAACTTAATTATAATCGCAAGTAGGAGAAGTTGTCAAGTCTTTTTTTCAAAAAATGCTTGATTTCTTCATAAATTTATGATACTATAATATTATTGTTGATCAATTTGCATTTTACGGGAACACCGTATGACCAATACCAAGCGAAAGGATGATAATTATGCACCTGCAGGAATCGGGCGAAATGTATCTGGAGACCATACTGGTTCTCTCCCGCACATCCGGCCACGTACGCGCCATTGACATATGCGAGCACATGGGCTACTCCAAGCCCTCGGTCAGCCGCGCCATGGGACTTTTGAAAAAAGGAGAATATATTGAGGTAGCAACGGACGGCTCGATCATCCTGACCGACAGCGGGCGCGAGATTGCCGAAAAGATCTTTGCGCGGCACACACTGCTGACAAAGTTTTTGACCGACATCGGTGTGGACGCTGAAACCGCCTCTGAGGATGCCTGCAAAATGGAGCACAGCATCAGCGATGCATCGTTTGAGGCGATCAAGAGGTACGTTGCCGAAAAAATGAACGGCTAATATCAAAAGCGGGGAAATATCATTCGGCGACCTGTAACAAGCAGGTCGCCGTTTGCATTGCTTTTTTATGATCATTGGGTTCGTCAATCCGCATAAAATTTTTTGTGATTTTTTTTGAAAAAACATCAAAATTCGGATTGACATTTTTTTCAAAAAAGCGTATAATTTGTTCATCTTTTAAGGATCCCCATGGAGGTAACCGTTATGTATTCGAAACACATTCGTAAGCTTGTTTTTTCCGCAATGTTCTGCGCGCTCGTTTTTACGGTCACGTGGATCGCCGTTCCCGCGCCCTTTGCCGGAAATATCAATTTAGGTGACAGTATGCTGTTGCTTGGCGCATGGATGCTGGGAGGACCTTGGAGCGTCGTTGCCTGCGCCGTAGGTGCCGCGCTGACCGATCTGCTTGGTGCGTACGCCATCTACACGCCCGGAACGCTGATCATCAAGGCTTTGATGGTGCTTGCCGCGATCGGCGTCAAGAAAGTGGCTTCCCGCCTGCCCGCTGTTCCGCGCTACGTGCTGTCGGCGCTGACTGCTGAGGCGGTGATGGTTGTCGGTTATTATCTGTATGAATCTCTCTTCCTCTCCTACGGCTTTACCGCGGCGGCATTGAACATTCCCTTCAATCTGATTCAGGGCAGTGCCGCAATCGTAGTAGCGTGCCTGTTGCGCGGGCTGTTTTCCAAAATCCATCTGCCGGAAGGGTTGGAATAATTCCGATTTTGCGATCGGATTTACAAAAAAGCCATGAAAACGGCGGCAAAATATGCTATACTGAAGATAGTTTTTGAAAAAGAGAGGTATTGCATGAAAAAAGCACTGATTTGGCTGTTCCTTGCCGCAACTTTATTGCTTTGTTTTTCCTCCTGTGCCACCGAGAGCTACGATCTTTTGTATTCCACCGAGCAGAACGGGATCACCTTTTGCGCACGCGGAAGCGGTACGCGTCTGCGGCAAATCGTAATCAAAAAAGGAGATGCGATCATTTGGAGCAAGCAAGTGCACGTGGATGAAGCGGTGGGAAATCTGAACGGAACCTACGGCTTTGCGGTGACGGATTTGAACTTTGACGGGCACCCCGATTTTACGGTTGCCGAAAGCGTTGACGGCGAATGCGCCACCTACCGTTGCTGGCTTTACAACACCGTACGGGACAGCTACATTGAATCCGAGGAGCTGAGCGGGCTGTGCAACGTGCAGGCGGACGAAGAATTGCAGGCGGTATTCTCGTTTTCACACACCTATGAAGCTGAAGCCTACGGAGAAGCGTCTGCCGCTTACAGCGAATGTGACCGCGCCACCAAATACGTTTGGGAAAACGGCGAGCTGATTCCGGAGATGTACGTTTCCATCACCTACTACTCCGAGGCAAAGCGCTATTGCTACGAGGTTGCAAGCTATGACCGCACGCTTGGAAAATTTATAGAATCCGGCGATAAATGGCTCACCCCGGAGGAATATGAAAAGACAGACATGAGCTTTTTGTACTACTATCGGGATTGACCGCCGCGAACGGCAAAAGTAATTGTTGATTGTTGTTGAGAAATTCTCACGGTAAAGCAGACGAGGCAGGATTTGCTCCTGCCCCGTTTTTATTTTTTTAGCGGACGAACAGTGGGTAAAATTCTTTTCTTTTTGCAATCAAGCGCTTTCAAACCAGCAAATAAGACACGCCTGCCAGCGAATCCCCGGCGTCGGCAGAAGGCGAGGATGCCAAAGGATTCATCTCTGCAATGGAGGAAACTGCGCGGTGGTAGCGCTTGGCAACGCTCCAGAGCGTATCCTCGCGTGACGGATAGCAAATCGTATAAGAGGCGCCCGCCGCCGCAAGTCCTTCCCCAAACTGTGCCTCGCTCACCATCTCAAATGCACTCTGCCCGCGCGTGGAGAGATTTACGGCAAGCTCTGCGTCGATGGCAATCCGTTCCCCATCCATGCGTGCACGACAGGAAATCGGCGTTACATCTGCGTCGTAATCCGTTGCCTTTTCCTGCGTTCCGTCGGTCTCGTAACGGAACGGGATCTCAAACTCCTGCACGCTGAAATCCTCTTCTCCAGCTAAGATCGCCTGACAGCGGCAACGACCGGTCAAAATATATTTTCCGTGCTCGCACTCAAGCTCCGTTACGGTTGGAAGCAAGCTCAGATCGACAATGGATTGCCCCGCCCGAATCCCTGCCTCCTCCATGGAGAGCATGGTATTGAGTGAGAAATTCCCCGCCGTGCATTTGAGCGCTTTCGGCAACACGCAGGAGCGGTAGCGTACCTCGCCATCCGCCGCAGTGGAGTACAGATCCCGCGTGTAGGAAACCGTCTCGTTGCGCTGGGCACGTGTCTCCAGGCGAACCGTCACCTCGCACAAAATCCTGCCTTCCTCTACGGTAATATTCAGTTCCGAGCAAACTCCGCGCGCCGTACAGTCGCAGTTGACCTCAGCGCCGTCGGTCATCACGCTTTGCGAGAACGGGATCCTGCGCAGCTGTACCTGGGGCGCCTCCCCGCTTCCGTCGCGACAGCAAAGCAGCTTGAGGCAGACCTCTCCGCGGCAGTTTACGCTTCCGCTCCCCGCCAACGCCTCGCTGACGTACACCGCGCCGTCGGCAGAAATCACGCGCAGATTTTCGCTTTGTGCGTCAAACAGAATTTCGTCTCCCAGCTGCAGCGGTTCGCCCGAACCGACGAACATTCTTGCACTCTCGCGGCTTCCGCGCAGGCGTTGGATGCTCTCGGTCGGTGCTCCGCCGACACGCTCCTCCAACAGCCGTGTTCCCCAAAGACGCACGCGGGAGCGCAACCGACACTTGACCGATAGCCGACGCGGCGCTGCCACTCTGCCTACCGTCATGTCCGGAACCGTTTCCACGTCGCAAAAAACGCCGTCGCCCAGCTCAAAATCCGACGCCATCTCCATGGGAATACTGAATTGATACTCCCCTGTTTGCGTGGCACAATACAGCGCACCGTCGTTGGCGGAATATAAAATGCTGTAATCCACTGTTCCGGAAAATTCCGCGCTCCCCGCACCGATGTATTTGTCGGGGGGCGCTACCGTTGCACGCACGCGCAACAGTCGCTTGATTTCGGGTTGGTAATCCGGCAGGGAAAAATCTGACGAAAGCTCCGTCATCACTTGCTTATCGCACAGCGCCGCCTGCACCCGCACGCAGGCTTCCTCTTTGATATAGTTGTCCATATTGCTCCGCTCCTTTTTACGTTTTCGTTGCTACATCCTATGAGACGGCGGACGAAAATATACCTATACGAGCGGGCAACCGCCGACAAAACCTTCTTTTCTGACTTAAAAATAGGATTGCCTGACGAAAAACCTGCTCATTTTTGCGTAATTTTCGCCAAAAACGTGTATGTTTGCCGATTTTTTCGCCACGCTTGACAGTGGCAAAAAAGTTGATTATAATATTACTGTTACAATCGGTCGTTACGACCAATACGGAAAGGAACGGTTATCAAAATGTATGATATTGCCATCGTCGGTGCCGGAGTGATTGGCGGCATGATCGCCCGCACGCTTGCGCGCTACCGATTGAAGATCTGCATCCTGGAGAAAAAGCACGACGTTGCTATGGGGGCAAGCTCTGCCAACTCCGCAATCGTGCACGCAGGCTTTGACGCCGCCCCCGGCTCGCTGAAGGCAAAGCTGAACGTACGCGGCTCCGAAATGATGGAGGAGGTTTGCCGTGAGCTTGGCGTAAAATATCGGAACAACGGCTCTCTTGTCATCGGCTTTGACGAAGCTGACCGCCAAACGGTGGAGGAGCTCTACCGCCGCGGAAATGAAAACGGCGTCAAAAATCTGAAGGTTCTGGATGCGGAGGATCTGCACCGCCTGGAGCCAAATGTTTCGAAAAATGCGGTTTGTGCGCTCCACGCACCGACCGGAAGCATCGTCTGCCCGTACGAGCTGACCATCGCTGCCATTGGAAACGCCATGGACAACGGTGCGGATTTGCTGTTGGATTTTGAGGTTTGCGACATCCGCGACACGGGTAAGCATTTTGAAATCACCTCCCCCGATAAAACCGTTTTGGCAAAATACGTCATCAATGCGGCGGGACTCTATTCGGACGCCATCGCACGCATGGTAGGAGACGATTCCTTTACGGTCCATCCCCGCCGCGGCGAATACATTCTGCTGGACAAGGAGTGCGGTACGCTGCTCAATCACACTGTTTTCCGTACTCCGAGTAAGATGGGCAAAGGAATTTTGGTCTCCCCCACGGTGGACGGAAACCTTTTGACCGGCCCTACCTCGACCGACATGGACGACAAGGAAAACAAAGCCACCACCGCCGAGGGCTTGGCGCTGGTGATGAAGCAGGCATCCGAAAACGCGGACGGCGTGCTGTTCGGCAAATCCATCACCTCGTTTTGCGGTCTGCGCGCAGTTGGCTCTACCGGAGATTTTATCATCAATCTTCCCCGTGCACGCTTTGTCAACGTGGCGGGCATTGAGTCTCCCGGACTTTCCTCCGCTCCCGCGATTGCAGAGTACGTGGTCGAATTGCTTGCCAAAGCCGGCCTGAAGCCGGAAGAAAATCCGAGTTATACCCCCACGCGCCCCGCGATGCACGCCTTTCGCGAAGCATCGATCGAGGAAAAGAACGCGATCATCCAAAAGGATCCTACCTACGGGCATATCATTTGCCGTTGCGAAACGGTGACCGAGGGAGAGATTCTGACCGCAATCCGCACCAATCCGCGCCCGCGGGACTTGGACGGAGTCAAACGCCGTACGCGCGCCCAGATGGGACGATGCCAAGGCGGCTTTTGCAGCCCTTATATCGTGGAGCTGTTGGCAAAGGAGAACAACATTCCCTACGAGGCAGTGACCAAATTCGGCGGTGCGTCTCTGATCAATTTTGAAAGAACCAAGGAGGAGCGTTGACATGAAAGAAATCGAACTGGTCATCGTCGGCGGCGGTCCCGCCGGAATGAGCGCGGCTGTTGCGGCGTACGAGAGCGGCATTTCGGATCTTTTGATCATCGAGCGCGACGCACGCCTTGGCGGCATTTTACAGCAATGTATCCACAACGGCTTTGGTCTGCATCGCTTTGGCGAGGAGCTGACCGGCCCCGAATACGCGTGGAAATATGAAAAGCTGGTGCGCGAAAAGCAGATCCCCTTTTTACCCAACACTATGGTTCTGGACATTACGCCGGATAAAGTCGTTACGGCAACAAACGCGACCGACGGTGTTTTTCAGATCAAAGCAAAGGCAATCATCCTTGCCATGGGTTGCCGTGAGCGCTCCCGCGGAGCGCTGAACATTGCAGGCACGCGTCCCGCAGGCATCTATACAGCGGGAACCGCGCAAAAATACGTCAATCTCAAGGGCTATATGCCCGGAAAAGAGGTCGTCATCCTCGGTTCGGGCGACATCGGTCTGATCATGGCGCGCCGCATGACGCTGGAGGGTGCAAAGGTGCACGCCGTGTGCGAGCTGATGCCATACTCCGGGGGTCTTGCACGCAACATCGAGCAATGTCTCCACGATTTTGACATTCCGCTCCGCTTGAGCCACACCGTGGTAGAGATTCACGGCAAGGAGCGCCTGACCGGTGTTACCATTGCAAAGGTGGACAAAAACCGCCGCCCGATCCCCGAAACGCGTGAGTACATTCCCTGCGACACGCTGTTGCTATCGGTCGGACTGATCCCCGAAAACGAGCTTTCCAAAACCGCGTCGGTTACGCTGGATCGCGTAACGGGTGGCGCCGTGGTGGACCAGGACAGACAAACCTCCGTGGAAGGCATTTTCGCCTGCGGAAACGTGTTGCACGTGCATGATCTGGTGGATTACGTCTCTGAGGAAGCGGAGATCGCCGGCAAAAACGCCGCCGCATACATTCGCGGGGAGGCAATAGAGCGCACAGAGATCAACCTGCGCACCGACGGAAAGATCCGCTACACGGTTCCGCAACGCATCACGCAGAAAAAGGACGTTACCGTTTACTTCCGCGTGGCAGATGTCTACCGCAACGTAACGGTCAAAATTTTGGACGGTGAACGCGTGGTCTATCAAAAGAAAAAGCCCCGCGTAGCGCCCGGCGAAATGGAGAGCATCACGCTCAATGCCGATCAGCTTGCGGATGCAAAAGAATTGCTGTTTGCGCTGGAGGTGAAGTGATATGATAAAGGAACTGACTTGTATCGTATGTCCCAAGGGCTGTGCTTTGCGCGTAGAGCTGGAAAATCAACAGGTGCTGAGTGTAACGGGAAACGCCTGCCCGCGAGGCAAGCAATATGCCATTGACGAGTGCACTCATCCCACGCGCACGCTGACCACCACGGCAAGAACGGCAGATGGCGGCGTCGTATCCGTTAAGACCGACCGCGCGATTCCGAAGGAGCTGATGTTTGATTGCATGGCACAGATCAACCGCACGGTGGTCTCCCTGCCCGTCCGCGTTGGAGACGTAATCCTCGAAAACATCCTCGGCACCGGTGCCAACGTCATTGCAACCATGAATCTGTAATTTAGTTCCTCGTGAATATCCCCCTCCATCGGGCGGTGAGAGATTGTTTTGAAAAGGATGCGAGTTTTCGTGGGAAAACTTTTGAAAAAGTTTTCCCATCCCCGATCAAAACCTTCAACATAAATAAGTCATAACCACCGGCTAAGCCGGTGGTTATGACTCAGACTGTAGACGAAACAACCGGCTTTCGTCAGTTTGACGAAAAGTTTTGGTCGAGCTTTTTCAAAAGCTCGCGCAGTGGAGGGCGCGGAGCCCTCCTCGCCCTCCGCAGAGGGCGAAATATCCTCTTTACGGCGCTTTTCTTTTTGCCAAGCTTTTTCTTTTGCGCCTTCTTAGTCAAAAGAAAAAGCGCTACTAACAAATTTGTGCAATGTTACAAATTGAATACCTTTGGTCTACAACATGAACCACCGGCTTAGCCGGTGGTTATGACTATACCACAACTTTTGCAGAATATCAACCCTTTTGGCGAAAAAATAGATTTTGGCGTTTTTTGTCTTTTTTTGCCTATTTTTTATACCATTATGGCTTTTTTGACGCTTTGCTTGATTTTTTTGGGCGGTTGTGTTATAATTTTTATAACACGCCGGATACGGAGGGAACTGCTGTGAATACGAAAATTTGGGCTTATTTGATTCATTTGAGCTACCATATGTGGGACGACGAAAACACCCCGCCAAGAGGGTGGTACGGTCAGCCGCGCTATCAGGAAAACAACAACGTCTCGGTTGAAACGTGGGACAGCGTTGTGCGCTATTTGGCAGAGTGCAAGTATAACACGCTTGTGATTGACGTGGGGGATGCGATAAAATATGAATCCCGACCGGAAATTTCTGCCCCAGATGCGTGGGATAAGGCGTTTTTAAAAAAGAAGCTTGACGAAGCACGCGCTTTGGGGTTGGCGCCGATTCCGAAATTGAATTTTTCCTGCGCGCACCACACCTGGCTCAAAAAATATCGCCGCATGGTTTCTACTCCGGAGTATTATGCCGCGTGCGCTGACGTGATTCGTGAGGTTTGCGAAGCGTTTGGATATCCGCGTTTGATTCATTTGGGAATGGATGAGGAGGATATGGGCTTTACAATGCGGGAGGCGTACCATTGGCGCGGCGAGAAGCTGTGGTGGAATGATCTTTACTTTTATTTTAACGAAGCGGAAAAATACGGAGCACGTCCGTGGGTGTGGTCGGATTATTATTGGAAGCACAGCGAAGTCTTCATAAAAAATATGCCGAAATCCGTGTTGCAATCCAACTGGTATTATGCGGCTTTTAAAAATTATCCGGAAGGGGATTTGCGAAACAAACGAATTGCAACCTACGAAGAGTTGGATGCGCTAGGATATGAGCAAATTCCGTGTATGTCCACTTGCCGCGGATTTGACGGAGCTGCCGAGAACCATTTTCACACGCTTACGCACGCGAAACGAAAGCTGGACGAGAGGCGTGTGATTGGATTTATGACGGCGCCATGGAGTGCCACTACGGCGTTGCGCGAATTTTATTTAAAGGATGGTGCGCTTGCTTTGTTTGATGCAAGAAGCCGCGTTTATCCTGAAACGCTTGAATCGTTTTGACAAAAAATCGACAAGCATGCAACCGAAACGGGAATCATAACCACCGGCTTAGCCGGTGGTTATGACTTTCACAACGGCATACATCAAGCTGTTAAAATCCGGGGGAGAGGATGTTATTCCCTTTTCAACAATCTCCAACCGATTTTGCTTCAACTCTTTTTCAAACGTAGCGAACGATACTTGCCTGCAGGAGGTTGCTGCCACCCGCATTTTGCCCGATTCATGATCTCTTTCCTGCAACGTAAACGCTTTGGAAATATCACTTTGGGTTTCCAATTCCCCGTCTCCCATCGTGCAAATCAGTGCAATTCCGTCAGCCTTTAAATGGTGATAAATAAACTGATAAAATCCGGTTCTGTCCGCATCAAGTACCAGCATATGAACCACTGCAATTCCAAAAATAAAATCGAATTGCTCATTCAAGGTCTCGGATAAGCAGTCTAAAACGCTGAAATGGCTCTCATATTGCGGCATTTTCTTTTTGCAGTATCGAATGGCCTCGGTTGAAATATCGGTTGCCATCAGCCGATATCCGTGCTCCAATACCGTTCCGGAATCTCTGCCCTCCCCGCATCCAATATCCAACAGCCGATGATTGTGATTGATGTTATATTTTTCAATCACCTCCATTACAATCGGGGTGCTGACGTCACTTAACCAACTGACGCCGCGTGCGTGTGCCGTTTGATACCGCTCGTCATACGCCGCATAATACTTTCTGCCGTCACAGCATCTTTTCATAATAAACCTGCTGTCATTTACTGTTTTTACCACCTCAAATCCCAATCTTTTATACAAGGAAATAGCTCTTTGATTTTGAATAAAAACATATAACATTACCGGCTCATCAACCGCTGAACAGCACTTGCGGATGACGGCTGAACCGATCCCCCGGTTTTGAAATTCGGGAAAAATATACAGATCGTCTATCTCAAATTCCGCATCTTCGTTTTTATAAAAATGATAGTAGCCGGCTTTCTTACCGTCCGCATATATTACTGTGTATTCACTAATGCAATGTTCTATCTTTTTTTGAACCCAGCCCAATACTCGATCATAATCAATGTTCTCAATGTTTTCGTAATCATCAATCAGCTGTTTGCAGAATTGATAGATCCGCGCAACATCCTCGTTTGCTGCCCTGCCATATGTGATATTCATAATTCCCCCGCAAAATTCAAATTGATTCCGCTCTTTTGTTCAATCAAGTATATCAGAAAAGTAAAAGCAAGAAACGCCCGGGGAAAAGCGATTTTCTCCGGGCGCAAACCTGTTTTATCAACGCAAAACGGTATCGGTGGATATTGATTTCATCAAAGCTACCTTATTTCAGTTCGCCAAGATAGTACTTTTTCTTGCCGCGGCGGATCACGATATACTTGCCGCCAAGCGTAGTAGAAGCGTCGATCTGCACGTCGATGTTCGGAATCGGTTCGCCGTTGATTGACAGAGAGCCGTTGGAAATAAACTCCCGTGCCTCGCGCTTGGAGGAGCAAATCCCCGCACCAACCAGCACGTCCATAATGGCGCCGCCTGCAGTTTCAAAGTGCGGAACATCCTTCAATCCCGCCAACAGATCCTTGGTGGAGATCTCCTTGATGTTGCCTGCAAACAGCTGTTCGCTGATCTTCACGGCAGACTCATACGCCCCCTCGCCGTGCAAATCGTTCAAAATCTGCTCAGCCAGCTTCTTTTGCGCCAGGCGCTTTTCGGGGGCGGCATTGTGCTCTGCCTCAATCGCCTCAATCTCCTCACGGGAGAGGAAGGTCAAGCGCTTCAGATACTCGATCACCATGCTGTCCTCGGAGTTCAGCAGGAACTGATACAATTCGTAGGAGCTGGTCTTGTTCTTGTCCAGCCATACCGCATTGCCCTCGCTCTTGCCAAACTTGTTACCGTGCGAATCGGTCACCAGCGGCATGGTCATGGCATAGACCTCGTCGCCCGTGGTTTTACGGATCAGCTCGATGCCCGTGGTGATATTGCCCCACTGGTCGGAGCCTGCCACCTGCAGATCCACGCCGCGGGTTTCGTGCAGATACTTGAAATCCAAGCCCTGGATCAGCATATAGGAGAACTCCGCATAGGAGATTCCGCTCTCCATCTGGCGGCGGATCAGATCCTTGCTGAGCATATAGCCGACATTGATATATTTTCCGTAATCGCGGAAGAAATCAATGATATTGAGATCCTTGACCCAATCGTAGTTGTTGACCACCTCATAAGGGAAGATCTGCTGCAGCTGGGTTTTGAGGCACTCGTAGTTGTGAATCACCTCGTCACGGTTCGAGAGCTTGCGCTCCACGGTTCCGCGGGGGTCACCGATCAAAGCAGTTGCCATACCAACCAACAGCAAAGGGGTGTGCCCTGCCGCAGCCAGGCGGCGCGTGATCAAAAAGGACGAATAATGTCCCAGGTGCAGGCTATCTGCCGTGGGGTCGGTGCCGATATAAAACGTCATCCCGCCCGCATTGAGCTTATCGATCAGCTCCGGGCTGGAAATATCCTGAATCAAGCCGCGCCATTTCAAATCCTCGTAGAGTGTCATCAAAAACTTCCTCCGTTTTACAAAGCATAATATTATTTTATAATTATATCACAAAAAAATCCGTCCGTCAATATGTCAAAGCGTTTTTTTAAGCCTTTTTTGCCGCTTTTTGCGCGTGCTCGCAAAGCTCGGAGAGTGGACAGGCGGTGCATTGCGGTGCGCGCGCCGAGCAAACGTCGCGTCCAAATTGCACGATGCGGTGACAAAAATCGCTGATCTCCTGCGGTTCCAAAAGCGGCGTCATCAAACGCTCCACCCGAACGGGATCCTTCAGCGTCTCAGGATACATTCCAAACCGCCCGCAAATGCGGATGCAATGGGTATCGGCAACTACGCCGCCCTTGCCGTACAAATCTCCCAAGAGCAGATTGGCAACCTTGCGTCCCACACCGGGAAAACGCAAAAGCTCCTCCATGCTGTCGGGCAAAACGCCGCCGTATTCATTCACCAGCATCGCGCATGCGTCCTTGGTGTTTTGCGCTTTGACGTGATACAGCCCACAGGGGCGGATGTATGCCTCCAGATCGGATAGCTCTGCGTTTGCAATCGCCTCCGGGGTAGGATGGGCGGCAAACAGCTCACGGCAAACCAGATTGACGCGCGCATCGGTACACTGCGCGGACAAACGCCCCATAATCAAGAGCTTCCATGGCTCCCCTTCCCACTCCAGCGCACAGAGCGCATCCGGATAGATTTCCTTCAGCTTTTCCACAATTTGCGCCATGCGCTCTTTTTTCTGTTTTTGCGTCATTTTGCACCTCAATCATTTGATACACAAGCATTCTTCCGGATGGGCATCCGTTTTGTCTTATGTTATTATATCACAGAACAAAAAAGGATTGCAATACCGTTTTCAATATTTTTTCAAAAATTCCAACTTCCGCGCAACGATCGCGTGATTTTCGGGGTACAAAAAAGAGCGCAACACGGTTGATGCTCGTGTTGCGCTCTTTTGGCTCTGAAATTTAACGAAATACTCCGTAATCGCAAATGCTTTCACCCGACCAAGCAGACGCTTGAATATAGCCCGACAGTTTTTTTGTCATCAAAGACATAAATGCCGGTTTGCCCCAAAATTTTTTCATATCTGCCCCCGTGCTTTTAACGGAATACTCCGTAATGGCAGATGCTTTCACCCGACCAAGCAGAGATTTGAATATAACCCGACAGGCTTTTTTGCATCAAAGACGTAAATGTCGGTTTGCCCCAATTTTTTTTCATGATTGCAGTCCATTCCTCTTGTTTGAAAATTCGCTTAACTGACCAATCAAATGGTCAAAATATTTTCGGTTTAAGCTATATAAAATATTTTTTCCTTCGTTTCTCACTTTTACTGCACCGATTCGGGTGAGTATGGTAATATGATGATATGCGGTAGACCCGGAAAAATTGAAAATCCGCTCCAAATCCTTACAAATAACTTCCTCGCGCTCCAACAGCAATTTTAAAATTTTTATGCGGTTTGACTCGCTCAATGCCGAACATAAAGCGTCGAGAGAATGTGTTCTTTTGGCATTGACAACCTCGCTGATGATAGAGGTATAATCATATCCAAGCAGATACACCGCTCCATCCGAAACGAAGAATAATTGCATATGAAATTTGTTTAATAAACAGAATGAAGTGTATAAAACTTGATTATTATCTTGATTTAAAAAGCTCAAATCGTCAATTTCTCTTACAGTTTCACACAATTCATCAAATGTTGTACGGTTTTGCACCTCAATAATTTTATCAACGTTTTCTTTGTAGTAGGCGGAAAGCAAAAGCTCTTTTTCAATCAGCTCATACTGAAGCGTTTGAAGGTAGGGTGCGGGATTGATGAAAAATTCGTACAAATGGCTTTTTTCTTCGCTTGAATACTGCGATTCCTTGATGCGCGCAAACAGCTTTGTATTGGAATCCATACACTCTGCCAGCTCATCCTCCGACAAATCGCTTAAATAATAGCGGATGATATTCTTCATCAGCTGATCGGTGTCCGACAGCAATTTTTTAAACTCTTTAAAATCGAAACCGTTGGCAAATTGATCTTTGTACGGGTCTAAATAATGCGTTGAAATAAAGCAATGATCATTCCCCACCGCATGATAAAAAACGTAAAGGTCCTCCGAAATATCACCAAAATGCTGTAAGATTTCTTTTAAATACTTCACATTTGCTTCTTTTTTCTCATCCGTAGCAAGACTGTCAATACATTCTTGCGTATTGAAATTCAAATAAAACAAATAATTCAAGTCGTAAAGAAACCCCGGTTCTTTCAAAAATTTTACATTGGGCATTCGTTGTTCCTCCTTTCTTATATTTTTTAATTTATTATATCACAAAACAAAAAAGATTGCAATACCCTTTTTGAATATTTCTTCTAAAAATTTTTAAAAAAGTTTCCTCTCTGCAAAACTTTCAACGCGAGGCGCGGATTTTTGTGGGGGACTTTTGAAAAAGGATGCGGTTTTCGTGGGAAAACTTTTGAAAAAGTTTTCCCACACAGCTTGTAGACCAAAGATATTCAATTTGTAATATTGCACAAATTTGTTAGTAGCGCTTTTTCTTTTGACCAAGAAGGCGCAAAAGAAAAAGCTTAGCAAAAAGAAAAGCGCCGTAAAGAGGCTATTTCGCCCTCTGCGGA
>JAFTLZ010000141.1 GCA_017452665.1 Clostridia bacterium
CGGGAGTAACGGAATGGAAGGAGTCATTGACCGTTACGCATACACCCTGCTGGCACTTGCCCATGCAAAAGGTGCCGCCCAACTCCACCTTGTCACCGAGGTTGTTCTCGGAGATCAGATACTGAAGCTGTTCAACCACCTGGCGAGATCCCTTGATGTGACAAGAACTTCCGATACAAACTGTGATTTTCATAACTGTTTCCCCTCTCATCTTATTTTAATCCTTTATGAGTTCGTTATTATTTTAACATACTTTTTCGATTTTGGGAATAACGAAAATGTTATACCATATTATAGTTCTCGATATACCTTACATCCTGCAGCACCGTACGCCTCATACACAGAGCAGTCATGTTTATGAGAAAATATCGGTCTTTAATATTTTGTAGAGCAATGTATAAAGCTGCATTACTTCACTTGCTTCAAGGCCAACACATTCTGCCACTTTTGCAGGAATTTCCACCGCAACATCCCTCAGTGTTTCCCCCTTCTCTGTAATCGTAACAGTTACAGAGCGTTCATCCGCAACACTTCTTTTACGGCAAACATACCCCTTGATTTCCAAGCTTTTCAGAACAGGGGTCATCGTTCCGGAATCAAGAAACAGCTTTTCCCCCAGTGCTTTGACGTTGATTTCCCTATGCTCCCACATGACCATCATCGTAATGTACTGCGTATAGGTCAAATCAAGCTCCTCAAGATACGGACGGTATCTTTTTACCACCTCACGGGCAGCAGCATATAAAGGAAAGCACAACTGGTTTTCAAGCTTCAACACATCATATTTAGATTGATTCATAAAACACCTCCAAATGGTTCTTTTATGTTCATTATAGCACACTTTGAGTGAATTATCAAGTAAACACACATAACTCCACGCGGCAACAGCATTTACTTTATTTCATTACGAGATTGGAATCAAATATAATCTTACAGAACATTTAGTGGTGGAAGCATGGCGCTGTGCTTCTCATACACCCTAAATGCTCGCAGTAGCGAATCTTCCCGTCCGTTTGCTTGCTGACAAATCCAACTCCAAAACAAAAAGGCGAAGCAGAAACATCCCACCCCGCCTGTCTTATAAACCGCTTTGCAAGTTTTGAAAGGGTGTGGGAAAACTTTTTGAAAAAGTTTTCCCACTAAAAAAACGCGTCCTTTTTCAAAAGTTTCCCACAAAAAGCATTCTATAAACAGCTTTTGATTGCTTCCTTCAGCTTTTTCATGTCAGTCGGTTCAAACCGCGCCACAATCTCACCGTTTCGGTCAATGAGAAACTTTGTAAAATTCCATTTGACGTTCCCGTTATTCTTGTAGTCTCTGTCGGTTTTCTTCACAACGCCTGCAAGCATCAAAGCCATAGGAGATTTTCCGAAACCGCCAAACTTTGTATTCTCGGTCAGCCACTTGTAAAGCGGAATGGCATTTTCTCCGTTGACGTCAATTTTTGCAAATTGAGGGAATGTAATACCAAAACGTCCCGTGCAGAAAGAATGAATTTCGTCATCATTTCCGGGGGCTTGCTCGCCAAATTGATTGCACGGAAAATCCAGAATTTCAAAGCCTTCGGACGAAAATTCCTCATATAAGCTCTGCAATTCATCGTACTGCGGTGTAAAACCGCATCCCGTCGCTGTATTAACTACAAGCAGCACCTTTCCCTTATAGTCTGAAAGAGATACTTCGCTGCCGTCTCTTGCCTTTACCTTAAAATCATATGCGTTCATTGCGCACCTCCTCGCATTTGCTCAATTTAATTGAGCTCAATTTATTATAGCATACAAACGCATCTTTGTCAATAGAAAAATAAAAATTTATTTCAGGCACAGGCATAGACAAAGCAACGATAAACACCGGAAATAAAAGGATGTCACCCGATATATGATTTGATATCCGTACAGCCAAAAAGATAATCGGTCGTGGTTTCCAATTCGCAAGCCAGCTGCGGAATGATCAAAACGTCCGGGAACCCCAGCCCTCTTTCCCATTTTGAGATCGCCTGCGTCGTGACGTTCAATTTTTTCGCAAGCACCGTTTGCGTCAATCCTTTTGCAAGCCTGAGCTCTGCAACTCTCTTTCCAAACTCCGCGGCATTCATTCTTCCATACCTCCTACAGCAAAACATGATTCCAAAACAGAATTATTTATATTATAATTCTGTTTTGGAATTTTGTCAAGCGTTTTTTGGGATATAATTCTAAAAAAGAATAAAGAGGATTGAATTTTATGAAAATACGAAAAAAAGCTTACGGCAACGCCAATATGGTAGGCAAAAATATCGAGCGATTCCGCAAGCAAAGTGGAATCAAGCAAAAGGATTTTATTGCAAAAATCCAAATCATGGGATGCGATATGAACCCCACAAGCTACTCCAAGCTTGAGGGGCAGGTTCGCAGTGCCACGGATAAAGAAGTTTACGTTATCGCAAAAATTCTGAACGTCAAAATGGAGGAGCTGTTTTCCACAGAGGAAAACGAGCCGCAGCCGTAAAGCGCCTTACCTGCGGCCTCCGTCCAGATATTCGCGCTTGGAGGCACACAGCGCAGTGATAAACTGCTTGTCCAGCTTGCTCAGCTTGTAGCCCTCACGGTAAATCAACACGTCCTTATAGATTTTTTGATTGTCCACACACTTCCGCTGCACCAGATTGTATCTCGCCAGTATCTTGGCGGGCGTTGGAGAGACCCACATAAAGGTCTGCGGATTTTCCGAAAGCAGATCAAACTGACTTGCCCGCTCAAAAATAAAGATGCGGCGGTCAATGTTATCGGGCAGCTCCTCCTTCACCACCTTCGACAGCGGCAAGGACGGCACGTAAGGATCGGCGTGCGCGATCTCGATATACGGAGTCAGGTCGTTAAAGGTGATCGTCTCCTTTGCGGCAAGAGGATTTTCGCGGCTCATCAGCAAAATATAAGAGAACTCCGCCACCAGCTCGTAAAAAAGCCCCTTTTCCTCCAGCATGGCTTTAAAATATTTGTCGTAGTTCTCGGCATACCGAATGATCCCCAGCTTGTAATCGCGATCCATCACGTTGTGAATCGTACGCTGGGAATTGGTCTCCTTGTAAAAGATCTCGGCGTGTCCCGATTCAATGCTTTTCGAGAACTGCGCAAACGCTTCGGAAATGTAGCAGGCGCGCGGAACCGAAATGGAGAACTTCTGCTTTTTCTGCACACCCTTTTTGTAAAGCATCTCCACCTGATCAATCTGCTTGATAATCTCGTGCGCGTAATTGATAAACTCCTCCCCGTCCGGCGTCAACACCATTCCCTTTGCCGAACGGTTGAAGATCGTAATGCCAAGATCCGCCTCCAATTCTTTGATGGAGCGGCTGATATTGGGCTGCGCAATCAGCAGGCTTTCCGAGGCCTTGTTCAAAGATCCCAGCCTTGCAACCTCAACCGCGTATTTCATGTGCAAAATGTTCATACGACATTCCTCCCAATATAGATTTCTCTCTGCCGCTTTTCGGCAACTTCGCCGCAAAGCAGGATTTAATCCTTCCAGATAAACTTGTAATTGATCGACTCCCCGCCGTCAACAAGAATGTTCTGCCCCGTGCAAAAGGTATTTATTACCGTCAAAAAGTACGCCCACTGCGCAATCTCCTCCGGCGTTGCCCATTTTTTCAAGGGCGTCTCCGCCATGATCTGCTCCCACAGCGCGCGATCGTTGATCACGCAATCGTTCAAGGGCGTCAGTACGCCGCCGGGATCAAGGCTGTTGCAGGTCGCCCCCCATTTCGCCACGCGAATGGCAACATTTTTCGTGTACGCCAATACGCCGCCCTTGCTGGCGCAGTATTCGGGGAACTCCGATCCCGTGTGCGCACTTGCAGATCCGATGTTCAGAATCGATCGGATCTCCTCCTGCAGCCCATATTTTTCGGTCACCCCGATCAACGCCTTCAAATTGATATCAATGTCATCCTCGTTCTGCACTCCGGCGTTGTTGATCAAAACATTCACGCCCCGCAGGTCGGGCAATTTTTTTATCTCGCGAACGTCACAAACAAAATGGGTGTAGCGCTCCGCAAAAATGCCCGCCGGTTGACGGTCGATTCCCACAACCTCGTGCCCTTGCTGCAAAAACAGCTCGGCAATGGCTTTTCCGATCCCCTGCGACGTACCCGTAATCAAAATTTTCATCTTATTTTTTCCCTTCGCCGATCAAATCCAGATATTCTTTTCCCACCGCCGTCGCCTTCCAGCGCGTCACAATGCGGTATCCGATGGGAGAGAACAAAACCTCCATCGCCAGCTCCGCCAATGCCCCCGTCAGCGCACAGGTGGCACATTGCAGTACCGTCCAAGAGAAGCCGTCCCAAAAAACAGGAGCAAACCACACAAAAACGATTACAGAAAAGATAAAATTGTCCAAAAACTGACCGATGAACGTGGAGATATACGTCCGCATCGCATACGCCAGCTTTCCGTCCGGATGCTTGCAAAACAGCTTTCCGATCATCCAATTCAACCGATTGTTGATCACAGCCGAGGATATAAACGCCACTGTACTGCCCAGTAAGATAAACCACGTGCCGCCAAAAATCCCGTCAAACGCCGCATAATCACTCGCATTGGAGGGGATCACACTCGCCACAAAAAAGATCAGGCAGGTCAGCAGATTGATCCCGGCGGCAAGCAGAGAGATCCGATTGGATGC
This sequence comes from Clostridia bacterium, assembly GCA_017452665.1. Taxonomy (GTDB): domain Bacteria; phylum Bacillota; class Clostridia; order Oscillospirales; family CAG-272; genus UMGS1865. The sequence goes on from JAFTLZ010000141.1 coordinate 4,666, forward strand.
CTTGGGACCAAAATGCTTGGTGATGATATCCATACACATAAAGGAGAGCCAAGAGATCAAAATTCCGCCGTCCAGCGCGATCCAATCCAGCTGTAGCAGCGTCTTGTTTGCCAGCAGATTCATGCAGATCACACTCACCACAAACAGCGTCACCACCGTTGCGGGAATGCACCGCAGCAAAACGGCAGTCTCCTCTTTTTCTTTTCGAATCCATGCTTTGATACCCGTCATTTTTCCATCCTTTTTCCATAGCGCTGCAAGCATATCACAGCAGCAAACGAACTTATATTCTTATTATAACACAAACACCGCAAGAAGTCAATCTTGCGGTGTAAATTTGATGCTATGTCATAAGAGCTTGCTTTTCAAAGCCCCAAGCAACTTTATTTTTTCTTTACCGCGTCAATGCGCGCCTCTGCCTCAGCCTTTCTTTTGTTTGCCTCGGTAATCTGCTCGTCACGCGCCGCCTGCATCATTGCTTTGCGAGTTTCGGGCTTGCCCATAGCCTTTGCTTCTTCCCAATTCGCTTTGGATTCTGCCTTTACCGCATCCAAATTCGCCTTGTCAACCTCGTGCTGTGCCTTTGCGCTCTCCTTCATATCGCGGAACGCCTTCTTAAAAAATTCTCCCATTGTAAAATTCTCCTTTTTTAATGATTATTGATTATTTATTTAAAATGCTCTCGCTCAGCTTCATGATCTCGGGAGCATACTTCTTTTTGCGGTTTCCAAGAATTCCCTTGTAGATCGGATAATTGATCAACGCCATGGCAAGCCCTGCCACACCGATCACAATTCCGGGAACCATTACGCCTGCCAGACCGAGCGTCGCACCGATGTCGGTCATGACAAGGCTCATACCACTGCCCATAACCACAGCGCCGATGCTTCCAAACACGTATGCAAATACGTTTGCGGGGCGCTTGACCTTTGCATCCAGCTCGCGAAGCGCATCCAGCTCGGTGTACCGCTTTTCGGTGTACTGTGTGCGAATTTTTTGTACTAGATAGTCCTGATCGTTTCTGTTCATCGTAAAATCCTTCTTTCATCGTTTTATTGTTTACGGGCATATTTTATCACCCGAATGTTTTTGGTTTTTTAGGGATTTATTTGCGTTTTGTTAATCTTGATTTTCTCCAATTCATCCGCAAGCTGCAGGATTTGCGGAACGTACTTTGCCCTTGCTTTGTCGGCAATGGCACGGTAGATAAAGTATGCAGGAAGCATTACCGCCATGCCGATCGCACAAAGGAGCACCGACAGCATCATTCCCCCGCCAAGCGTCCCAAGCCCCACACACATCCCCAAACCAAAGATCATTACGCCCAAAATACCGACCGTCAAGCTCTCGGTTATGCCGGCAATCTGTACGCGTCGGTCAAGGCGCCGCAGCTCGTCCATTTTGTTTTCTTCCCGAGGCATATACTTCTTTTTGATCTCCCGCACCTCTCGCTGAACCGCGGCAGAATACGTATAGGAAAAGATTTTGTTCTCCATAAAAATCCACGCTCCTCTCGTTTCTGTTCCTTCATTTTCATATTACAGCTGTATTTTACAACGCCCGTGTTTGTAAGATGCTTCAAAATTGTTTGCAAAACGTTAATTCTCATTTTCCGCCAAGCAAGCCCCATTTCCGTGCATCAAAAATCTTATAAGATCACGTAACGTGACGGTATTAAAAACAATTTCATTATATTTACAATCAGTTCACAAACGCATAACAACTTATCTGCTTTTTGGCGTTATACTATGCTTGCGCAAAAAATGGGGAAGCTTTCCCCACTGTGTCATGCTGAGAGACTGTCATGCCAAGTACGGCAGACGGTCCCTTATTCATGCACGGACAAAATCCATTGAAAGAAGGCAGTTTCTATGTCTCAAACAGCAAGTATCCTTTTAAGTCTGTCCATCGCATTGCTCGCAGGTCTTGTCCTGTCCCGCCTGGCAAAACTGGTTCAGCTCCCCGCCGTCACCGCATATCTGGTTGCTGGTGTGCTCATCGGCCCTTTCGTCCTTGGCGCACTTGACCTGCCCGGCATCGGCATCACAACCGAACAGCTCGAGGGCTTTGGCATCATCTCCGACCTGGCGCTGGGCTTCATCGCATTCTCTATGGGAAATGAGTTCCGCATCCCACAGCTGAAAAAGATCGGAAAGCAAGCCACTGTGATCGGCATCTTCCAGGCACTGTTCACCACCGTAATCGTAGATATCCTCCTGATCGGTCTGCATTTTCTCATGCCGGATAAGCTTACCCTGCCCGCCGCAATCGTGCTTGGCTCGGTCGCAACCGCAACCGCACCTGCCGCCACACTGATGGTCGTACGCCAGTATAAGGCAAAGGGACCGCTGACCGATATCCTGCTTCCCGTGGTTGCCCTGGACGACGCCGTCGGACTTGTCGTTTTCGCTGTCTCCTTCGGTGTCGCAAAATCTCTTTCCACAGGAGCCGTAGATCCGCTCTCCGTGATCCTTGAGCCCCTGCTGGAGGTTGTCCTCTCGCTGTTGCTCGGGTTCCTGGTCGGCTTGCTCTTCACATTCTGCGAGCGCTACTTCCACTCTCGCTCCAAGCGTATGGCAGTATCGGTTTGCTTCGTCATGATGACGGTTGCCATCTCCTGCTTAAAATTCCAGATCGGCAGCATTCACATCGGCTTTTCCTCTCTGCTGGCGTGCATGATGCTCGGAACCGTGTTCTGCAACATCTGTGACGTCTCCGAGGAGCTGATGGATCGCGCCGACCGCTGGGTAACCCCGATCCTGATCCTCTTCTTCGTCATCAGCGGAGCCGAGCTGGAGCTTTCGGTCTTTGCCGATTTCGCCGTCGTAATCATCGGTATCGTTTACATCATCGCCCGCTCCTGTGGCAAATATTTTGGCGCCAATATCAGCGCAAAGCTCACACATTGCAATCCCAACATTATAAAATACCTTGGCATCACCCTTCTGCCCCAGGCAGGCGTTGCACTTGGAATGGCAATCAAAGCCATTGAGCTTGGTCCCGACGGAGCCATCGTCCGAAACATCACACTGTTTGCAGTGTTGGTTTATGAGATCGTCGGCCCGTTCCTAACCAAGATCGCGCTTACCAAGGCAGGCGATATTAAGACCGAGGGTAAGACCAGCGCAAGAGAAGAGCACCTTGCAAAAAAAGCCGCCAAAACGGCAACGCAACAAGCGAATCATCAATAAATAACAAAACCTAACGCCGCAAACACGGAATGTGTTTGCGGCGTTACAGGTTGTAGACCAAAGATATTCAATTTGTAATATTGCACAAATTTGTTAGTAGCGCTTTTTCTTTTGACCAAGAAGGCGCAAAAGGA
>JAFTLZ010000142.1 GCA_017452665.1 Clostridia bacterium
GCGGATGCGTTTGACAGCTTCCTCGCAGGTCATATTTTTGCGCAGATCAATAAATTCGCTGGTCATCACGCTTCCGGCACTTTGCTCAGGATAGGCGAGAAATCGGTTGATTTCTTCGCGTGTTTCGGGTGTTGCACTTTTCATGATGCGTTTGACCACACCCGCAGGCATCTCTTCCAGCATATCTACCGCGTCGTCAGTGTAAAGCTCCTCCAGCATTGCCGAAATCTCGCGGTCGGACATTCCCGTAATGATCTGCTCCTGCAGGTCAGAATCCAATTCCGCAAAAATTTCCGCCGCGGTGTCTTTTTTCAGCAGACGGAACACCACCGAAAGTAGATTTTGCGGTAAAGTTGCAAAAAAGTCGGCGGCATCGATTGGATTCAGTTCGTCTACAAGACGCATAAATGCGGTATATTGACGGTTGTTCAAAAGCTCCAGCAATTCTTGTGTATTGGTTGTTTTGTTTTCTGTCATGATAAACCTCCCGGGGAAATGTTTTTGATCTCCGTTGAGGGGGGTGAGATAGCCCCTCGTATAAAAAAGCCGCCGGTATGCCTTTTATACACGGAATTTTGATTTGATAGACCAAAATAGCGGTGTTGAACCGCCAAATAAAAATCATAGGGGTGTCAAACAATGTGACTTCACATTTTAGACACCCCATTGATGTTGATCAGCTCAGGCTGTCAAGCGTGTGTTGGTATGCTGCAAGCTTTTCCTCCGCTTCTGCGCGGTCAGCCGCCTCCAGCATATAGTAATATTTGATTTTCGGCTCGGTTCCAGAAGGACGTGCCACGATCACGTCTCCGTTTTCCATGCGGTAGTAAAGCACATTGGAGGAGGGAAGACCCGTGGGGGATTCCTTTCCGTTTTCGGTGATGATACCGGTTTTGTAGTCACCGATCAGCTTGACCGCAACGCCGCCAAAGCTCTTGGGGGGATTGTTGCGCAAATTGTTCATCAACGCATCCATCCGCGCGGGACCGTCCAGACCCTCCATGTAGATCTCCACGTTGGTCTCGTAGCAGTAGCCGTATTTTTCCCAAAGGGCGTTCAGGGCGTCGCACAGTGTCATGCCCTTTGCTTTGTAGAAGGCGGTCATCTCGCAGATCAGCATCGAGGCAACCACGGCGTCCTTGTCGCGCGCGTAGGTGCCCTTGAGATAGCCGTAGCTTTCCTCAAAGCCGAACAGGAAGGAGCCGTCGCCCGTTTTTTCGTAGTTTTTGATGACCTCACCGATGAATTTGAAGCCGGTCAGAACGTTGTGCATCTTGACGCCGTTTGCCGCGCAGATCTTGGCGGAAAGCTCGCTGGTAACGATGCTTTTGACAACGTAAGGGTTGTTTGGCATGGTGTTGGTCTCACGGTACGCTGTGATGATATAGTCCACCAGCAAGGCACCCATCTGGTTGCCAGTAATGGTGGTAAAGGAGCCGTCGGGCGTGCGGGTCATCACGCCAACACGGTCGGCGTCGGGGTCGGTGGCAACGACAAGGTCGGAGCCAACCTTATTTGCAAGTGCGATCCCGAGGGTAAAGACGTCGGAATACTCGGGATTCGGCTTTTTGACTGTGGGGAAATCCCCGTCGATCACCATTTGCTCATCTACCGTGTAAAGATGCTTCAGACCGATGCGGCACATGATTTCGGGAACCAGCTTGTGCCCGGTTCCGTGCAGGGGAGAATAGACGATCTTCAGGCTGTCTGCCACGTTTTTCACCGCGGAAGGATTGACCGCCTGCTTTTCAACCGCCGCGAGGTATTTTTCGTCGATTTTCGCCCCAATGATGCGAATGATGCCGCTTTTTACTGCCGCATCAAAATCGGTCAGCTTGACGTCGGCAAAGATATCCAGGCGCGCAATGGCGGCGGAAACCGTGTCGGCGTGTTCGGGAGGTAGCTGTGCACCGTCCTCCCAATACGCCTTGTAGCCGTTGTATTCCTTTGGGTTGTGTGAGGCGGTGATGTTGATGCCCGCAACACAGCCCAACTCACGCAAGGCGAAGGAGAGCTCCGGTGTGGGACGGAGCGCATCGAAGAGATAGACCTGAATTCCGTTTGCGGCAAGCACGCGGGCAGCGGTGTGTGCAAACAGCTCGGAGTTATTGCGGCAATCATATGCGATGGCAACGCCGTCCTTTTCTCTGCCTTCCTGCAGGATCAGGGATGCCAGTCCTTGGGTCGCGTGCGCCACGGTGTGGCGGTTCATGGCGTTCAAGCCGGTCTTCATCGTACCGCGAAGTCCCGCCGTGCCGAATGAAAGTGCAGAAGAAAAGCGCAGTGCGATCTCCTCCCCGTTATTGGCAATGGCACACAGCTCTTCCTTTTCAGCCTCCGAAAGAACGCTCGAATTCAGCCATTTTTGATACTGTTCCATGTATGTGTTCATTGATTTCCTCCGATTGGTTGATTGACTCAAATTTGTCTGTAGGTAGGATATGTCAGTTTTGTGCAAGATATTCGCGCAGGGCGGTTGCAAGCTGGTCGGGGCAGGAGGTATTTTTCATACCGCAATGGATGCCGGTAAGGCGCTTGATGGCTTCTTCTACAGTCATGCCGCGTACCAGAGCGGCAACGCCCTGCGTGTTGCCGGAGCAACCGCCGTGATAGGTGACGTTGGTAATAACATCGGATTCAATGGAAATGTCGATGCTGCGGGAGCATACGCCGCGAGTGGTGTAGGTAAAAGTGTTCATGATAGAAAATTCCTTTCTTATATAAGATTTATGCAAGATGAGGGTATAAACCGATGGGGGTGTAGTGAGGAACCTCCATGGCAAGATAAAGCAGGAACGCCTGTAGGTCGCCGCCCTTGGTGAAGAAGGAAAAATGCGTGTTGTAGCGGCTGGAATCCCCAAGCTGAGGCAGGGAGTTGACGTATGAGAGCCGCAGACCGCAAAGCTGTGCCGCCACCATCAGATTGGAAACGGTGGCAAGATCCTCCGGCGGGAGGACGCACTCAAAGCGGCGGGGATACGAGGCGCTTTCGGGCGCGAGAAGCGGCAATAGGTTTTTGCGTAGCAGAGCAAAGCGTGTAACCCTTCCGCCGTCGTTTCCAAGGACGTCGCAGGTTGCGGCGATCTTCAGCTCGTAGCGTTCGATCAAACGGAAAAAGCTGTTCAATTGTCCTTCCGATGAGTTTTCGACGGGGAGGATGCAGAACTCGCAATGCCCGTTGTAGACTTCCTCACAAACCGACGGAAAGCCGTGTGCATAGGCGACGCGCGGGTCGCTGAGCAGAGGGGAAAGCTTCAAATAGGCAGAATCAGTATAGCTGCTTTTTTGGTATACGATGCGGTGAAAGGCGTTGGTCGGAATCTCCTCTGCGTCGGGAAAAAAGAACCCCGTGGGGAGCAAATGCCTGACCTCCAGCACGCGCCGCAGCTCGGTACACAGAATCACGCTTCTCCACGTTCCGCGAATGGCTTGCAGACTCTCCAGCATGGCTTTGTTTTTTGCGGGAACGCGTTCGTCGGCGGAAAATCGCGGCGGAGTGTGATCGGGCAGGGAGGCGAGCAGCTCGGAAAGCTCGCCTTCCTCCGCAATCTGCAGGGCAAGCTCGCGCAAATGTGCAAGCTCCTGCTCACAAACCGTGTCAAACCGCCGTGCGGTTTCAAACAGATTGGAGGCAATGACCTCCTCCGGCGAATAAATGCGAAAATCGTCCATCAGATCAGATCAAGCACCGAGTAGCTGTCCTTGAGGAACTTTTGCAATTCCTCGGCGGTCAGCTTTCTTTGCGAGAGCAGGCTGAGCTGATACAGATATGCGGCGGTTTTTTCCTTCTTTTCGTCCTCCATACCGCCAAGCTTTTCGATCAGCGGGGAGGCGGTATTCACGGTCAGCGTTGCATCCAGCGGATAGCCGCCGCCCATGTTCATGCCGTTCATGGCGTACAGCTTCATCATCTCGTCCATACGGCGGGATTCCTCCGAAATGGTCAGCAGAAGCGGAACACCCGCATCCTTGAGGTTGGCGAACTCCACCTTCAGCTTATCGTTTCCGGAGACCTTGACGAACAACTCGGAAAGCGCGCTGTCGGCGGTTGCGTCCCCCTCGTTTTTGAGCGCTCCCGCCACGTTGGCGTCGATGCGGACGTATTTGACCTCGGGAACATAGCTCTCCAGCATGGAAAGATACTGTGCATCCAGCTGTTTTTCAAAGAGGGCAACGCGGATATTCTGCGCCTCGAACATGGAGATATACTGTGCCTGCGCGGCTTTGTCGGAGGCGTAGTAGACCGTGTTTTCGTGCGTTTCCTTCGCTCCCTCCAGATAATCGGCGGTGGTGGTAAAGCTACCGTCGGTCAGCTCCAACAAAAGGGAATCCTTCACGCGGTCATAGAATTTGTGGTCACGCATACAAGCGTACTCCACAAAGGTGCGGATGTCGTTCCATACCTTTTCGTATTCCTCACGCGCGGTGTTGCACAGGCTGTTGAGCTTGTCTGCCACCTTTTTGACGATGTGTGCCGAAACCTTGGAGACGTAGGTATTGTTTTGCAGATAGCTGCGCGAAACGTTTAAGGGAAGCTCCGGGCAATCCAGCACGCCCTTAAGCATCAGAAGATATTCGGGGATGACTTCCTTGATGTTGTCGGCTACGAATACCTGGTTGTAGTAGAGCTTGACCTGCCCCTCGATCGACTCGTACTCGTTTGTCAGCTTCGGGAAATAGAGGATTCCTCGGAAGTTGAGCGGGTAATCGGCGTTGACGTGGATCCAGAACAGCGGCTCACGGTAGTCGTGAAAGACCTTGCGGTAAAATTCTTTGTATTCCTCAGGAGAGCAATCCGAAGGATTTTTCAGCCACAAAGGCGTGGTGTCGTTGATCGGCTTGGGCGCTTCCGGTTCTTTTTCATCCTCTTTTTTCTTGGTTGCATCCTCGTCGCCTTCCACGGTAAAATAGATCTCCACGGGCATAAAGGCACAGTATTTGTCAAGGATCTCCTCGATCTTATATTTTTCCAGGTATGCCGCCTCCTCGTCGGAGATGTGCATGATCACGGTGGTGCCGTGTCCGTCGCGCTCACCTGCTTCTGCCTCGTATTCACCGTCGGCGCCGCAGGTCCAGCGTACGGCGGGAGCGCCCGTGTAGGATTTTGTGATCAGCTCTACGGTATCGCTGACCATAAAGGAGGAATAAAATCCGAGACCAAAGTGGCCGATGATGCCGTTGTTTTTGTTCTCGCCCTCGTATTTTTCGACGAATTCGAGCGCGCCGGAGAGGGCGATCTGGCAGATATAGCGGTCTACCTCCTCGGCGGTCATCCCGATGCCGTTGTCGCAAACAGTCAGGGTTTTTGCTTCCTTATCAAGAAGCACGTCTACGCGGTAGGTCTCGTCACCGCTGTCGTACTGGCCAAGCGAGGCAAGGCGGCGCAGCTTGGTAACGGCGTCGCAGGCGTTGGAGACGATCTCTCGCAGAAAGATATCCTTTTCGGAATAAAGCCATTTTTTGATAACGGGGAAGATATGCTCGGTTTCAACCGAGATCCCACCCTTTTTTTGAAAATTGTTGTCCATTGTTGGACCTCCTTAATTGGTATTTGCTGTTTGATCGGAAGGTTCTTCCGAGATTGATTCCTCTGCGGGAGCTGTAGCTTCGTCGTTTTCTGCGCAGTGGGCTGTATTTTGCAGCTCGGCGGAAAAGGCGGAGAAGGCTTCGTCGGAGGGATGTGTTAAAATTCCGTGTCGCTCTGCCGCGGCATAGGCGTACAGGAGCGTTTTTTCGCGGTCGGTCAGCGTGCCGCAACCGTCGAATTGCGCGGCGTTTACATACTTATTTTTGTGATTTTGCTTTTGCGGAGCTGCATCCTTTTTCTCGGTGGGGTCAAGCCCGCGCTCCGATTCAATGGGCAATCCTTTTTTGATCAAGCGTTGATTAAAGTACCCGTCTGCCAGCTCAAGCACGGTTGCAAACAGCGGCACGCCCAGCACCATGCCCACAAGCCCCCAGATGGCACCCATGAGCGTGATGGCGATCAGCACGCACAACGAGCTGACGCCCGTGTTTTCGCCAAGGATCTTCGGTGCGATGATGTTGCCGTCGATCTGCTGGACGACCAAAATACACAGCAGAAAGGGAATAACCTTGGTGGGATCGGTAAGCAGGATGATGATAGCAGAGGGGATGACACCGACGAACGGGCCGATGACGGGCACGATGTCAGTAATGCCGATCAGCACTGCGATCAGAATGGCGTAGGGAACGTTCATCAGAGAGATGATGATATAGACCAGAATTCCGACGATGGTGGAATCCAGAATCTTGCCGCGCAGAAAGCCTCCGAAGGAGCGGTCAGCCGTGGAGCAAACCTTGGTGATGACAGCGTTGACCTTGTCACTGAACAGTGCGCGGCGCAATCTCATGATTTGTGCGTAGCGCTTTTCCTTGCGGTTCAGAAGATACAGCGAGATGAACAGCCCAAAGATGGTGTCGGTAACAATGGAGAAGGTATTACTTGCAATGGTAAAGAGTGCAACCAGATTATCGGGCGTCAGCACCCGAATCATGGTGGCAATGTCAAGATTGATGGAATTTAACAGATCGGTGATTGCGGTTTGGATGGCAACGGCGTCAAGTGTGGGAATGGTGGTGCCGGCTCTGCTGTCGGAGAGCAGGGTATTGAGCCATTCGATCAGTCCGTTGATGTTTTGTACGGTGTTTTGCAGATAGCTCTCGTAATTGTTCAAAAAGCTGAGGATGCTGTCCAGCAGCTGCGGTACGATCAGCATGACCAGCACGGCGAAGATCAGAAAGAGAACAATGTAGGTGCAAAGCAGGGAGAGAAATCTCCTCCACGCGCGGGAGCTCAGCTTGACGAAGCACTTGCGTTCGAACATCCGAAAAATCGGATTGCAAAGATAGGCGAGGACAAGTCCGATCAGCACGGGACGCAAAACAAGGATGAGACCGTTGATCCATTCGTTGATCTGATCTAAATTGATAACGGTGAAAATCAACAACAGAGCCGCCAGATAGGCACCGATCAAAATCAGCCGCTTTTTTTGCTTTTGTGAGAATACGGGCATGGTCAGCAACCTCCTTTTTCAGCGGTGTCATCGGAAATATCGGCAAGTTTCGCACGGCAAAGCGCCCTGTAGGCTTGCGCCGACTCCGCGGCGATGCGATGCTCGGCCTCACTGATGGTGTATTGTACCCGTGTTTCCAACGGAATTTCACGAATGATGCCGTGCCGACGGCAAAATTCGTAAACGCGCAGGTGTACACGATCCTTACGGGTCAAGCGATCCTCGTGACCCTGCTCGATCTGCCGGAGTAAATACAGCGTACGGTGCTCTGCGGCGCGCAGGATCTTGCCCAAACTGCGATTGCCGTCGTCCTTTCGCGGGTCAATCGTCTGGTCGGGAGCGTAGTAGTTTTCGGTGTCATCCGGCATTTGCTTTGCCTGTAGCTTACGGTGAACCAGGCTGTCAATCAGCTCAAGCACCGTTGCAAACAGCGGAACGCCGACGATCATTCCGACAAAGCCCCACATCGCGCCCATGGTACAAACGGCAATGATGACGCACAGCGTGCTGAGTCCCGTATTGTTGCCGACGATTTTGGGAGCAATGATATTACTGTCGATCTGCTGAATCAGGAACATGAACAGCAGGAAGGTGAGGAATTTTGCCGGCTCGGTCATCAGGATGATAAATGCGGCGGGAATGATGCCGATCCAGATGCCGACCAGAGGAATGATGTTCAGGATCGCGACGAAAACGGCAATCAGGAGTGCGTAGGGAATTCCAAGCAGGCTAACGAGCAGATAGGTCAGAATTGCGACGATCAGGGAATCCAGAAGTCTGCCCTCCAGAAAGCGACCGAACTGGTGATCCAGCGTGGTGCAGATTTTTGTGATGTGGGAGTTGACTGCATCGCTGAAGCAGGCACGGCGGAACTTCATAACTTGAGCGTAGCGCTTTTCCTTAGAGACGAGAAAATACAAAGAGATGAACAGCGCGAAAATGACGTCGGCAACTGCCGATACCAAACCGCTGATGGTATCGATCACGGGAGCGTACTGAATTTCCGCCAGGTATTCGATCAGGCTGGACGCCGTGTCACCGAAAAAGGCAGACATCGTTTCCAAAAGCTCCGGACCGTCAATATAATTCAGGATGCCGTCGTTTCCGGTCAACTCTTCCAATGCCTCGTTGATCGCACGGAAGACGCCGTTGATCTGTTCAATGGCAGAGGCGGCGTGACGGTCGTAATTGGCGACAAAGGTTGCAATGCTTTCCGCAAGGCTTGGTAAAATCATCCACAAAATAGAGGCGATGAGCAAGAAAAACGTAAGATACGTGCAAACCAGGGAGATTCCGCGGCGCAGAGAGGGGGGGCGCAAGCGGAAAAAGACCCGACGTTCAAAAAAGCGGAACACCGGATTGCAGATATATGCAATGGCAAGGCCGAGTAAGATCGGAGAAAAAAGATTTAATATATACGTTCCCCACTCGGTGAGCTTTTCGTGATAAGCAACCGCCAATACGACCAGGAACAGAACTGCAAAGGCGGCGATTAGCTTGATGACAAAACTTCGAAATTGCTTTTTTTCGTCGGATTTCATGGATGGGAGGGACTCCTTCGTCAAAATGTTTTTAACAAATACTATAATATATAATTTTATACTATTTTGGGCGTTTCGTCAATAGGTTTGCGGAGTTTTTTATTTATTTCCGCAGAAATGTTGCAAAACATTAAAAAATATGATACAATATTGAAAAAGATGGGAAGGATTGGTGCAAGATGAGAGTTGAACGTGCGAATGCAAAGATCAATTTGTATCTGAATGTTGTGGGAAGGCGGGAGAACGGGTATCACGATATCGTCAGCGTGATGCAAACGGTCTCTCTGTGTGATCTTGTAACGGTGGATTTTGCCCCTGCCGAGCATACATCGATTTGCTTGCAGTCGTCCGGAAACGTGGAGATGCCAACCGATTGCCGTAATCTTGCCTGGCGCGCCGCCGAAAAATTTTTGCAGGCGACCGGGCGGCGCGGGGAGGTGCGGATCATTTTAGAAAAGCACATTCCCATGGCGGCGGGGCTTGCCGGAGGAAGTGCGGATGCGGCGGCGGTTTTGCGTGCGCTGAATGCGCTTTGCTGCAATCCGCTGACGGTGGATGAGCTGTGTACGCTTGGTGCCTCGCTTGGAGCCGACGTGCCGTTTTGTATTCGCGGCGGAAGCGCACTGGTTGGCGGAATCGGGGAGCGGATGGAGGATTTTCCCGCAATGCCGCAGTGCTTTTTGGTGGTTGCCTGCCGCGGAGAGGGGGTCTCCACGCCGTGGGCATACGGAGAATTGGATCAAAAATACAGCGGATTTGTGGAGCCTGCGGCAGCCGATTCCGAACCGGAACAGATTCGGACGTGCTGGGAGCGCGGTGCGTTGCTTGATTCCTGCACACACTTTTTCAATTTGTTCGAAGAAGTGGTACCGGCGGTGCAAAAGGATGTAGATGCGCTCAAAGCGATCTTGCAAAGCGCGAGCGCTGTGCGGGCGATGATGAGTGGGAGCGGCCCCTCGGTGTTTGGCGTATTTGCCTGCCGCGAGGACGCAGAAAGCGCTTGCTTGGCTCTGCGTGGGTCGGACGCCGCGGCGTTTGTGTGCCATCCGTGTGGAAAATATCCGCTTTGACGGGAACTTTTCGCCGTTTATTCATACGCAGTTCACAGAAAAAGGGTAAAATATCATTTATGGAATGGAACGGCATCTTTGCCGGAAAGGAAGTTTGCTTTGAAAGAAAAAAATGAATTGATTGCTTGCCGCAGAAAGACCTCGATCGGCGGTCAGGCTTTGATGGAGGGCATTATGATGCGCGGTCCCGAAATGACCGCAATGGCAGTGCGCAACACAAAGGGCGAGATTGTGGTAGAGGAATTTGAAACCAAAAGCGCCAAGCGCCCCGCGATTTGCCGCTGGCCCATTATCCGCGGTGTGTTCGGGTATATTGACAGCATGGTGCTGGGTTACAAGTGCATGATGCGCTCGGCGGAGATCTCCGGGCTTGAGGATATTGTAGAAGAAAAGCCGAAAAAGGCGAAAAAGGGAGACGCCGCAGAGGCTGTGACATCGGCGGAAGCGGATGCGACTCCGGAGGAAAAAACAGCAACCGTTGCGGCAACCGCCCAGAGTGACGGAGATGCAGAGGGGACGGCGGCGGAGGCTGCCAAGGATGAGGAAAAGCTCCCCGCGTGGGTCATGACGCTGACGATGGTATTCAGCCTGGTTCTGGGCATCGGTCTTGCCATTGCACTCTTTTTGTTCCTGCCAACCTTTTTGTTCAATCTGGCGGCGGATCACATCGGCTTTTTGCAGGGCGAGAACGTGTTGCTCAATTCCTTTATCAAATCTGCGTTTGAAGGTATTTTGCGCGTGCTGCTGCTGGTGGGCTACATGGCGGCAATCTCTTTGATGAAGGAAATTCGCCGTACCTTTATGTTTCACGGTGCCGAGCACAAGTGCATCTTTTGCTACGAGGCGGGCTTGGAGCTGACCGTTGAAAACGTGCGGAAAATGCGCCGTTTTCACCCGCGTTGCGGTACTTCTTTTCTGATTCTGATGGTACTGGTCAGCATTTTCGTCTCTTTTTTCATTGATCCCATTTCGGTTGCCGTCAGCGGGAACGTGCTCCCCACCGTGTTGCGGATGCTGGTAAAGCTGTTGCTGATCCCCGTGATTGTAGGATTGGGATACGAGCTGATCAAGTTTGCGGGCAGACACGATAATTGGTTCACCCGTGTGATCTCTGCTCCCGGTGTGTGGCTGCAGCATATTACCGTGTTTGAACCGACCGACGGTATGATTGAATGCGCCATTACGGCATTGAAGCGTGTCATTCCCGAAAACGGAAGCGACAAGTGGTAACCCAAGGAGAAAAATGATGAAAACGATAGCACAAGCGGCAGAGACTGCCGTAAAAGAATTGATTGAAATTGCAGGCTTGCGCGCCGGTCAGATTCTGGTGATCGGATGCTCCTCCTCCGAGATCGTGGGGGAGACCATCGGTCACGGATCGAGCTTTGAGACCGCGCAGGCAGTATTTGATACGGTCTATCCGATTTTGAAGGAGAAGGGGATCTACCTTGCGGCACAGTGCTGTGAGCATCTCAATCGCGCGCTGGTTCTGGAGCGTGCGTGCGCCGAGCGGTATGGCTGGGAGGAGGTCTCGGTGGTTCCGCAACCCAAGGCGGGTGGCTCCTTTGCAACTGCGGCGTGGGCGGGATTTTCCGAGCCGGTGGCGGTGGAGCACATCCGTGCACACGCAGGCATGGATATCGGCGGAACCCTGATCGGGATGCATCTGCGTGATGTGGCAGTTCCCGTGCGTCTGTCGGTGGATCACATCGGCAACGCAATTCTTCTGGCAGCGCGTACGCGTCCAAAATTTATCGGAGGCAGCCGCGCAAAATACGAATGAGCGGGGGATTTTTCCTCGCAGGGGCTATATTTTTGTACTGTTTGCACAAAAGTTGAAAAAATCGCGTTTTTCCATTGACAATTCATGTAGATTTGTGCTATAATATACAAAAATACCTTTGATTCGGCAAAACTTCCCGTTTTTCGGTCACAGATAAAAACAATATCAGAAAGGGGCAACCGTATTCATGGAGATTGCTATTATCGCACACGACTTAAAAAAAGAGCTGATGACACAGTTCTGTATTGCTTATTGCGGAATTCTCAGTAAGCATAACCTGTGTGCAACCAGTATTACGGCAAAATATATCTCGGAAGCTACCGGCTTGGAGATCGAGCGCCTTCTCTCCGGTATGCAGGGCGGCAAGCAACAAATCGCTTCCCGCATCTCCTGCAATGAGATTGATGTGTTGCTTTACTTTAAAGATACACGGCAGAATGCCAAGGCGGATGACGTAGAGATCGAGCTGTTACGCTTGTGCGATCTGTATAACATTCCCGTAGCCACCAACATCGCCACTGCAGAGGTGATCATCACCGCACTGGACCGCGGAGACTTGGATTGGCGCGAGATTATGAACCCGCGCTCTGCCTATAATTTAAAGCTGAAGGCAAAAGGCGCCAGATGATTTGACCGCATAGCGGTCAACGGAGCAGACATGTTCCGCGTCCTTGATACGTCCGCAGAGAAAAAACCGCTTTCCCTAAAGGAATCCGCTGAAAGGTTTTGACGTACAGACACGGGGTACCACTGTGCCGCAAACAATCAAACATCTATGAGTGAAACGTCCGGGTGGAACCGTGCGGAATTCGTTTATCCACACCCCGAACAGACAGTGCTTGCTGTCTGCCGGGGTGTTTTTATTTGTTTTTAATTCTTTGATATACAGAAAGGAACTGAAATTATGAAGATCAAAATGCAAGAGGCAGTACGGGAATATGATGCTCCCGTGACTGTTTACTATGCGGCAAAGGACATGTAGCTGATTACCAGAGCGGTGATCGGAGCGGAGATTGACGGCAAGACC
>JAFTLZ010000143.1 GCA_017452665.1 Clostridia bacterium
GTGTCAAATGCGCAAGCGCATTTGACACGACCCGTTTTGTCTTTGTACCGCTTGCAAGCGCTCGGCACATCGCATCGGTTATTCTTCTTCCACATCGGGGAGCGGTTCGGGCGGGAATGCCGTGACGACCTGGAAATCGGACACGGGCTGATGCTCGGCTTCGGCAATCAGCTCCAGCTGTTCCTCCGAGAGGAGCAAGCGCATATCATACATGGTAAGGTACGCTTTTACGGATGCTAACTGCTCGGCGGGGGTTGCGGAAACCTCGTCGGATGCCGAAACGGTTTGCAGATCCAGTGCGCAAAAATCACATATCTGCAACAGCTTGCCGATAATCTCCCAGCCGTTTTCGCTTTGCGCGACCGAAAGCGGGATCACCACGCCAACGGGAGCGTCCTCGGCAGCGGCTTTCACAGCGGAAACGTAGTTCAGAATTTCATCGGTTTCCACACTGTCAAAGGGGAGCGAG
The DNA here is from genome assembly GCA_017452665.1 of Clostridia bacterium. Taxonomy (GTDB): domain Bacteria; phylum Bacillota; class Clostridia; order Oscillospirales; family CAG-272; genus UMGS1865. Next base: position 470 of record JAFTLZ010000143.1, read on the forward strand.
CAAAGCAAAATCTCACTTCCGCCGGCACGCAAAAATTCCCGTAGCAGGGCAACCTCGCGCACGGAAGCGGCATAACGGAGATCGCTGGAGGTTTGAGCAAAGCTTTGCGGGTAAAACACGCCGCTGATGTAGGTTGCGGCGGAGCTGAGCGTGATCATGCTTTCCTGCAGTTGGTATTCGCCGTTGCGCGAAAGACCAAAATATTCTGCTACCTCGGAGGTATAATTGACCGTTCCGTTGGGACGGTTGATCGAAAAGGAGACGTCGGGATATTCCCAGATGCGGTCGGTGTTCTCCCCGAACTGATACGGATAAGCGTGCACGTCGCGCAAATAGGATTGATACACGGGATCTTCGTCCTCTTTTTCTTCCGTTCCGGAGATCAACTTTTGATAGGCTTCGTCATCCAACCAGACCTTCAACAAATTTCCGATGATGACCGTGACGGTCACAGCAACCAGAACGCAGATCAAAACAATCAAAAGCGGAGATATTTTTCCGTTTTCCCGGCCGTAATTTCGTCTGCGGTTGCCAAACCGATGCATACCGTTGCCTCCTTTCGGTTGAATTTGATTGGTTTATTATTTGATCGCCAACAGATCAATGCTTTTTCCGTAATCGCTCAGTTCAATGCTTACGTCGTCGGCAAAGGTGTCAATGTATTCGCCGACCTTGGTCCATTGGTAATAGTAGAGCAGATTGGGAACGTTGGAAAGGAGCTTTTCGTTGCTGTCTTCCATACGTACCATTACGTAGTACCCGTTCTCCGTCGAGATCACGGGGCTGACGTTTCCTGCGTTTTCCAGCTGTAAGCCTGCCTCTACCAGCGTTTCATCGTAAAGATCGCGTACCAGATAGTAGGGAGCGGCATTGGAGGTGTCCTCGTTGTACTTGGCACTGCCCACGTAGTCGTCAATGGTTTTCGAGCCGTTTGCAATGCTTTGCTGTACTTCCTGGGCAAGTGCCAGATTCTCGGCAGGGTCGTCGCCCTCATCGTTTCCGATAAAAATGTGCTGAACGTATACGCAGTTCCCATCCTTCAACCAATCGTAAAACTCTCCGGAGTCACTCACAATCGTGGCAAGATCCTGCGTCAACACATAATAAAGCTCGTTTTTCATCTGATCGGTGGCAAGGAAGAAACGGAAGAGATTTTCGGTCATATAGGAGGCCTCCAGATCCTCCTTGAAGGCTTTTTCATCGCCGCCGTAATCCTCGGTGATCATCGAGTCGTAAAGCTCGTCCACCGCGTCCTGAATCACGTCGCTCTTTAAATCCTCAACGGTCAAAAGATTTTCGTAGCAGGCAACCAGCGTTGTATAGTTGGAACGCAAGGTACTCCACACCGCTTCTTCCAGCTCGGCGCGGTATTGCTCGGCAGTTGCCGCATCGTCCCAAATGGTTCCGTTTTCTGCATTTCCGTCTCCGTACTCGGTGTCAAGAAGCGTTTTGTAGGTCATGGTTACAAAGCGAAGCTCCTCATAAAGTACGTCGTAACCGCAGCAGGTACCGATCGCTTTTTCATTGTTGGAGCAGCCCGTCAACGTGAGTGCGCAAATTAACACACACAACACAGCGGCAACAATTTTTGTTCTCCCGTTCATGGCATCAAATCCTCCAAAGCTCGTCTTTTTTATCATTATACTAAATACTTATGTATATTTTGTGAATATGACGAAAAAACGGAACGAAATTTTCAAAAAGGGATTCCTTTTCTGCTTTTTTTATGATACAATAATAATGGAATCGCAAAAAATGACCGAGAGGGGATGGTTTGATATGAAGCAAACGTATAAGATTCCGCTTTCCAAGATCGTACAGGAGTTCCGCTTGGAGGTATTGGTTCGTCCGGACAATTATGATGAAATTCAGATTACGTCACCTGAGGTCAACCGTCCCGGACTGGCGCTGGCAGGCTTTTACGAAATTTTTGAGCCGGAGCGGATCCAGCTGATCGGAAAGGCAGAAACACAGTATCTGCAATCGCTTGATACCAGTACACGCCGCTTGATGCTGCAAAAGCTGGTAGACGCGCACCCGGTGGCAATCATTTACACCACCGGAATTCCCGCCGATGCGCCTTTGCTGGAGCGCGCACAAAAGCAGGGTGTGCCCGTGCTGCAAACAAACGTAAAGACCAGTCCGATTATGGCAGCGCTGATCTCGTCCTTGAACAACCATCTCGCCCCCCGCATCACGCGCCACGGCGGTCTGGTTGAGGTCTATGGCGAGGGAATGCTGCTTTTGGGCGACAGCGGCGTCGGTAAGAGCGAAACAACCATCGAGCTGATCAAGCGCGGTCACCGGTTGATCGCAGACGACGCCGTGGAGATCAAGCGTGTGTCGGATAAAACTTTGGTAGGCTCAGCTCCCGAGCTGATCCGCCACTACATCGAGCTGCGCGGCATCGGTATCGTGGACGTGCGCCGCCTGTTTGGTATGGGTGCGGTAAAGGAGACCGAGCGGATTGACCTGGTCATTCAGCTGGAAAACTGGGTGGAAGGAAAGATGTATGACCGCTTAGGCATGGACGAGGATAAGATCAACATTCTCGGCATTGAGGTACCAAGCATTACGGTTCCCGTACGCCCCGGTCGAAACCTTGCTATCATCTTAGAGGTTGCCGCAATGAATTACCGTCAAAAGCGTATGGGCTACAACACCGCTGAGGAGTTCAACAAGCGTATGATGCGTCAAATGGGCGTGGATGAGCTTTGAAGAATGCCGTCAAATGACTTTTTATAAAAATTTAGAAATTTTTTCTAAAAATCTATTGACAATCATTTGATTGCGTGATATAATATAATCGTGGTACCACAAAACCAAAAAAATTTATAAAAAAGGAGAACACAGTATGGAATTCTTAATCCCGATTGCCATCGCTCTTGCACTGTTCGTCATCATTTTTGTCAGCGGTTACCTCAAAGCACCGCCGGATACCGCCTACATCATTACGGGTCTTGGCAAAAAACGGATCCTGATCGGTAAGGCCGGGTGGCGCGTACCATTTTTGACGCGTGTGGACCGTCTCTCTCTGCGCGTCATGCAGGTGGATGTCAAAACCAGCGAAGCGGTTCCCACCAACGAGTTTATCAACGTTACGGTGGACGGTGTTGCAAACATTAAAATCTCCTCCGATCCCGAACTGCTGCAGCGCGCATCCGAGGCGCTTTTGAATCTGCGCCAAGCCGACCTGATCACCCTGGTAACGCAGGTGCTGGAAGGTAATATGCGTGAGATCGTGGGTTCGGTTGGGCTGAAGGAAATGGTCCAAGACCGTCAAGGCGTTGCGAAAAAGATCACCGAAAACGTGGTTCCCGATATGGAAAAGCTGGGTATCGAGGTGGTAAACTTCAATATTCAGAACTTTAAGGACGGTGCCGGAACCATTGAAAACATGGGTATCGACAACGTGGAGCAGATCCGCAAAAATGCGCAGATCGCAAAGGCAAACGCGCAAAGAGATATCTCGATTGCAACCGCAAACGCACAGCAGGAGGCAAACGCTGTTCGTGTAGACGCGGAAAAGAAGATTGCCGAGCAGGATGCCGAGCTGGCGGTTCGCCAGGCGGATATGAAGGTCATGTCCGAAACCAAGCGCGCAGAAGCAGACGCGGCATACTCCATCCAACAGGAAAATCAGCGTAAGACCATTGAAATCACCAAGGCAAACGCTGACATCGCACGCAAGGAAAAGGAAGCAGAACTGGCGGAAAAGGCGATCGCGCTGAAGGAAAGAGAGCTGGATGCCGAGGTTCGCAAGCAGGCGGATGCTATGAAGTATCAGATGGAAAAGAAGGCAGAAGCCGAGCTGATCAAGCAGCAACGTGAGGCAGAAGCCGAGAAGTACCGTGCAATTCAGGCGGCGGAAGCGAAGAAAGCAGAAGCAGAAGCGCTCCGTTACGCGATGGAGCAGGAGGCGGCAGGTATCCGTGCAAAGGGCCTTGCCGAGGCAGAAGCCATCGAAAAGAAGGCAGAAGCACAAAAGAAGATGGGCGAGGCATCCGTTCTGGAAATGTACCTCACCGCACTGCCCGAGGTTGTCAAGAACGCGGCGGCTCCTTTGGCACAAACCGATCGCATCGTGATGTACGGCGACGGCAACTCCACCAAGCTGATCAAAGACGTGATGAGCAGCACCAACCAGATCGTGGAGGGCATGAAGGAATCCACGGGTCTGGATCTGGCGGCACTTCTCTCTGGTGTGGTTGGCGGAAAGATCGTTGCCAATGCCAACGCGGATACCGAAAATTCCGCAAACTGATCAATTCGGCTCAAACGAAAGCGGGAGCAACTGCTCCCGCTCAGGCTGTAGACAAAAGACATACCAAATAACAAGTTGCACAAGGTGAACAATCCCTCAGTCACCTAACGGTGCCAGCGCGAGTCGACGAAGTCGATCTCGTTGGCGGCTTGCCGCCTTCCCTTCTGCACAAGGGAGCCTAAACGTAAAAGACCGCTAAAATATCATTGTTTTGAGTGCAAATGAACTCTTATAGCCGCCCCTGTGTAAGGGGCGGAAGCTCGCGGAGCGAGCAGGAGGGGTTGTTTTCGTTATTTAACCTACTAACCTTGTTTTGGTTTACAAACTGAGCGGGAGCAACTGCTCCCGCTATGCGTCATATAAGGACAACCGATCGCGCGGTCGGCTGTTCCCACTACGAAAAGGAAGCTTTTATGGAAGAAAAGAACATCAACGAACCCAAAACGGTAGAAAATATTGCGTCGGATGCCGAGTTGTTGCGGCATAGCGAGATCCGTGACGGCAGATTTATTCGCTACTACGGGAAACGAACGGAAATCGTGATCCCGAATCACGTAACTGTAATCTCCGAGGATGCGTTTCGTAACAACCGCCGCCTGACAAAGGTGGTATTGGGCGCAAACGTATCCGAAATTCAACCAGATGCATTTCGGGGATGCACACAACTGCGGCAAATTACGTTTCCTTCCGGATTGCGCGAAATCGGCACCAACGCGTTTTTGGGTTGTACCTCGCTGACCACGGTGCTCCTGCCGCGCACGGTCGTTTCAATCGGTGACGGTTGCTTCCGTGATTGCTCCGCGTTGCGCCTGGTCGTGCTTTCCGCAAGCCTTGCGCACATCGGCGGTTATGCGTTTTGCGGCTGTGAATCCTTGGAGGAGATCACGCTCCCCCAAAATCTGCAAAACATTCACCGCGCAACCTTTTTTAACTGCCGTTCGCTGAAATCCATCGTTGTGCCGGACGGCGTGCGCACGGTTGGCAGATACGCGTTTGGGCGGTGCACCTCGCTGACCGAGCTGATTCTACCGGATGCTTTGACGCACCTCGGTATCGGCGCACTGAGTAATTGCAGCTCCTTGCGTACGTTCCGTGTGCCTGCATCGGTTCGCTTTATCGGTGACGATACCTTTTCCTGCTGCGAAAGTCTGGAAACGGTTGAAATGCCGGAAGAGATCAACTATATCGGAAATTCGGCGTTTTGTGCTTGCAAAAGCCTGAAAGCGGTGGATCTGCCGCAAGCGCTGACCCGTATCGGTCACTCTGCATTTTTGGGATGCGCTTCTTTGAAAGAGGCTGTGATCCCGTCGGCAACGCAGGATATTGCCAGCGCGGCGTTTGCATATTGCGAGAATTTACAGCGGGTAGAGATATCGGCGTCCCTGACTGAAATTGAGGATTTGATGTTTACCGGGTGCTTCGCATTGCGCGAGATCGTTTTGCCGGACAGCGTGGAAAAGATCGAATCGGGCGCATTTTCCAACTGTGCATCTCTGGCACGCGTCGTGCTCTCCTCCAAGCTTGCACAAATCGACGGCAAGGCGTTTGCAGGGTGCGTTTCCCTGCAGGAGATCAGCCTCCCCGCATCGCTCAAACGGATCGGAAAAGAGGCGTTTGCGGGATGCTCCGCTTTGCAAACGGTGATTTTTCCGAATGTGCGCTTTTCTATGGAGCGCGCGGTGTTTGTTGGGTGCGATGCCTTGAAAACGGTGGTGGTTCCGGACGCATATCATGTATTGCGCTTGCGGAGCGCAAAGTTCGGTATTTCCAAAAATGCGCACATGATTTTGCACAGCGAGCTGTTGCGTGCGTCGATATACGCAAAGCTGTCCGATCCGTCACTGCCGGATGAGCGCCGTGCCGAATTGGCAAAGCAGCTGAGCGATATGAATCCGAATCAAAAATGAATCGGAAAGCATCCTTTCCGATTGCAGAGAGACGTTGTTTTTGCAGCGTCTTTTTTGTTTGATTCAAAAAGCAACACCTTTGGGACTTACAAGTCAACCGCATTTCAGTACGGGATTGGAATGAGATGTAATCTTGTAGACCGTTTTGGATGGCGGTAGCATCCTTCTCCAACGGAGAAAATTTTGACTGTAGACAAAACCAACGAGTTTCGTCAGTTTTGTCTACAGTCTGCAGGGAACAACATCGCTTCCCCGTTCTTTTCAGTTGAATAAAGGTTTGATTCTTATTACGTTGCCATGCCTGCAAACTGGTTGCTGTAAAGCTTGGCGTATTCGCCGTCCGCGGCAAGAAGCGTATCGTGATCCCCCGCTTCCGCCACAACGCCATCGCGGATGACGACGATCATATCCGCATCGCGAATGGTAGACAGGCGATGGGCAATGATCAAAGACGTGCGGTTTTTCATCAATGCGAGCATTGCTTGCTGAATGTGCATTTCGGTACGCGTATCCACATTGGAGGTCGCTTCGTCCAGAATCAGGATCTTCGGGTCTGCCAGCACCGCGCGCGCGATGGCAAGCAGCTGTCTTTGCCCTTGCGAAAGGTTGGAGCCGGATTCCGCCAGAACCGTATCGTAGCCATCGGGCAAGCGGTCGATAAAATAATCCGCCTTTGCCGTTGCGGCAGCATTTTTCATTTGCTCATCGGATGCCTCCGGATGACCGTACTTGATGTTGTTGCGGATGGTATCCGAAAAGAGCACCGTATCCTGCAAAACGATTGCGATCATATGCCGCAGAGTTGATTTCGGGATCTCCCGGATATCCACGCCGTCGATCGTAATTTTTCCGCCGTTGGTCTCGTAAAAACGGGTCAGCAGATTGACAACCGTGGTTTTTCCGGAGCCCGTGGCACCGACGATGGCAATTTTTTGACCGGATCGGATCGACAGATTCAAGCCCTTCAGCACGGGCTCATCCGGAATATACTCAAATTGAATATTCTGAAAATCAATATCGCCGCGCACCGAGGAGATCTTCATGTCGCGCTTACCCTCGTCCACCTCGTCGGCGCTGTCCATGATCTCAAAGATGCGTTCCGCGCCTGCCAGGGCCGTCAGAATACTGGAATACTGGTTTGCAATCTGGTTGATGGGGTGGGTAAACTTTTTGGAATACTGTAGCATTGCCTGGATGCTTCCTACCGTAATGCCCATGTTGTTCAGCACCATCCAGCCGCCGCTTGCCGCGATCAGAACGTACTGCAAATTTCCGATAAAATTCATCACGGGTCCCATGATCGAGCCCCACACCTTTGCGCTGACTGCACAGGAACGCAGCTCCTGCGACGTGGCGGCAAATTTTTCTACCGATTCCTCTTCTTTGCCAAAGGCAACCACCGTTTTGTAGGAGGTTACCGTTTCCTCGACCTGACCGTTGATCTGTCCGAGCAGCTTTTGCTGGCGGACAAAATATTTGCGCATGAACTTACCCAGCTGTGCGGAAACGCACACAGAGATCGGAATGGTCACAAGCGCGATCAGCGTCATTTGCCAACTGTAGTACAGCATCATTACCAGGGCGCCGAAAAGCGTGAGCACGCAGGAAAACAGCGTGGTAATCGACTGCGAGATGGCGTTGGAAACATTCTCCACGTCGTTGGTCATGCGGGACATGATGTCTCCGTGCTTGTGCGTATCGGTATAGCTGATCGGCAGGCGGGAGATTTTTTGAAACAGATCGGAACGCATACTCCGCACCGTACGTTGGGAAAGCTGTGCCGACAAAATCCCCTGGAAGAAGGAAAGCACCGCGCTGCAGACGAAAATGATTGCCATCACCGTCAAATATCCCGCCAATGCCTCCAAATCTACCTGAAGTCCGCCTGCCAGCTCGTCTACCGAGATCGTATCAATCGCCTTTGCCTGGAAGAACGGCCCCAGCAGATCCGCCGCGGTCACCGCCAGCATAATGGCGAGCAAGGCGATCAACAGCACACCGCTGCGCCCAATGTAGTGCAAAAGGCGACCAACGGTCTGTTTGGTATTTTTCGGCTTTTCGGCGTTCATCCGCGCCGCCATGGGGCCTCCTCCACCGGGTCCGCGTCTGCCACCGATCGGAACGATGGGCGGATCCCCTGCGCTTTTTGCGGCAGGTCTGTTTGCTTGTTGATTCATCTTGCCCCTCCTTCCTCGGTCTGCTTCATTTGCGAATTGTAAATATCACGGTAGGTCGCGCTGGTGCGCATCAATTCCTCATGCGGTGCGCAATCGGTAATGGTGCCGTTCTCCAGCACCGCGATCCGATCGGCATTCTTGACGCTTGCAATGCGCTGTGCGATCAAAATGATCGTCGTGTCCTGCAAATTCTCGTGCAGAGCCTTTTGCAGCTTTGCCTCGGTGGCAAGATCCAGTGCCGAGGTAGAATCGTCAAAGATCAAGATTTCCGGCTTGCGGGTCAGCGCGCGCGCAATGGAAAGACGCTGCTTCTGTCCGCCGGACAAGGACGCGCCCTTTTCGGCAATAAAGCTGTTGTATCCGTCGGTAAAGCTCATGATAAAATCATCCGCCTGCGCGATTTGCGCGGCTTTTTTGATTTCCGCTTCGCTTGCCTTAGGGTCGCCCCAACGAATGTTATTTGCAACCGTATCCGAAAACAGCTCGCTCTTTTGCAGGACACATCCAATCTTTTTGCGCAAAGCGGTCAGATCATAGTTTTGAATCGGTACCCCGTTGATCTCAACCGCGCCCTCGGTCGCATCGTAAAAACGCGGGATCAGATTGACCAGCGAGGTCTTGCCGCATCCTGTGGCACCGATGATCGCCAGCGTCTCACCCTTACGCACCTCTAAGTTGATGTCATGCAAAACCGGTCTGCCCACGGTTCCGGGATAGCGGAACGCCACCTGCTTCATCGAGATCGCAACGTCCGACGCAGAAGCCGTCTCTGTTCCGCTCACGATCACGGGATCGGTATCCAGAACCTCACGCACGCGCTTGCCTGATGCCATTGCGCGGGAAATGGATTGAAACATCATGGTTGCCATCATGATCGAGTTGACCACCTGCGTAATGTAGGTGATGCCCGCCATAACGGTACCCGTGCTCATACCTGCCAGACCTGCGCTCAAATCCACAGCGCCGATGTAGATCAATGCGATCACAGCGCCGTTTTGGATCACCGTCAGAACGGGATTGATGATTGCCATCAGCTTCAGCACGCGATAATTGACCGAGCACAGCCCGTCGTTTGCCTTTGCAAAGCGTTCGTTTTCAAAGCTCTCGCAAACATACGCCTTGACCACGCGTGCGCCGCTGACGTTTTCCTGCACCACCGAGTTCACTCCGTCCAATCTCTTTTGCACCTGCGAGAACATCGGGATCGCGCGCTTGAGTACCAAAAAGACAGTAACCGCCAAAATCGGCAGTGCGCACAGCAGGATGACGCCGAACTTTACGTTCAGCATCAGCAGCATTACGGTGCCGCCCAAAAAGAACATCGGCGCGCGCACAAAATGCCGTGTGATCATTTCTACAAATTCCACCACCATCGAAACGTCGTTGGTCATTCTTGTCACAAGCGACCCCGTGGTAAAGCGGTCGGTCTGCTCAATAGAGAGCGACATCACACGCCGATACGCATCGCGGCGCAGATCGTGTCCAAAGCCCTGTGCCGCACGTGCAGAGGTATAGGCGCAGAACGTGCCGAAAAATCCGCCGACCAGCGTGATCAGTAGCATCATGATGCCAAAGGTCAAAACGATCTGAAATTGCGTGTAATCATTTCCGTAAAATAAATTCATCACGCTCTCGGCAAATCCGCCATCCTGCCGAATCGTCACCAAGCCGTTTTCCAGGATACCGTAATCTACGATGTAGGACATCAAAAACGGCAGGCAAAGGTCAGCCAGCACCTCCCCCATCATCATCAGCGGGGAGATGATGGCAAGGAACAGATACGGCTTGATGTAGGAGATCAAACTTTTTTTCAATGTTTTTTCCTCTCTTTTCCATTTTTACATGAATTACCAATCCATCCGGTTTTAATCAACCGTATGGTTTTCTTTTTCTGTGGGTAAAATATTGTCACGCATTCGTTCCAAAAGCTTCCTCAACAACTCGGTCTCCTCCAAAGAAAAGCCCTCCATCATGTCGGCATCCAAGCCATGCAAGCGTTCCAATACCTTCCTGTTGTGCTCTTTTCCGCGCTCGGTCAAATACACACGCGTCTTGCGCAGATCCATCGCATCCTGCTCGCGCCGCACCAAACCCTCGTCCTCCATGCGCTTGAGCGTGACGCTGACGGTAGGAGCCTTCAGGTGTGTCCGTTGCGTTAGCTGCAGTTGGCTGATGCCGTCCTCACGTGATAATACGCGCATCATCAGCCGCGCACTGTCCTGCGACATTGCTCCCTCCAATTCATACGCGCGCATTCTGGCGGAGAACAGCCTTGCTATCTCATTGACCAGCATACACGGAGTCGGCTGAAAATCAGGTTTCTTTCTCTCCACAAAAACCACCTTTCCTCTACCCGGATTTCTCTTGGTTTTAAAAATTAGTTTACTAATAAATTATATTCAAATTGGTATGCCATTTCAACAACATTTTGTAAACAAATTTGAAAAACGAGCAAAAAATCGGGCTTATTTCCACCGTGCGGGACATTATGGTTATCATTGTTACTTATGAAAGCGCGCGCGTCGGCACACATTAGTAACGGCAATATGCAACAGCCTGCCACCGTAAAAAATCAAAGCCGTTATACAAGAAAGGTACAAAATCATGAAAAAAAGAATTTGGAAGCTTTTGTGTTGCTTCCTGCTAATGATTACTGCCGCACAGTCGGGCGCGGTCACAATCATGGCGGATACACCTCAAAAGGAGATCGTTTTTGCCATGAGCAATCAAGTCACCGAACCCTTGACGCTTCCCGCAACCTCCACAGCACTTTCGGGGAGCGTCCTTTCCGACACCGTAGCCACTCTTTCCGCCGATGATCTGCAGGATCTGTATCTGTATCCCGGCGGAATGCCTTTTGGAGTAAAGTTTTATACCGAGGGCGTCACCGTTGTGGGCGTTTCGGATGTGGAAACCGAAAAAGGAACCGTCAATCCCGCAACCGAGGCCGGACTTCGCACAAAGGACGTGATCCTGAAGGTGGACGGCGAGGTCTTATCCGGCGCCTCGGAATTGACCGACCGAATTGAAAACTGCAACGGAAACGCGCTGAACCTGATCTGCCGCCGCGGGAGCAAGACCTTTGAAACAACGCTGAAGCCGGTCTATTGCAAAGCCGAGGCGCGCTACAAAACCGGAATCTGGGTGCGCGACAGCGGTGCGGGCATCGGAACCGTGACCTTCATTCTTCCCGACACGGGCGCCTTTGCCGGCTTGGGGCACGGCATTTGCGATGCGGATACGGGCAGCCTGATCTCTATGAAGCGCGGCAGCGTATCGGACGTGACCATCTCGGCGGTGGTCAGAGGAGAGTCCGGCAAGCCGGGGGAATTGAAGGGGTATTTCAACGCGGGAAAGGTCGGCGCTCTGCTGGGCAATTCTTCCTGCGGCGTTTGGGGGATGTTCAGTGAAGTTCCCGATTGTACCGCAGAGCCGCTCCCCGTTGGCTTGAAAGGCGAGCTTGAGGAGGGCGACGCCTATATCCTCTGCACGCTGGATAACAATAAAACCGAAAAATACGACGTCCGCATCTCCAATATCCATCCCGAAGCCACCGGCTCCAAATGCTTCACGGTTACGGTCACCGACCCCGATCTCCTCGCCGTAACGGGCGGAATCGTGCAGGGCATGAGCGGCTCCCCCATCATTCAAAACGGTAAGCTCGTCGGCGCCGTCACGCATGTGCTCATCAACGATCCCACCACGGGATACGGAATTTTTATCGAAAATATGCTGGTCAATATGCCGCTGATGGCGAGATAAAGAGAAAAAAGTTGCTCCTCATAAACACACGGCAAGTACGTTTTATGAGGAGTAACTTTCTTTTGTCCCAAAAAGTTTTGTACTTATTATAACATACTCGTTGAGGTATCGTTCAAGGAATAGGTGTAGACTAATTCATAATTTTATGATATAATTTTATAAAAGCCTATTGACTTTACAGTTAACTATAATGTTATAATGATACCGAAGGAGGCGATGACATGATAAAAATAGGTGATTTGGCAAAGATTTGTAATGTTAGCACGCAGACCTTGCGGTATTATGATGCTGAAGGAGTTCTAAAACCGGATATTACAGATTCGTCAAGCGGCTACCGATTTTATTCGGTCGATGCGGTAGAAAAGTATAAAAAGATTTTATTTTATAAGAATCTTGGATTCTCTTTGGATGAAATCAAAAAAATACAGTCCGCGACAACGGAGAAATTGCGAGACATTCTGCAAAATAAAAAGGTAGCTTTATCGAAAGCTATCGAAAGATATAAGGAACAAATCAAAACGATTGACGGTCTATGCGAAGAAAGTTCACAAAAACCTTTTTTTGCAGAAATCTTGCTTTTGCCTTTTGAAAACGATCCCAAAGTGATTGGCAAATGGCAGTTGTGCGGCGAGCTCTTTGACGAAAATGACTTGACATCTTTTGAAGAAGTAAAAAGTGATATTGCTGACAAAGAAATCATATTTATGCCTGGCGGCTCTTTCGCTTGGAGATACTTTTGGACAAAAGGCACGCTGTATAGAATTTCTCCTAAATATACCTTTGCAATTCCCAATTCTTACAGAACGGTTGAGCAGAATGGAATTCGCTATATGATCATTCAATTTATGAGCGATGATTGTATTGACAATGGAGAAGATATGCTAACACTCTTCTATCGACAAATCGACAATGTGGCATATACTGAACATCAGATACGTTCCAATATTGATAAAACAGATTTGCCGTTTATTGATGATGAATCGGTTCGTGGCGAATGGACAGTTTATGACTATGTCCCCACCGTATCGGATTTTGATCCCGATTCTCATTACAGCAATAAAGAGGATATATATGCTGTAGATATTAAATTCTTATCTCGCGGCATCTGTACAAGAACGATTCGTACCATGTCGGGAAATGCAACCTATACGCTTCGCTACACAAAAGGCTTTGTTCTCAACGATAAAGAAATGACCGCCGAAGAATATCAGATCAAATCAATAAGTGGCAAAGATTATCTTTTGGTACAGCATAAATCCGGAGATTATTTTTACGGTGATTTGACGCCGCATTGGTATGTTTTTGAGAGAAAGGATAATTGATATGAAAAAGGAAAATAGAGTAGAGCAATATTTTTATCAAAAGGATTTTTCTATATTAGAAATAATTTTGCTAATTATAGCTATTGTTTCCTTAATTGTAACGACATTTATTCAAGGCGGAGGACCTATAGGTCTTTCAACTTTATTGGTTTGTGTTTTGGCTTTTTTCATCTGTCGTTCGTTCAAAATTAAAGATAATGAAATTGAACAAGCCTTAAAAAAAATAATGCAGGATAATAAAGTTAAGTGTTCTGAAAATGCTATTGAATGTTATGAATTAAAAAACACGGTAATAAAGAAGAGAAAGGACGGAAAATTCATTTCTCCAAAATATTATATTACCGATATTATATTTTCTTCAGAATATACTCTTTTTAATATTTATATTATTGATTTAATTAAGCAATCTGTGGAAATGGTTTCTTATAGTGTAAATATTAATCAAATAATCACTTTAAGAGAGGAAACAATAAAAACCAATGCTGGATTGGCCAAAGTGTCTTACCTCGAAATCGAGAATGGTTGTGTAATTCCTGTTGTACTGAATGATTATAAGTCCTCTCAATTATTACAAAAAATATGTGACAGACATAAACAAGAATAAAATACTTATTAAATAGGAGATATTAAATGATTTTACCAAAAGATTTACAAAAATATTGCAGAAATAGAATTTTAAAAAGAGTCATTCCTTGTATAATTCTGATTTCCGTGTTTGCAACAATATTGATTTTATGGGGAAACGTTATTTTTAATACGGGTAACAAGGCGTTCCAAACATCCTGTTTTATTGTCGTTATGTTAATTCCGTTTGTTATCACGGGAGTTCCTCATAAACTGATTGATTCAACTTATTACGGAACAGTAAAGAAAGTCGATATTGTTACTACAACGGATAATGATTCTTCCGTTAAACCTACCCGTGAGCACTTATATTTGAAGAATACCGTTTATTTGAGCATTGAACGACCAGACAGTAAGCTCATATATAAAAAAGCATATAGCGGTAAGGTACAGTTGCAACAAAATATTAATACGTATAACGAAGGTGATTTGGTATTTCATCTTTACGGAACGAATACTGTTGTTGTTTTGCCCGATTACAATGACAACACTGTTCTTTGTGCTGTTTGCGGTTCTTCCAACAATATTGAGAATGATAAATGCCGTGAGTGTGGTCATTCACTAATAAAGGATATCTAAATTGAATCACCGCCGAGGTCATCCATTTTGAGTGCTCTCGGCGGTTTTTATGAATTTTCCGTTAAAATGTGTCGTTCTTTACCCAGCACACTCGTGTCAGGCTCCCCTATCATTCAAAACGGCAAGCTCGTAGGAGCCGTCACCCACGTTTTAATCAACGATCCCACAACGGGCTACGGAATTTTTATGGAAATATGCCGCTGATGGCAAGGTGACCGAATGCGGAATAGGGAATGCGGAGTGCGGAATTGAATCAGAAAAGGCAATATCATTCCATAATGGTTTGATATTGCTTTTTTACAGATCGGTGCTTGCGGGAGAGGCGGACGGAAAAGTATCCCGGTTATGAGCGCGATGCAAAGCGAAAAGCGGATGGCGAAAGGGTTGTATGCTTTTTGAAGAAGTTACTAAAATAATATTCGTTTTCAAATCCGCAGGCGGATGAAATATCCTTGATCAGAAGATCGGTATCCGCAAGTAGCACTTTCGCCTTTTGTAAGCGAAGTGCGATGATATAATCGGAGGGAGTCATTCCCGTAAAACTCTTGAAGCGGCGCAAAAACTGCACGTAGGACAGCCCGCTCTCCTCGCCGATCCTTGCAAGATCCACGCCGATATGAAGGGTGCGGCGAATTTTTCCAACGGCGTCCTCAATGGTGGCGTCGATGCTTTGCATACTGCGGTTTTCCATTGCGTGTTGCATGGCAAGGTCGGCAAACAGATGGCTGCGACATTCAAAATCATTGCCAAACACCTCGGCGTCCAACTGCTCCAGCATGGAAAGGGTGGTTGAAAGACGTGCCTGATCGTGAAAGATCACGTGATCGGTGTCAAATGCATGCTCCTCGGATTTATATCGGAACAGATACATGGTAACGGGGGTGATCACGCGGCGGTGATACAGCACGTTTTTTCTGAAAAGTGCGCCCTCATTTTTTTGTATGACAAAGCTCCCCTCTTCGTTTTCCATGTAAAAACTCCCGTCCTTGACAAGCGCAAATATATCATCCGTACCGATAAAATTTTCCATGATGAATTGCTCACGGTATACACGCAGGGCAACGATCAGTTGTATTTTCATAGCAATCTCCGATGATAAAATATTATATCTTTATTATAACAGAGCGTATTGAAAATGTCAATATATCGGTGCTATAATAAAGATACGAAAAAAATCAACGGAGGAAAAAATGGGATATATCAGTATATTGATCGCCCTGCTCGCGGGTACGGCCAAGGGCTACATGGGCAAGCGATTGAGCAACACCGTGACAACGCACAGGCAATCGGTGTTTGTCAACATGGTACGCATGGTGATCTGTATTTTCATCAGCGCAGCGGTCCTTGCCGTCGAGGCATGGAGCAGCGGATTTTATATGGACGGTGCCGCATGGGGATTGGGTGTGCTTGCGGGTGTTACGGTTTCGCTGTTTATGGTCACATGGATGCTGACGGTGCGCCGCGGTGCGTTTATGCTGATCAGCGTGGCGCAAATGTTCGGCGTCGTGGTGACACTGGTCTGCAGTTTTATCGTGTTCCGCGATCCCATCACTCCGTGGCAGCTCTTAGCAATTGCAATCCTGACGGTTGCCGTGCTGATCATGGTGTCATACAGTGCGGGGATCAAGGGGAGGCTCAGCATCGGCTCGGTGATTCTGCTGATCGTCTGTGGGGTATCCAGCGGATTGTACGACTTCTCTCTCAAGCTGTTTACCCACTATTCCGAAGCAAGCATCTCCACGCTGAACCTGATCTCGTACTTTGTGGCTGCGATCGCCTTGTTGACCGTATTTTTGCTTCCATCCGAGGGTGGGAAATTTGATGCGGGAAAAATGCTCCGCTCGACGCTGATCACGATTGCGATCATGTCGGTGTGCTTGTTTATCAATTCCTATTTCAAGGCGCTTGCCAACGACTATCTTCTGCCGGCGCAGGTCTATCCGATCTATCAGGCAGGCGGCTTGATTTTCAGCGCGGTTATGGCGGCAGTGTTCTTTCAGGAGAAGATCACTTTGCGATGCGTGATCGGTATGGCACTTGCGTTCGTTGCGATTTTGCTTTTGAAATAACAAAAAGGAGAAATGAAAATGTATCGGTTGAAAAACGGAATTCTTTATAAGAGTGAGAAAAAAACGTTCGGCTTGGGAGAGTCCTACTATCCGTCTTTCCATCCCTGCAAATTTCCGGTTCCGCCCGAGGGGGATCGGATCGGGGAAATGAAAAAGGATCTTGCCATGATGGCGGAGATCGGCTTCAATCATGTTCGCTTTGCCGCGCTGGGAGAGGTGACGTTGGATGCGGACGGCACAGCTGCCGTCAACACCCCCTTTATTGACGCCATGGTGGAGGAGGCAGATAAAAACGGTATTTCCGTGTCGATCCGAGAGCAGGGGTACGTGGTCAATCTGCGGAATTTTGAAAACGCCGAAATGGTGGACTGGAACGGCGAAAAGCAGGAGACGGTGTGGTCGGATTTCATTCGTACGACGCTTCATCACGACGGGATCCTGGAGGACAACCGCACGCACGCAGAGGCGCTTTCAAGGCATTACGGGGCGTACCCCAATACGGTGGCATTCCAGATCTACAACGAGCCGCACTATCCGGGCACACAGATGTATGACTATCATGAGGAAACTGTCAAGGCGTATCGCAGGTGGCTGGTAGAGAAGCAGATCCTCACCGAGGAGGAGGCTGTGGAGTATCTGCCGCCGCGCGGAAGACGGGAGCAGGGCGAGCGTATGTGGGCGCTGTGGCGTCTGTTTGCGCGGGACAGCCTGACCAACTTTTTGAACAACGCGTCCGTTGGCTCCAAGCGCGGATCCGCGCTCCCGACCTATACCTGTATGACCAACGACCAGATCGCGAAGCGGGCGGCATATAGGGGCTGTGATATTTTTGCGAATGCCAAAGAGATGGATCTTGTCGGATATACCTGCTATTTTCACGGGAGGGGCATTGACTACTACCCCCTATGTCTTTTGACGGATATTGCACAGTGTGCCGCAGAGCTGGAGGGAAAGGAGTCGTGGTGCATTGAGCTGGACAGCCGTACCTACATTCCGATTCCTCTGTACAATCGCACCACCTATACGGTGATCGGCTCGGGTGCGAAGGGAATCGTGTACTATCAATGGCGGGGCGACTGTCCCGTGGAGGGCGTGCCGCATCCGAACAGCTGTGGGATCTTGAACTATGACGGAACGAAAACGCACAATTTCGAGAACGCGGCAAACGTCAACAGATACGTCATCGGCATGAATGATCTTTTGATGGGGGCAAGACGCGCGCACGAGGGCGTAGGTCTCCTTCATTCCGATTATGCAATCTATCTCTGCGACGCGCGGGAAAACGGAGAGCGGCAGGCAAGGGGTGAGGACATCCGCAATTCCTATTTGCTGGAGTACACGGAGGTGCACAAGCAGCTCAGACAAGCAGGATATAATGTTACCGTGACCGATGCGGAGCACCTGGACAAAAACGCATTTGGCATCAAGGTTTTGTACGTTCCGTATATCAATATGCTCTCGCCCGAGGAAAAGGCAGCGGTGGAGCGGTTTATGAAAAAGGGCGGTGAGGTGTATATGATCTCTTACCCTTGCTGGGATGGGGCGTGTTTGGGATACGCGAAATATGAGGGAGAGGTCAAGTCGCGCGAGGGGCTGACGCTGGACAGTATGTGCTCGGTGTACGACGTTGCCGACCTGACGGGCATTTCTCCGCGGGTTGCACCGCTGGATCCGTACCTTGGTGTGCAGCTTCTTGAGGGGGACGGATACCACTTGGTTGTCCTGACCAATATTTCGGTTGCAAGAGAGCGGATACGTGCGAGAATGCGCGTGGATATTCCGTTTGCAACGGCGCGCTTTTATGCCATGGACGGTGAGAAGGCAGTGCACATCAGCGGCAACGAGCTGACGGTTGAGGACGTGACCGACGGCGGCATTCTCATTTTGAAATAACGGAGGAATACGGACATGGAGAATCGGAAATTTCCCTGCGGCGGAAACGGAGGAGGAGATTCTTGTCTCCATCAAGCCCTTTATAGAAGCGTGTGGGAAAAAGTTGCTTGGAAAGGAATGAGCAGCGAAGGCATTTCCCCCAAAAAAACAAAGCGAGGCTGTCATCAAATCGTAGATTGAGATAGCCCCTTTTTTGATTTTATTGATTTTTTACCGATTTCCGATACGCAAGCGGAGAGATCCCCTCCCGTTTTCGAAACACGTTTGAAAAATAGTTGGAATCGTTAAAGCCTACCGAATAAGAAATTTCGATCACGCTCAGCTTTGAGTATTTCAATAACCGTTTTGCGTGTTCCAAACGAATTTCCGTCAGATATTCGCGAAAGCTCTTCCCCGTTTCGCGCTGAAATGTATGGCTGAAATACGATCGGCTGCAATAAAAATTGCGGCAAATCTCCTCGGCGGTTAAATCCATTGCATACTGCTGTTGGATATACCGAAGGATCTGTGTCATCAAGGATTCCTTTTCCGTTCCTCCCGCGTCCTTCCGATATGCAAGCTCGAGCATTTGACAAAGCGGAAAAATCAGCGTATCGATCTTCTTTTTCTCAGGAGGGGCTGCACGCAACGTGTCATACGCTTTTTTGAGGAGCTCCTCAGAATATCCAAAGCGCTCGGCGGTTCCGGCAACCAACTGCTCGCCTTCCGCGCAGGAGTAACCGCCCACGGAGACAAAGCCGATCATCCGTTGACCGTCGGACAGCGGATACACGTATTCAAACACCCCCGCATGGCAAACACCGCAAAATTCCTCTTTCCGATTGCGGCATTTTTCAAACACTCTTTTTTGTTGCGCAAGACAGCGGGCATGCCCGGGCAAGGAGGATTTTACGTGGGTGCAGTAGGAATTATCGTGAATATTAAATCGCATCAAGCGGCTAAAGGTAATCAACGATTCGCTTTCCAGTGGATGAAGCGTCACCGACAGCCCGCAATCGGTGATCAAATATACGATGTAGTTTTCAATCGATTCAATCAAATCCATATTTTTTGCCCGTTTTTCTATAAATTATGCCTGTATTTGCACTCTTTTTCTTTGCTTTTGCGTTATCATTATAACACAAACCGAAGAAAAAATCAATAGGGGGAAATTTTTATGAAAAACCAATCTTATCAAGCCGACCTCTGCGTGGTAGGCGGCGGTATGTCCGGGCTTTGCTGTGCCATTGCGGCGGCGCGGCACGGGATCAAGGTCGTACTGGTACAAGACCGCCCGGTTCTTGGGGGAAACGCATCCGGAGAGATCCGTATGTGGATCTGCGGTGCGCATGGAAAGGATAACCGCGAAGGCGGCATCATCGAGGAGATTTTTCTTGAAAACTTTTATCAAAATCCCTCTCTTAAATATCCGATCTGGGACAGCGTGCTGTATGAAAAAGCAATGGCTGAAAAAAATCTTACACTTTTGTTGAACACAAGCTGTCTTGACGCAACGATGGACGGAAATCGGATCGTCAGCATCAAGGCTTGGCAATCCAATGCCGAGACCTTTCACACCGTATCTGCCACCTATTTTGCCGATTGCTCCGGAGATTCGATTTTGGCTCCGCTGACGGGAGCAAATTATATGTATGGCAGAGAAGCGAAATCCGATTTTGGCGAAACAATTCCACCGGATACCGCCGATCAGAAAACCATGGGCATGAGCTGTCTGTTCCAGATTCGGGAAACCGATCACAAGGTCAAATTTACACCGCCAACGTGGGCGTACAAATACGAGTCCGACGCCGATCTTCCTTACAAGGATCACGACAAGGAGAACAATTTTTGGTGGATCGAGCTTGGCGGTGAATGGGATTGCATCCACGACACCGACCGATGCCGCGACGAACTGCTGAAAATCTGCTATGGCGTGTGGGATCATATGAAAAATCACGGCGACCACGGTGTAGACAACTGGGAGCTGGATTGGATCGGCTTCCTCCCCGGAAAGCGCGAAAGCCGCCGTTACGTTGGAAAATACACCGTTACGCAAAACGACGTAGAGGCAGAGGGACGCTTTGACGATATCGTGGCTTATGCGGGCTGGTCAATGGACGACCACTTCCCCGAAGGCTTCTATTATACAAAAGGACATCCCACCATTTATCATCCCGCGCCACAGCCCTGGGGCTTGCCGCTTCGGTGCATGATATCGGATAACATTCAAAATTTGGTCTTTGCCGGAAGAAACATCAGCGTAACGCACGCCGCGCTTTCCTCCTCGCGTGTCATGGCAACCTGCGCCATTCTCGGTCAGGCGCTCGGAACGGCAGTGGCGCAAGCAATCTGCCACGGGTGTGCGGTCGAAGAGGTCGATATCCCCACCCTGCAACAAACACTTATGGCAGACGATTGCTATATTCCTTGGCATACGAGAAAAGTTCCCTGCCTTACGCAAAAAGCCCGGTGCAGTGCCGAGGTAGTCAGAAACGGCTTTGACCGAGGCGAAGAAAACTGCTGGACGGGCGTGTGCGGTGACGTAATCGAATACAAATTTGACAGCGACACCGACGTGCGCGAGATCCGTCTTGTTTTTGACAGCGACTTAAACCGCAACTATCAAAATATGCCCTGCAATTATCCGCTGGTTCAAACCAAATTCAAGCTGCCAAAAACATTGGTTTGCGAATACCGTATCGAAGGAATCAGCGAAAACGGCAGCACCGTTGTTTTACAAGTCCACGACAACCATCAACGCTTTGTACGCCACACGGTAGACTGGCGTGTCAAAACCGTGCGCTTTGTTCCAATATCTACGCATGGATGCGAAAAATTCCGTGTGTTTGATTTTGAAATTGGCTGAGGAAAGCCTCATGAATTGATCAGAAAAATGCGCCCCTCCTTCGTCAATAGCATACCAAAACAACAAATATTTTACAAAGAAGAAAAAGCCGGACAGCGGTTGGATTCCCAACTGCTGTCCGATTTTTTTATTCTGACAAAGAATACCGCGCAATCAATCCCACGCTTTCATTTGGCATTACAAAACAAAAGGTCAGATCTTCGCAAATCAATCCGTCGGAATACCACCCGATAAAGGTGTATCCCGCGCGCTCCTTGGCGGTAACGGTCACCGTTTCGCCCGCAGATATTTTTTCACCCCGATAGACGTACTCCATGCAAAGGAAGGGATCTTCAAACGCATAGTATACACCGTCACGCATATAAAGTGCAGATGTATTTAAAGTATAGTAAGTATAAACTGCCTCCGCCTCAACATTCTCCTTTCCCATAACAAAGCTGTATTCCAGGTTTTCTTCCACGCATACACCCTTTACAAACCATCCAACAAACATGTATCCGCTTTTTACGGTAGCCGTCAGTGTAACCGTTTCTCCTACTGTGATCGGCTTCTCGCTGTATTGCGTATACGTTCCCGCCACAAAAGCATCCTCGTAGGTTTCGTGCATACGGGAAGAGGTAGAAACCGTATAACAGCTGTATGCTGCCATAATCTGCACGTTTTCGTTCCTCATGGTGTAAATAAATTCCTCGTCCTCCGAAACACAGATATCATTGATATACCAGCCCTCAAAATTATATCCTGCATCCGCAGTAGCAATCAGTGTAACTGTATCCCCCACAGATACCTTTTGATTCTGCAAGCTTGTATAGCGTCCAATCTCAATGGGATATTCATCTGCATTGCCAAAGGTCGTGACGGTGTAATAGCTGTAACAAGCCTCTATCTGCACATTTTCCGCGCGCATCGTATAGGAATATACCGGATTCTTGCTAATACAACTGCCCCCAATATACCAACCTTCAAAATTATATCCGTCGTTTACGGTAGCCTCAAGCGTTACAATATCCCCAACCGAAACGTTTTCGTCACTCAATTTCGTAAAGGTGCCCGCCAAACCGTATTCGTCTGTATCAGAGAACGTGCTCACCGTATAATGACTGAATACCGCTTCGATTGCAACATCACCCGCCTGCGCCACATATTCACAAGTCAGCTCTTTGCTGAAACAAACGTCATCAATATACCACCCTTCAAAATTGTAGCCCTTGTTTACGGTAGCAACCAAAGGAATACGGTCTCCAACCGAAACCGTCTCGTTTTTTAGAACCGTATAGGTCCCCGCCAGACCGTAATTGTCGCCATTGCAAAAAGTGGATACCGTCGGACCATCGGTAGGCTCGCTCCCCACGTCTTCGGATAAGTGGGTTTCATATTCATAAAGATTTCTCCATTTCGTATCATCCTCATCCGTATATTTCCATTGAAGCCATCCGTTATCTGCTCGATATTCTGCAGTCTTTCCGTTCGCTCCTTGCAAGCCCTGCAATCCTTGTTCTCCCGTCAGACCTTGCTCTCCCTGCGGACCTTGCTCCCCCTGCAGGCCTTGCTCCCCCTGCGGGCCTTGCTCCCCCTGCGGGCCTTGCTCTCCCTGCGGGCCTTGCTCTCCCTGCGGACCTTGCTCTCCCTGCGGGCCTTGCTCTCCTTTACAAGCCGTGAAGGCAAACAGTAGCATTGCGCAAATCAAAATAAGTACAATCCATTTTGTGTTCTTCATTTTTTATCTCCTTTTTGCCCAATTTGGGCTATTTATAGCCTAATTGTATCATATATAGCCCATTTTGTCAAGAGGATTGGGCTATAATTAGACTAAATATTTTGTTGGAGTGATAAAAATGAACACATATACAGCAGTAAAAAACAGGATTCTTCAGCTTTTGGAAGAAAAGAAAATGTCGATCCACAAGCTTGCAATGGAATCAGCCGTCGCGCCCTCCTCTATCAAAAATATCCTTTACGGAAAAAGCCAGAATCCCGGAATCGTGACCATAAAAATGCTTTGTGATGGCTTTGGGATCACGATAACCGAATTTTTTGACACCGAAGAATTTGCAAGCTTGGAGCAGGAAATTCAATAAAAAAACATTTATCAAAAATCAAAAGGCAACATCACCCAACCGGGGCATGATGTTGCCTTTTTGATATGTTTTTTACATATGTCCGCCTTCAATTTCGGCATGGGTTTTGCCGTGAATGATAACGGTCTTATCCTCCGGAACATACGCATCCGGAAAATGGATCATCACGTTTTCCTTTTCCAGCTTAGCCTGCAACGCTTTGATCTCCACGTTTGCAACCGCCCGTCCGCTCTTCAGCGCCAGGCAAGCCGCCTCAGCTGCCGCCTGCCCGGTCAAGATCGCAGGCGGAATCACCCGCAAAAGATCCCAGCCGTATCCCGTACCGTCTGCACTTCTTCCCGCCGTAATGAGATTGGGATAATCCCGTCTTGTCAGGCAGCGCAGGGGCACCTCGAACAAGTGGTCACGGTGCTCAAAATCATTGATCGCGCAAACCGAATCGTCAAAATGGCGGTAGGCATCCGCAACCCTTAAGGAATAATCCCCCTTGATATGCGCGGTCGTTCTGAATTGCGGCATCCCCGGAGTCGTCACAATTTCTCTCGTCTTTCTGTCGGTCTGCTTCAGCTTTTCAAGAACCAGAAGATGATTCCGCACGATATAGTCGGTCACCTCCTCGGCAGATAAGCCCGACCAGCGCGGAACGTCATCGGGCTGACCGTCACCAAACAGATTGATGCCGCCACCGCTGATATTTTTGTAAATATGGCGAATATCTCCGCTCTCAACGGCGGCGCTGCAGCTCTCCAGCGTCACCATTTTTGCAGAAAAGGTGAAAAAGTTCTCCCCGCTTACGGTAGGAACACCGCCCCGCCGCAAAACGTCGCAGTCACCCGTGGTATCAATCAGCATTCGGCAGGCATAAAATTCGGTTCCGCCCTTGCTTTCGGTAATGACGCCCTTGCAAAGGGTTCCTTCCATAATCGGATCCACTGCCATGCAATCAAACAGAACATCCGCACCGCTTTTTTTCAGCTCTTCCGTCAGCTGATATGCAAAGATAGCCGGCGAGTATCGTTGAAAGTACCGAACCTCGGTTTTCTCCTTCGGCTCTCCGTCACGCCACTCCTCGGGAATCGTATCCCATCCAAGCTCGGCGCTCAGGCGCAGCCATTTTTCGGCAAGCCCAAATATGATCTGCTTTCCTCTGCCGTTGCACATCGGAACAAAAAGGTTGATCAATCCAAGCGTCCCCAAGCCTCCCAAAATGTTGCTCTTTTCCAAAAGCAACGTAGAAAGCCCGTTTTGCGCCGCACTCACCGCCGCGGCAACACCCGAAACACCGCCTCCGCAAACGATCACATCGTACGTTTTTTTCACAGCGAGCGTTTTTGAATATGTGATATGTTCCATTTTGTACCTCATGCAATTTGAAATATTATCCTAATGATACACCATTTTCCGATAAAAATCAATAGAACTGTCAAAATTTCCGTACCAAACGGATTTTTCCGTTTTGATTACGCATTCGTTTTCTTCCTGCGAGACGACCCGGACGAAGCTTTTGATCCCTTCGATCCCTTCCTCGCCGCCTTTTTGGGCGTTTCATCGGGTGCTTGCGCAGGAATGTCATCTGCAGTCTCTGTATTCTCCGCGATCGCCTCAGCCGGTAGCTTTTCATCCGTCGGAGTGGCATCCGACTTTTCTACTTTCTTTTTGCCGGAGGACTTCCGCGGCTTTTTGTTCGTCGTCGGCGCAATGGTGATCACATTGGAATTTTTCGGTTCTTCCCGCACCTGTGCAGAGACTTCTTTTTTTTGCTTCCGTCAGTACGTCTGCCTCGGTGGGAGACTCGTTCTGCTCTGCAGGTTCAGTCAATTCGGCATTTTGGGCTGTTTCGGTCTGTTCTGACGGTTCGGCAGCTTCGGTCGTATCACGTTCAACCGATTCTGCAACTTCCACACCTTCAAGCGTTTCCGGCGTTTCCACCGTCTCCGCGCGCTCCGTTTCCGCAATGGATTCCTCAGCCGCTAAGGTCTCCTCCGGTGCCTCTGCTTTCAAATCGGCCTCCGTCGGGATCAGATGCACAGGCTCCGATTCCAAGCTGCTGCGGCGACGCTCCCGCTTGCGTTCTTCAATGCTTTTCCCGATCAAGCAAACGCTCGCCGCCCCGGACGACCCGCACAAAAACAGCAACCGTTTCATGCGGCGCAGCATATATTCGTTCTCCACGTACAGGACAATTTTTTCGTCTGCGGGACGCGAACCGTATCCAAACGCGCCCTTGCCCAGCTTTTTGAGCGTGTGCGGCACAAACACCTCCCGCAAATGTGGCGTATGCGCAAACGCCCACGATGAAATCTTCTGTACGCCAAGCTCCAGCGTCACCGATTCCAACCGCGTGCAACCGTCAAACGCCTTCGACCCCACCGTTTGAATATTTCCGGGGACGATTACCTCTTTCAGTGCCGAGCAATCGCGGAACGCGCCGCGCGGGATCTCCCGCAACGATGTGGGGAGGTTGATCTCCTGCAAGGAAATGCACCCGCGGAACAAATCCGGCGCGAATACACTCAGTGCTTCATCCGCCTCCACGCGCACAAGCTCCGTGCAATCGCGAAACGCACCCTTTCCAATCTGCGTCAGCGAGGACGGCAAAGCCAGCGTCTCTAAAGATCTGCACCCCAAAAATGCGAGCTCCCCGATGCGCTTCAGCTCTCTTCCAAACCGAACGGAGCGAAGCATCATGCAGTTTTCAAACGCACAGTCGCCAACAGCCGACAGCATCTCGCAGTTTTCCACCTCGTGCAACCGTTCGCATCCGCGAAAGACCGCAAAGGACAATCCCACGTTGTTTTCGGCTGGCAGAGTCACTTTTTTCAAGCGCTTGCATCCCACAAACGCCTCTGATTTGATGGCGGAAGTGGCAGGCGAAAGCTTCAACTCCTCCACGCGCGCCTTGCGAAATGCCTTTTTCCCAACCGCAACAAACTCCTCCTGCGAAAGATCCAGCACCGCCTCCGCAGTTCTGCACCGCGTCAACTGCCATTTTTTGATTTTGGTCACGGGTTTCATTCCTTCATTCCCCTTCTGCAATGATGATTTGATACGCCGATTTTATGCGTACAATGCTTTTTACTGATTATTCACGCTTTTCCAGCCCAGTAAACGGCTCCGTGCGCAAAAACGCATCGGTGCAAACGGTGCCGTTCTCGTCCACGGTGCGAAACAGGTATCCATCCTCGGTCTCCATGCGATACACCTTCAGCACGTGCCCATAGGACGCCTCGTGCAAAAATGAGAACATCATCCCCGTCACACTTTTGCCGCAAATATCGGGCGTGTAGTCGCAAAACAAATCCGGATAATGCGTGTTGTTCATGTGTCCGTTGTAATCAATATCCGAATAAACGATCTGCCGCTCGCCCGCCAGCTCCATGTGCTCCAACGCAGGCACGCGCAAACGCTTTGGCAAGGTCACCAGCTGCAAATTGTTTTCCGGCTCTATGTGAAACGGCTCCTCCTCGGCTTTCAGTAAGCGGTGCGTATTCAGATCCAACAGCGCCCAAACCGACGCCGCCTCTGCCACCACCTGCCCGTTGCGCAAAATGCAAAAGCAACGGTTGTAGCTGAGTCCCCTTCCCTCACAAACCCAGGTCTGCACGTCAATCTCATCGTATGCGTACAACGCGTCGTAAATGCAGATCGAGATACTGCTCAGCAAAAAAGCCAAGCCCTTGGTGTCGCGCATCTCATCCAAGGACATCGCCTCGTGGCTGAAATGTGCACCGGCAGTTTCCTGCATATACATCAAAAGCTGTGCCGGCCGCACCCGGCGATTGACGTCGGTATCATGCCATTTTACGGTATAATGCTGTGTAAATTTCATGCTGTTCCTTTCCAATCCAAAATCGGTTCAAAGATGTGCGAAGGGGAAAACCTCTTGCGAAGTTTTCCCCGGTGCACAAATCAATCGTAAAAACGATCAGCTTTATTTGTCGTTCTGGTCATCCGTTTCGGTAGCATCGTCAGCCACTGCATCCTCTGCGGGAGCAGCCTCCTCAGTGCAATCCTCTGCGGCAACCTCTTCGGTTGCAGATGCTTCAGCGGGAGCTTCCTCTGTTACAGCAACCTCCTCGGCAGCTTCTGCAGGAACTTCTGCAGTTGCTTCTTCGGCAACTTCCTCAGTAGCTGCTTCAGCAGATTCTTCGGCAACTGCTTCGGCAGATTCATCTGCTGCTTCTGCAACAGCCTCATCGGTATTTTCCTCTGCAACAGCCTCGTCAGCAGGTGCTTCTGCAGACTCCTCGGCAGCTACATCGGTAGCTTCTTCAGCAGTTTCCTCCTCAACGGGGGCAGCCTCTTCCGCAACAGCACTTTCTTCCGCAGGAACTGCTTCGGGTTCTGCTTCGGGTTCTTCCTCTGCAAGCAGATCCTCCTCGCGATATCCGAAGAAGCGTGCAATCGCAAGACCCGCAGCGGCAACTGCCATGCATACGGCAAAGAAGCCGGAAACCAACCAGGTTACAAAGCGCAGGATGAAGTTGGGCTTCAACTTACCGTTGATGTAAAGCACGTACAGCACCACGATCACAAGAATTACAAGCAGTACGATCAAAACGATCCACAGTGCCAACAAAGAGGGCTCCTCTTTGTTTTCAAATTCCATGGAGGCAAAGAGCAGGTTCTTGGAAACAACTGCGCTCCAGCCCTTTACGTGCACGTTTGCGGATGCAACCGATTCTTCTGCGGCGGAGGTGGTTGCGTATGCCTTACCGTTCATGATGTAAAGCAGATTGTACTTCAGGGCAACCAGATGATCCTCAAATACCTTCACCAAAGCACTTTCGTCGGTTTCGGCGGTCAGCGTATAAGCGTAAGTCAGAATCAGATCACCGTTTGCATTGGTCGTAGATCCAACCAGCTCCCAGCCTTCCACGTTCTGTGCCAGCGCATAGCCGCACGGAATGGTTACCGTAAACTGATTGATGTCACCGTAGTGACCAAGCTTTGTTTCGCCGTTCTCATCAATGTAAGAGATTTCCTTTGCCTCATACACAACCTCAACGGTCACATTGGAGGCAGGCATCGTAAAGTATGCATAGTAGCAAGAAGTACCGTCGCTATACTTGTGTTCTTCCAACGTCAGCTTGGTAGCCACGCCGGTCGCGTCGGTCATCGTCACCGTTGTGTTCATACCTGCCTTGTAGGTAATCTCAACGCATACCCGATCGCCGGCAACAATTGTAGCACTTCTCTCGTTCAGGAATGCATCTGTCACATTGCTGTCAAAATCAACAATCACGATATCGGGACCGGTCGTTGCGATATAAGCGCGGTTGGTAAATATTGCGTACAAATCAATCTTTCCGCCGTCAACCAGCACGCCGTTCCAGTTGATCTCGGAGAGCTTTGTACCGTTTGCATCTACCCAGTAACCAACCTTGCCGTCAAACAGGGAGGAAACGGTGGGAAGCGTGGAAAGCTCAGCCTTCCAAGCGCTCACGCTCTTGGTGATAGAAGTCTTCGGAGCTGCCGCATCCTTGTTCTCGTAGAGGTTGACAGTCACCTGCGTGGTATCGGAACCGTCACCCTTCACCAGGAACACGTACAAATCCTTGTTGTAGAGCATTGCGTTCAGCTCGGTCTGGTTCTGTCCCAAACCGCTCCAATGCCAGCCATCCTTGCCCGCGGGCAGCTTGCTGAGCTCTGTGTACTGAGGAGCAGCTGCATCAAACTTGGTATAGGATACGGTATTGGTCAGCTTGTTATCTACATAGAAGTAAATATGATAGATTGCGGGAGTTGCCACGTGCGTCAAGGTGACTGCGTGTGCAGGCATGGTAAAGGTTTCGCCCAGCTTACCGCTAACATCACCGTAAGCGTAACGGGTTTCAACCAAGGTCAAGCCGCTTGCCACATCGGTAGGCGCCGTGCAAGTCAGGCTCTCGCCCTCTGCATAGTAGCCTGCCGCAATGGGAGAAGATGCAATCGGGGTTGTGCTCGTCTGTGTCTTTTCAGCACCGTTCAAAACCAGAACGTAATTGTTGTTCAGGCTCAGATTGTACTTGGTTACAACTGCATACTCGGAGAAGTGCGGTGCGTCAAAGGTTACGCAATCCGTACCAATACCGGCATTTGCATCCAAAGCAACATCCACGCGCACGCCGTCGGTAATCGTAGAAACAGCGGTCATCTTTTCGGAGGTCTGCACCGTTGCACCGGCGTAAGGCACGGTCACGGTAATCTTTTCGCCGTTTGCAAAGGTCATCGAGGTCTCGCTGTCAGCGCTATCATAATAGAAGCCAACCGTAAAGTAGCTTGCTTCCTGATAGCCAAAGGTCTCCTTCAAATCAACAGCATCGGTGTACTTCAAGGATACGGTATCATACGCATCTGCACCGTTCAGCTTGGTCAAAACAGCTGCATTCATGCTGATCTTGTGTGCGCTGACCGCAGAATCCATAACTACGGAACCCGTCCAGCCGTTCACAAAGCGGTTTTCCATCACCAGCTCAAGCGGCTTGCCCTCAAGCTTGGTGCGAATCAGCTCGGACCAATCCTTCAGGAAAGTAACCGTATACGCATCATCGGTAATGGTGATGATGTAATCCTCGCCGTAAACCAGACCTGCTGCGCGCAATGCGGAGTTGTGCAGATCCTCGGTAATTTTCCAAGTCAGCGTTACGTTGCTGTTGATCTTTTCGTTTTCAAGATCAAACGCAGCGCCGCTCAAGGTTACCCAAGTGTGATTATAACTATAGAAGAAATGCTCATCATATTCCACGTGTGCATCCAGATCAGCCACAAAGGATTCCCAAGTGTAGCCCTTAGACTCCACATACTCCTTCAGGGTCATACCCTTGGTTACGTCCTCAACAACGTATACAACAGTACCGTCGGGAGATACAAACGTCACATCATACGTAGGAATGGGTTCGGGCGGGATCACAAATTCGCCGTCCGGTGTAACACCAAGATCCTTTGCAGGCATCGTGGTCAGCACATCGCCGGTCATCGTATCCTTCCAGTAGCCCGTAGCGGTAAATACTTCGGGATCGGGAGCGTAGGAATAGATCATCGAAAGATCGGTTCCCACCGGCAGATATGCGGTGTAAAGCAAATTGCCTTTCTCGTTCAAGTAGTTGACGCGGTACAAGCCGTTCACACGGATAGATGCATCCAAGCCAAGGTTCACAGCGTCGTCCGAGAAATAGGACAAAACGTAGTCGGTCACGTCACTCAAATCGTAACCAAAGCGGTTAGAAATCACCGAAACCAGCTTGTTGATGGCTTTTTCTGCCCAAGCCTTGGGATAAAACTCGGTATAAACGTCACCGCCAAAGGTGCCGTTGCCCTCGTACAAATCGCTCAGAGTGTACTGATTGAGCTTTTGACCGTAAGAAGTGGACAGAATCACGTTCAATGCTTTTACAACAATTTTCTTCAGTGTCACGTAATACCGATCCATGGTAGAAATCTTATCCAGAACCGCGTCGTACAGATACTGTACGGGATCCTCGGATGCAGCCGCCGCGGTCAGCACATTCTTCATGTCAAATGCGGTGCTTGCCTTGTCTACCAGCTTCGAGAAGATCTCTGCAATTTCCTGGTCAAAAATGTTCTGTGCGGAAGCAGGCAGTCTGGAAAGGATCTCCACACCGGTTACCGCTTCGATCTTTTCGCAAATGGTGGTCATGGTGGGAAGAGCAGTTGCCTTCAGCTCCAGATCCTCCAGCGTCAGATGCGTGAAATCGTATCCGGTTTTTTCCTTAATATAATTAACTGCCGTATTCAAACGCTGATTGTTCAAGCGATTGAGAATATCCTCGCCGGTAATCTCATAAATTCTGTCGCAGATATCTACAAGAGACGGCAGAGTAGAAGCTTTGGTGATCCAGTCATCGAGATCCAAATGCGTAAAGTCGCGTCCGGTTGCTTCCTTAATATATTCCAGCACCGTGGAAATGTAGCGCGCACCCAGCACGCGATTGTATGCGTTATTGATATCGGCGGAATCCACCTTATCAAGAATCGCAACGATCTGCTCCAGCGTCAAGTTGTTTACAAACTCGTTAATGTCGGTAATGTTTGCGTGGTAAGCACCCAAAACCTCGTCTCTAACGGTGGGGTTTTCCAACAGCTTCTTCAAAACCGAAGCAACCTCGCTCGGCAAAGTTACGTCCAGCGTCAGCGTACCGTTTTCGTAGCTGTAGTCAAGAACCTTATCAATCAGGCTCTGCAGCTTGGAGGCTACCTTCTTAACGGTATCCACACCGCCGTCAAGCACAATCTTTACAGTAACATTCTTAGTCATGGGAATATTTCCGGTTCCCTCAGACTGATATGTAATTCCCAAAGAGGTCGTCAAAACCACACCGTCGGAACCGATGTTTGCCAGCTCGTTGAGCGTGGGAACCACGGTTGCGATTGCCTTGATCAGATTATTGGAATTGATGGTCAAAAGAGAGAACTCGTCAGCCTCGGCAACAACGTAGCCGTTGAGCACAAGCTGATCAATATTGTTCTCCACGCAAGCCACAATCGCCGCCATATATCCGGCATAGTCCTTGGGGTTCAGCATTTTCAGCAATGCCTGAACACCGCCGTTTGCGTAGAACTGCTGTGCAACTGCCTTAATATCAACCAGCTCCAACAGCTTTTCAACGCCGATCGCTTCGATCAAACCGTTGACATCGAAAATAGAATTCAGTTTGCCGTCCGCAACAATCTCATTGAGGATGGAATCAAGTCCCAGTTTCTCAATCAAACCGTTGAAATCGGAAACGTAAGTATTCAAAAGCTTTTCATAGCCGCCGATCGCATTGACCGCCTTGGTCACGCCGATCGTCTTGATTGCAGCCGCCTTATCGGGAATGCAATCCACCAACAGCTGCTTATTTTGTACTGCATTGAGCTGGCTTTCCAGCGTGCTCATCAAAATCAGATTCTCATAAGAGTAATCCTTGGTCAAGCCGCCCTCGCCGTCCAGATTGACGATGCCCTCGCGAACGAGCTGCGTAGGATCTACTACATTATAAGAAATCAAAAGCTCCACGCCTGCCAGCGCAGGAATATCGTTGGTAGGATCGCTATCGTTCCTGTCGTCACCGACCACGATGGTCTCCACCTTCAAAAGCTTGTTTGCAATCAGGTCGGCAATGGGAAGAATCGGATCAGAACCGGAAACCATCGCAGTGGTATCCAACACATCACCGTTCAACAGTTCGGGAACGGTAAACAAAGGATCAATACCGTTTGCCGCGTCACCGGAAACAACCAGGTCCGCGTCAATCGCGCCGGTCTGCTCATCCAGCAGCTGCTCAACCGTAAACAGCGCATCAATGCCGTTTGCGGAATCTCCCGCTAGCATCAGCTGCACGTCAACGGTACCGTCTGCCTTCAGGTCTTGAACCGTGTACAAAGCATTGGAACCAACCAGCATCGCGGTCGTGTTCAGGTAACCGTTGTTTACCATTTTGTTATATACATCATTGGACACAACACCGTTCGTAATGGTAGCGCCTACGTTTACGGTAAGGTCCGCATTCAGTACGATATCACTCGGGTCGATCTCTGCAAGGAACAAATCCTGCACCTTAGCCATATCCACGATGTAGCCTTCCAGTACGGAATATTCCAAACCTGCAACCTTTGCAACCAGCTTATCTACGTCCAGATAAGGCTTCAGGTCATTGTAGGTTTTACCGGAGAACATTGCCTGCAGCTTTGCATCGTCCACATACTGATCCAACAGATCAGTCTTGGTTTCTGCAAGTGCCTGCAGATTTGCATCGATTACGTAATCCAACAGCTCTGCGGGCTTGTAGTTCGCACGAACGTAAGCCTCCAAAGCGTCGATATCCACGTAATTGTCGTTGACATCCGACAGATCGATCTCGTTTTTGATCAGCGTTTCCATATTGGTCTTGTTCAGATAATTGGAATTTGCCAATCCTTCAATATCCACGTACTTTTCAACCAGGTTGCTGTAGCCAACCGTGTTTTTGATGTACTCCATATTGATCAGCGCCGCCAGATCAACACCGGGAACGTCCAAAAGCTTATCAACATCAACGATGTCCAGCAGATTGCCGGAATCCATCGCCAGATCCACCAGCTTGGTGATATTGTCTGCGATCAGACGATCGGTATCGATCAAAGACTTGCCGGTTACGGGATCGGGATCCAGAATTGCCGCAATATCGTCCTCGTCGATGTAGCTCATCAGCGCGTCGTAGTCGGTTACGTAGTCCTGCAGATTGTCAAGCTCTTTGATCATACTGATCAAAGCATCCCGATCAATATCCTCCAAGAGTGCGTTTACATCCACATAAGAGATCAGCGTTTCAACATCCAAGTCGTCAATGATCGCTTTGATCAGCGACGTAAATTTCTCTTTCGGGATGATATCATACAGATCCTCCACCGAAAAAGCGTCTCTCATGCCATCTACCGTGATTCCGGAGGTCAGCAAACCGACAAGGTCTGCATCCTGGAGGTAGGAAAGCAAAGCCTTCGCATCCAGCGTTACGGTAACGTCGGTCGACGTCACGTTGCCGGAGGTGGAGGTATCCGCATCCACATCCAACCACTCGTCCGCAAAGACACTCATCGGCAAAAGAGCCAGAACAGTGACCAGCGTCAGAAGCATGGCAAGAACTCTGTTGAAAATTTTCATAACAAAACCTCGCTTTGTTTCAGATTCCGTCTTGAAATTGACGGTCAATGGTTTGTCATTTGGCAAATTTCCCGCCGCCTTCTTTGATAAAAAGCCGACGAGGGCATAAAAATGCCTATACATATAAATATAATACCATCAAATCCTCAAAATGTCAATAGCAAATTGATACTTTTTTCATTTTTTTGGAGAGAATTTTGTAATTTTTTCTTGCTTCAAATCGAATGTGTGTTCCTTTTTTCGCAGTCCAAGCCCCTCTCATTGGCACAAAGTGGCACAAAACCCGCTTTTTTGGGGTACTTTTTACACCAAATTTGCACCAAAATTGAGGAAAACTTACCGAATTGGAACAAAATAAAACAGATTTGAGAGGCTTTTGAAAGCCGTTTTCTGCGGAGGAGTATTGGAAAAGGACGTGGTTAGAGGCGCGATTTCGGGGAAATTTTTGAAAAATCCCTCAGGTGTTTCGCACCAGCGCGAGTCGACAAAGTCGATCTCGTCGGTGGCTTACCGCCTCCCGATTTGCGCTATCAAATCTTTGCACGAGGGGAGGCTTGGATAGAATTGCAAAATTCCTTTGTAGATCCCGATGCTTCGCATCGCCCTACGGGTTCGACCGGCGAGCTTGCGAGCCTTCTCAGAGATGACACATAGGGGGGATGTTGGCAATTTTGAATTTGAGCTTGCGAGTCTTCTCAGAGATGACATGTGGAGCGGACAGTGGTGTAAGCATTGTGCTACGCACCCATGCGCCCTGACCACTCGCGGGAGCGATTGATCTGTCTGCGCGCCCGGCAAGAGGTTTGAGCAAAAAATGAAAGGACGAGGCAGGAACTTCCCCTGCCTCGTCAATTTTTATTTATGCGTGAAAAGTTTTTGAGGGTGTGGGGGACTTTTTCAAAAGTCTCCCACAAAATCCGCGCCCTTGTCTTTATAATTTATATTAATTCTAATTCTTTTTCTATATTTTGGAAATTTTTATCGTTTTTCGATAAAAATATATTGACAAACGATTTTTAATGTGATATACTGAGATTACAAAAATTTCCTATGAGGAGGAATTCAGATGTTTCGGATATCGAACAAGGTGTCAACCGTGATCTCGCTGATTTTGGCGGTTCTGCTCTTTTTGATGATGGGATTTTTGGTTTACTGGCTCCCGGAGGTGGTAAACGGAATGATTGACATCCCGGACAATATCGGAAATCGGCAAAGCATTACCGATGCGGAACGGCAGTTGATTTTGGTCGGCGCATACGCGGCGGTTGGCGTTGCATACGTGACACTGGTGTTTTTGGTGCTCTTGCTGCACACGGTTCTGCGGGGGCGCGTGTTTTCAAGCGCGACGCTCCGATGGCTTAATCTGCTCTCGCTTTGCTGTTTTGCAGAGGCGGTCTTGTTTTTGCTTGGCGGCTTTTATTTTCAGCTGGTGCTTGGTGTTGCGGTTGCAGCCTGCTTTTTAGGACTTTTGCTCCGTGTAGTCAAAAATGTGATCAACGAGGCGATGCGGATCAAAAGCGAAAATGACCTGACCGTTTGAGGGGGAACAATTATGATCATCGTCAATTTGGATGTTATGATGGCAAAGCGGAAAATATCACTCAACGAGCTTTCCGACCGCGTTGGCATCACACCGGTGAATCTCTCGATTCTCAAAAACAACAAAGCAAAAGCCGTGCGCTTTTCTACCCTGGACGCGCTTTGCCGCGCCTTGGATTGCTCGCCTGCGGACATTCTGGAATACCTCCCCGACCGGGAACAAGCAGAGTGACCGCTCCACTACATGAAAATCAGAAAGGAAGGTTTTACTTATGAATGGAAATCCGAATCAAACGCCGAGCTACAACCCGATGTTTGTAATCAGCCAGCCGAAGATACGCCCGGAGTGCCGCGGCACAGACCGTTTGTTTGCCTGGCTGGCATTCCCCGTATGCTTTTTATTGGCTCAGGCACTCCCCGTTGCGCAAAATCCGTTTGGCGCTTTGTTGGTTGCTTTGCTGTTGTTCGCTTTTGGCATCACATACGTGCGTCTTTGCGGGGTACGCTTGCGTGCGCAATCGACCTTGCTCTGCGTGCTTGCCGTTCTGCTCTCCTGCGGTTTGATCACGGGAGCGAACGGTGTGCTGCACACGCTCCTGTTTTTGTTGCTGTCCTGTTTGTTCCTTTATTTTATATACGCCGCGCAGGGGCACGCGGGCAAAGGCTTGCTTGACGCGCGCGTGTTTGAGCATTTGCTCCGCGCGGTGTTCGTACAACCGTTTGCGCATCTTGGCGACAGCCTTCCTGCCCTACGGTTGAGTGGAAAGTCCGGGCAAAAATCCAAGCTGTTACCCGTGCTTGGCTGGATCGCTTTGGGGCTGATTGCGGCGGTGATCCCCACGCTTGTTATCGGTTTGTTGCTTTCGTACGACGCGCAATTTACGGCTTTGCTGGATCAAATCTTCTCCTTTTCGATTGACGGTTTTTGGGAGACGGTGTGGGATGTGATTTTGGCCGTTCTGTTTGCGCTCCCGCTGTTTGGCGCAATGTTTGCCAACCAAAACGCGCGGCTTCAAAAAGAAAAGGACGGGGCGGAAGCGACTGAAAAGGAACATCGGATCAGCTTGCGGATTTTGCCGAAGCCCTTGCTTTGTGCGGCGGTAACGCCGATTCTGATTCTTTACAGCATCTTTTTCGTTTCGCAGTGGGAGTATTATCTTTCGGCGTTCACCAATGTTTTGCCGGGTGAAATGACCTATGCGGAGTATGCGCGGGAGGGATTTTTTCAGCTGTGCGCGGTTTGCTGCATCAACGCGCTGATTTTGCTGGTGTTCCATTTGTTTATGCAGAGAAAAGAGGGCGAGCGCGGCATTTTGCGTCGGATTTACACGGCGGTGGTGGCGCTGTTCAGCTTGATTCTGATCGCAACGGCGATCTCGAAGATGGTGCTTTATATCGGCGCCTACGGCATGACGCAGCTCCGCGTTTACACGACCTGGCTGATGCTGCTTTTGGCTGCGATCTTTTTGCCGGTGCTGATTGGACAGGTTTTCTCCCGCGTGCGGCTGGGAGCGGTGATTGTGATCGTTTGCCTGGTCTTTAGCGTTCTGCTTTTTTTGCCGAATGTGGACGGATGGATTGCAGACTACAACGTGGACGCGTATCTATCGGGCGAGCTTGGTAGTGTGGATGTGGCGCTGTTGGAGGATCTGGACGTTTCGGCGGTCCCTGCGCTGGTGCGTTTGGAGCGTGAGCTGGGTGCAACCCTGGATTCGGCAGGTCAACAGAGTTTACTGGGGGTAGTCTCTGATTCGACGGAAGAGCAAAAGCAGTTATTGGAAGAGGTACGCTCGGTACTGGATTCGATGGCATCCCGGATTTTGAATGAAGAAAGGGGGATATTCTCCTTTACGGTTCCCGATCTCCGCGCGGCGGAGCTTTTGCGGGAGCGGGGGTGATATATATTTTTTATGGGGGACTTTTGAAAAAGTCCCCCACACCCCTCAAAACTTTTCATGCATAAATGGAAATAACGAGGCAGGAATGTTTCTACCTCGTCCGTTTATTCAGGCTCCGAAATTCTTTCCAAGTACGCAGCCAGAACAATTGCTCCCGCCAGCGGCTGGGGGCCACCAACCCCATCCGCTCCACAAGAAATGTTCGCATCCAAAATCGCGTGTCATCTCTGAGAAGGCTCGCAAACTCGCCAATCGAACCCGTAGGGCTCTACGAAGCATCGAGACCTATTAAGAAATAACCGCAAAACTGCACGCCAAAATTCTACCTCGTTCCGCTCGGGGTGCTACAACTATCTTTGCGGAGCATTTAGTGGTAGAAGAATGGGCAAGCCCATGCACCTAAATGCGCGCGGGAGCGATTGCTCCGTCTGTGCGATTGGAAAAGAGTTTGACGCTTGAATAAACAAACGAGGTAGGGACTTCCCTACCTCATCCATCCTATAAATTGCTATAAAAGTTTTGGGGGGCGTGGGGGACTTTTTCAAAAGTTTCCCAAAAAACGCATCCCCACGAAAAATCGCGTCCTTTTATTTCACAATCGGAATTTCAACCACGTCACGCGGTTTGCGCACGGTCCAAAGACCACCGGTGAAGTCCGGAATTGCTTGAGGCATTCCGCCTGCGGCAATCGAGGCAGCCGAGAGAGCCGTGACGCACATCCAAGCGGCGGCGTCATAGACGTCAATGGGCATTTCGCTATTGGACTTAAGCGCATTGATGAACTGACGGAACTCGATCCCGTCCATACCACCATGCCCGATGGCAATGTCCTCTGGCGTGATCTTGCCCCAAACATCGGGCAGGTAGTCTTTTTCAAAACGTGCGGCATTATTGAGGACGTCACGGTAATATTGATCGGTCTCCCAATACTCGCGCTCACCTTCAAGATACACCGAATTGGTTGCCTGCTCATACAGTCCGCGCGTGCCGCGCACCGTGAATTCACGCGAATAGGAACGCGGAAGCGTGGTGTCCAGACGCAGAGAGATCGTAGAACCGTCGGCGCAGGTGATCAGCGTGTTGACCATATCCCCCTGGCGGAATTCCTTGCCAACAAGGTCGGGATATTTGTCGGCGTTGCGGTTGACGTAATCCTTCATTCCGACCGCTTTGGAGGCGACGGACACCAGGGAAAGCATTTGGTTGCCGCGGTTGATGTTCAGCACCTTTGCAATCGGGCCAAGCTCGTGCGTGGGATAGTTTTCGCAGTTGCGGGAGAGGTAATTGCGCAGGCGGTAGTGGCGTTTTTCGTTTCCGCTTGCGATCTCCTCGGCAAGATAGTGACCGTAAGCGCCGTGGCAATGGACGATCTCGCCCAAAAGACCGTTGCGCACCAGCGCGGTTGCCAGCAGCTCGGTTTTGCCAAAGCAACAGTTTTCCATCATCATCAGCGGCGTGCCGGTGCTTTCTTGCGCGCGCACCATATCCCACAAGCGCTCCACGCTGTAGGCGCCGCCAACCTCAAGCGCCACGGGAATGCCTTTTTTCAGCGCATCAATTGCAACCTCCACGTGCGTCTCCCACGAGGTGGAAACCAGCACGGCGTCAAGCGAATCCATGTTCAGAATATCCATATAATTGGTCGAACCAAACGGACGGCGGAAGCCTGCTTTTTCTACCAAATCAGCGGCTTTTTCCACGCGGTCAGCGTAGTTGTCGCAAACAGCGATAATCTCCACGTCCTTCATATGTAACAGCACATCTTTGGTCAAGCCCGTGCCGCGGTTTCCGTAGCCAATCACGCCCATTTTTACTGTTTTCATGTTCTTCTTCCTCCTTTGAGAGACACGTTCGCATCTTTCGTCTTCCATTATATACGCAAATCTCATGCTTGTCAATAGAAAAAAAGTCCAAAAATCTTTAATTTTGTACCGTCAAGGATGCGATTATTGGGGAAACTTTTGAAAAAGGACGCAATTTTTTGGGGAAACTTTTGAAAAAGTTTCCCCAAGCCCCTTCAAAACTTTCACAACGATTTATAAGATAGGCGAGGTAGGAATGTTTCTGCATCGTCCGTTTATTCGGACGTCAAACTCTTTTCCAAGCGCATAACCGGAACAATTGCTCCTGCGAGCATTTAGGTGCATGGGCTTGCACTTGCTTACACCACTAAATG
Source organism: Clostridia bacterium (assembly GCA_017452665.1). Lineage (GTDB taxonomy): Bacteria > Bacillota > Clostridia > Oscillospirales > CAG-272 > UMGS1865. The sequence goes on from JAFTLZ010000143.1 coordinate 40,224, forward strand.
CTCTACGATATATCATTTCCTGTGTCATCTCTGAGAAGGCTCGCAAGCTCGCCGGTCGAACCCGACCTAAGGGAGGGCGATGCGAAGCATCGGGATCTACAAAAAATGCGCCTCTACCCATGGCTCCCTTGTGTAAAGTGAGCTGGCGCGAAGCGCCTGAGGGATTGTTTTACGGTAGTTTTTGGTTTTCACAACCCCTCCGGCATTTTCTTGCGAAAACGCCACCTCCCCTTACACAGGGGAGGTGAAGGAACGAGCACAGGGGGAGGCTAAAGAACTTCTTGAAGGTGGGCTTAAAGCAATAGCCCAACCCCTGAATGCTTGCGGGAGCAACTCTTTCCGTCCGCTCGCAAAATCTTACAACGCAAAAACAAAAGAACGAGGCAGAAACATTCCTACCTCGTCTGTCTTATAAACCGCGTTAAAAATTTTGAGGGGGATTGGGGGAACTTTTTGAAAAAGTTCCCCCAAAAAACCGTATCCTGTTTTAAAGTTTTCCACAATTCAGTTTATGCGAGTTTTCCACAGAAAAGATGAATAAATGGCAAAAAACCGCGAATAATGTCGTCAAAATACGAGTTTTCCGCATAATCCACAAAGTTTTCCACAGTTTTAAACAAGAATTCCACCGTTTGCTGTGGAAAAATAAATTCTCTGTTTTGCACAAAAAAGAGGATATCAAGGCAAATTAGTCCATGGATTCGATCACCCAAACACCGCCGCGGCGAACCTCGATCAAGGCACAGTTTCCGACGATCTCGTTGGAGATTGCCCACTGGTGCGTGCGCAGAATCTGCCCGTTTTTCAGCGGGTATTTACAGCCCTCGATGGTGATCCCTTTCACCTTTGGGTCGGCAGCGATCAGCGAAAAATAACGGTAATGCTCGCGCGCCAAAATCACGCCGCTGTTGCGAAGAAAGCGGGCGCGGTTCTTGCCATTGGTGATAACGGCGGGCACGCGGTGCTCCTTGCGTTCAAACAGGCTTTCCAGAATGGCGAGCGTGGAGAGGGTATGATCCAGTCTGCCCTCCAGCCCGCCGACGATCACGATTTCGGTGGCTCCGCGTTCCAGGGCGACAGACACCGCCATTTGCGTATCGCTGAAGTCTTTTTCCGCCTGCACGCGGATCAGCTCGGTGCCGTCGGGAACCTCGGGCTCGCCAAGCGTATCAAAATCCCCCAGCATGATCTCGGGGCGCACGCCGAAGCGCTTTGCGGTCAAAAATCCGGCGTCGGCGGCAATGACCAGATCCCCTCTCTCCGGGCACTCGATAACGTATTCATCATACACAGTGCCGCCCGTATAAATGACGGCTCTTTTCGGTTCCATGTGATCAGCTCCTCATAGATCTGTTTTGCAATTTGCGGTGTTTTTTGTCGGAAGAAGCATCGCCTTTTATTTCAGTAATTCAATCGCATCGGTGACGGAAAGCTCGCTTTCCTCGCGTGTGGAAAGGTTTTTCAGGCGTACGACGCCGCGTGCGCACTCGTCACCGCCCATGATGATTGCGTGCGAATATTCGCCCTTTACGGCGTATTCCAGCTGCTTTCCAAACTTTTTCTGTCCCAGATAGATGGAGGATACGATGCCTGCGTTGCGCAAGGTGTCGGTCAGCTCCATGTATTTTTCATAAGGAACGTCGTCAAAGCGCGTGACAAGAACCTTAACGCCATTCCCGTAGGTTTGGGGCAGGAGCTTGTGCGTGACGAGGAAGTTTTCCAGTGTGACGTCGCCCATGCCGTAGCCAACACCCGAAATTTTTGCGTTTTTGACGAACAGATCAACCAGATTGTCATATCTGCCGCCGCCGAACATAGCGCGGTTGTTTTCGGGCGCGTTGTCGAACACCTCGAACACGGATCCGGTGTAATAATCCAGACCGCGGATGATGCCAAAATCAAAGATGCAATATTTGGAAAGTCCCATTTTTTCCAGTGCGTCAAACAGCTGGCGCAGCTCTCCCGCTCCGCGGGAATCGGGACAGAGATCGGTTGCCTCGGTAACGTTCATGTGATAAAGAGCGTCGATTTTCGCGATCTGCTCGGCAGAAAGTCCTAAGGAGGTCAGCTCCTTTTCGTAGACCTCGCGCGGAACCTTATTTTTGTGGTCGATGACCTTGGAAACTGCCTTGCTGCCCTCGGTATCCTTTCCGGTGATGGCGGCAATGACGTCATTGAAAAAGCGGCGGTTATTGATGCGGACGGTGAACATTTTTTCGTCCGCTCCGAACGCGCGCATCAAGCGAATGGCACTGCTGACGATCTCTAAATCTGCCTCGTAGGTATCACAGCCGAAAATATCCACGTTCAGCTGCCAGAACTCGCGCAGGCGTCCTCTTTGCGTTGCCTCGTAGCGATACATATTTGGGATGGAGAACCACTTCAGCGGGAAGGTCAGCTCTCCCATCTTGCCCGCGACCATACGCGCCACGGTGGGCGTCATTTCGGGGCGGATCGCCAGGCGGCGGTCTCCGCGGTCAAGGAAGTTGTAGGTCTGCTTGTTTGCGATCTCCTCACCGCTTTTGGCGGCGTAAAGATCCAGCGACTCCAGCATGGGGCCGTTGTATTCCTCAAATGCGGAATTTTCCAGCTCGCGGCGGATCACGCCGAAAAACCAGTTGCGCATCCGCATTTCTGCGGGATAAAAGTCTCTTGTACCCTTGTAGGGTTGTGTGGAAAGCTTTTCGCTCATTTGTTACCTCGTTGTGTTATCGAATTTATGGATGTTAAAAAAACAGGTTTCATTTACGCGCCGGTAAAGGAATCAAAATACCATTCTCCGTTCTGCAGAACCAGGCGAAGCTCGATGACCTCGGTCTCCTGTGGCGAATCCTCTAACCAGGAAACCATAGAGACCTTGCAAGCCTCGGACGAGCCAAGCGAGATGACCTGCATGGTGGAATAATCGTAAATACGCATGGCAGTGTACAGAATATTATCCTCGGTGGATTGATAGATCCAGGTTTCGTCCTCCAGATAGCGCGCCATTCCGTAAATGGAGCCGCCCTGACCGTCATCACTTGTGTATCCGGTGAACAGCGCAACCGACAGCACCTCGTCAATATACTGGGCACTGTAGACCTTTGCGGCTGCCGCCAAAATCTGGTCGGCGGAGGCAAATTTGGAATATTCGGTAACGTACTCGTAGTAGCCTTTTTCATCAAAATCGTAATACATATATTTGATATTTGCATACTCGGAGTCGGTTTGATACACCGGGAGTCCGGGGCCGTAAAGCACGGTGTTGACCTCGTACGATGCCTCAATCAGCTCCACGACGCGGTCGTAGATATCCTCCACTGCCGGTGCGGCGGCGCATCCCACAAAAGAGAAGCAGGACGCAACCGCCAGCAGAATGGCAAGGAGAAAAACAATCGTTTTTTTCATAAAAATTCCTTGTTTATCAAAAATCAGAGCTTATTCGGTCAGATCGGTCGGTTCCTTGCCGTCGGTTTCGGCAGGTTCGGGCTGTTCGGTTGCTTCCGACTCTGCCACGGATTCGGATTCAACAGATTCCTCGATCAATTCCGCATCGGTATCCGCAGGTTCGGCTTCTTCATCTTCGTTTTCTTCCTTGTGATCGACCATCGTGAAGTTGACCAGCGACTGTCCCTCGCCAAGTCTCATGACGATGACACCGCCCGCACTGCGCGAGCGTGTGGGAATTCCTGCGACAGGGGTACGGATGATGGTTCCGGAATCGGTGATCATCATGATATCCATGCTGTCATCCACGGCGGCAATACCGGTCAGGTCGCCGCTCTTTTCGGTCAGGTTGTAGCAGGTGACTCCGTAGCCGCCACGATGCTTCATCAAGCGGAAATCATCAAACGGGCTGCGTTTTCCAAAGCCATTTGCCGTAATGCAGAGCAGATCCTTGCCCTCCTCTACAACGCAAACACCCTTGACAAAGTCACCCTCGCGCAAGCTGATGCCGCGCACGCCGCGTGCGGTACGGCTTAAGGTTCTTGCATCCTTTTCGGAGAAGCGGATTGCCTGTCCCTTTTCGGTTGCGATCAAAAGCTCGCAGCTTCCGTCGGTGCGGACAACGTACAAAAGCTCGTCGCCCTCGTCCAGTGTCAAAGCGATCTTACCGCCCTTGCGTTGATATTCGTACTCGGAGAGCAGAGTGCGCTTGATAACGCCGTTGCGCGTGACCATGGTGAGATATTCGTGATCGGTAAACTCATCCACGCTGATGCAGGAGGTAATCTTTTCGCCCTCGCTAAGCTCCAGGATGTTGACTAGATTTTGCCCTCTTGCGGTTCTGCCCGCCTCGGGGATCAGGTACGCCTTGCGCATTTGTACCTTTCCGGTATTGGTAAACATCATCAGATAAGAATGGCTGTTGACGGCGATGACCTTTTCGATATAGTCCTCCTCCTTGGTGGACATACCGATGATGCCGCGTCCGCCGCGGTTTTGTGCGGAATAGGAATCGGCAGGCTGGCGTTTGATATAGCCTGCGTGCGTCAGCGTGATGACACAGCTGTGGCGTTCGATCAGATCCTCAAGGATGATCTCATGCTCGGCGGGAACGATATCGGTGCGGCGCTCGTCGGCGTATTTTGCACGGATTTCTCCCATTTCGTCCTTAATGATCTGCTTGATCTTGCCCATGTCCGCAAGAATGGCTTCCAGCTCAGCAATCAGCTTGTGGAGACGCTCCAGCTCTTCCTCGATCTTGTTGCGCTCAAGACCTGTCAGCTTACCAAGCGTCATTTCAACGATCGCCTGCGCCTGGATTTCGGAAAGTCCGAATCTTTCCATCAAGGTCAGCTTGGATTCGGGAATGGAGGGAGAGGTCTTCATGATCTGCACGATCTCGTCGATGTTATCCAGTGCGATCTTATAGCCCTCGTAGATATGGGCGCGTGCTCTTGCTTTTTCCAGATCATACTCGGTACGGCGGATGATGACCTGCTCCTGGTGTGCGATATAATGATCTAAAATTGCGGGCAGGTTAAGCACCTTTGGCTCGTTGTTGACCAGCGCCAGCATATTGATTGCAAAGGTATCCTGCAGCTGGGTATATTTATACAGCTGATTGAGCAGAATTTGCGGGTTGGCGTCACGGCGGTATTCCACCACAATGCGCATACCGTCGCGTCCGGATTCGTCGCGTAACTCGGTAATGCCTTCAATCTTCTTTTCCTTCACGCACGATGCGATGGATTCGCAAAGCATACTCTTATTGACGCCGTAAGGAATCTCGGTAAAGACAATGCGGCGGTGATCCTCTTCGATGGTGGAGTGGGAGCGAACCATGATATGTCCCTTACCCGTCAGATACGCCTCTTTGATGCCGTTGACGCCGTAAATGGTTGCATAGGTCGGAAAATCGGGGCCCTTGATGTACTGCATCAAGTCATCGACCGTACAATCAGGATTGTCCATGCGGTAGATGGTAGCGTCAATGACCTCGCCCAGGTTGTGCGGCGGGATATTGGTTGCCATACCGACAGCGATACCCATAGAGCCGTTGACCAAAAGGTTAGGAAAACGGGAGGGCAGAACCGTAGGCTCCTGCAAGCGGTTATCAAAGTTTGGCATCATGGGCACGACGTTTTTATCCAAGTCGCGCATCATTTCGTCGGCGATGCGATCCAATCTTGCCTCGGTATAACGGTATGCCGCAGGGGGGTCACCGTCAACCGAACCGAAGTTTCCGTGTCCTTCTACCAAAGTGTAGCGCATGGAAAAATCCTGCGCCATACGCACCATGGTGCCGTAAACCGCTGCGTCACCGTGCGGATGATAGCGGCCCAGCACGTTACCGACCGTGGTTGCCGACTTGCGGAAGGGTTTGGAATGAACCAAGCCATCCTCATACATTGCGTACAAAATACGCCGTGCGCCGGGCTTCATACCGTCGCGTACGTCGGGAAGTGCGCGCGCCATGATGACCGACATGGAGTACTCGATGAAGGATTTTTTGACCTCCCTCTCCATTCCGACATCCACAATTTTTTGATTTTCGAACAGAGATAGCTCCTGTTCTTTGTCAATTTTTTTGTCTTTTTCGTTTGCCACGATTCTTATCCCTTTCCTGTCTGTTTCTGTATGGAATCTCCGTCCCTCCGGACGGATTCACGTGTTTTATTTAGATATCATTATCCTTTTCGTTCAAGATACGCGCAGATCGGCTTGATGGGCGCGTACAAAATCAGTCCTGCGATTGCGGTTCCTCCAAGCTCCGGAAGAACGGAGTAA
>JAFTLZ010000144.1 GCA_017452665.1 Clostridia bacterium
CGAAAGCCGATTGTTTTGTCTACAGTCTGTGGCCTTGCGTAGCAATGACGGAAGGGTTGTAAAAAACAATCCCGCCTGCTCGCTCCGCGAGCTTCCTCCCTTTGCTCGGGTTCGACCGGCGAGCCTTCTCAGAGATGACACGTAAGTCTATGGAGATGTTTTTTCGTGGAGCATTTAGTGGCCGAAGCATGGGCAAGCCCATGCGCCCTAAATGCGCTGGTGGGAGCTATTGTTCCGGCTGTGCGCTTGGAGAGGAGTTTGACGTCCGAATAAATGAAAGAGGCAGGAACTTCCCTACCTCGTCTATCTTATAAATTGTTGTTGAAAGTTTTGAAGGGGCTTGGGGAAACTTTTTCAAAAGTTTCCCCAAGAAAATAAGTGAAACCTATTTGAAAGGAGAAAGAAAATGGAACCGAAGGACTATATTGTGACTGAGATTGAAGGGGAATACGCATATCTTTGCGAAATTGGGGGCAGTGCGGAAAACAAGCTGTTTATTGCGCTGGCTCTGTTGCCTGCGGGCGTTGATGTTGGGACGAAATTGCATTACGAAATGCCGGAATATACAGTGATTGCATAAGAGTCAAAAGGAGAAAAATGGAGCGATTGATCTTGGAGCAGGGCAGACCTGCGGATTGTGCGGGTCGGGAAGTGCGTGAGATTCGCACGTATGACTTTTTGGATGCGCTTGGGATTTCTTACGGGCGGATCGACCATGAAAAAGCGGAGACGATGGAGGTTTGCCGCGAGATCGACGCGACGCTGGGCGCATTGATCTGCAAAAATTTGTTCCTTTGCAACCGTCAGCAAACGGCGTTCTATTTATTGATGATGCCGGGGGACAAGCCGTTTCGTACCAAGGAGCTCTCGGCGCAGATCGGCTCGTCAAGGCTTTCCTTTGCCACGCCGGAGCATATGCTGGAGCTTTTGGACATTCAACCCGGCTCGGTGAGTGTAATGGGGCTGATGAACGATGGCGAGCGCCGTGTGCGTTTGCTGGTGGACGAGGACGTTTTACGGGGCGAATGGGTGGGGTGCCATCCTTGCGTGAACACGTCCAGCCTGCGTGTGCGTACAAAAGATGTATTTGAATGCTTTTTGCCTGCGACGGGGCATGATTTTTGCACGGTGCGTTTGACGGGAGAGGCGTGATGCGAAGCGCTTTGGGAAAGGTGCGCGGCACGGTACTGCACGAGATTGCACCGGTTTACGATGAAAACAGCCGCGTTTTGATTTTGGGGAGCTTTCCGTCGGTGCGCTCCCGCGAGGAGGGCTTTTTTTACGGCCATCCGCAAAACCGCTTTTGGCGGGTGTTGGGTGTGGTGTTTGAAGAAGCTGTTCCCGTTACGGTGGAGGAAAAACGGCACTTTTTGCTCTCGCACGGCATTGCGCTGTGGGATGTGATTGCGTCGTGTGAGATTGCAGGCTCTGCAGACAGTAGTATTCGGAATGCGGTTCCGAACGATTTGAACCGTATTTTGCAGACGTCTTGCGTGGAGCGGGTTGTTACCAACGGAAAAACAGCGGATGCATATTACCGCAAATATCAGGAGGCGCGGACGGGGAAGGCGGCGATCTGTCTGCCGTCTACCAGTCCTGCCAACGCGGCGTTTGGGCTATTCGAGCTGATTGCGGCGTGGCGCGTTTTGAAAGAATAAAAAAGCTAGGAGCTTTGTTGAGAAAGCTCCTCCCGTTTTTTGTGATTCGGATGTAAAATCGGGGCTGAGTCAAGTTGATTTTTTTGACTTCAGCCATAGTAAAAGCGAACAAAAAACCAAGATCAATCAATTGATTTGACCCTGGTTTTTTGTTATTTTTAAACAAGCTGTTCATAGTTTGTTAATGCTATGAATCAGCTCCGTTATTATTTTGATACGCGATCAGCCTGCGACCTTTAGCTCGAAAAGATCTTTTGCCACGAAGTAAAGCTTGCCGTCTGCTGTTTTGACGATGTACCACAGATTAACGACCGAGCCGGTTTCCTCGGCAACGACCGTGACCTCGGTGCCTGCTGTCAGTGTGGTGGCGGGAGTTGCGGTGGTAGCGGGAGAGGTATAGCAGTTAACGGTTCCCTTTGCAACCACTGTGAACCCTTTCGCGGAGAAGTTGGAATACTTGAGCAACAGCTCGTCCAGCGTCAGAACGATCTCACCGTTGGGATCGGAGGTCAGCTTTGCTGCACCGACAAAGTAGTAGCCGGACTCGCCGTCAAGAGGTGTGTACTCAATAATGCACCAGTTGTTGTCGTTGTAATTTCCGGTTGCGACAACCTTGACTTCCGCTTTTACTGTAAGACTGCCTACTTTGTTTTCTTCTACATCAAGGTCGGGTGTAGAACGCACCCAAAGTCCGCCGGACTCGGTAGTGACGTACATGGTCTTATTTACCTTGGTGAAGGTTTCGGGAGGATAGAGTGCGATAATATCGTCCAGCGTTGCTTTACCCGCTTCTACCGTATCGCCCAGATAGGATGCACTGACATAGCCCTGGAACACGCGGCTGGGGTCTCCGTCTTTTTCGGGCGGCAGGACGGCGGTGCCGTAGTACCAGGTGATTTTGTCGGTGGTGGTTCCCTTTTTGGTAACGGTGACCTTGGTGCCCTTGGTCAGAACTACCAGCTGGCTGGCATTCATGGAAGGTGCCACGCGCATCCAAACGGGGCCCATGACATACATATCGGCTGTTGTGCAGGGCTGGAACAGATGCTCATATTGCGTGAGATCGTCGGGGTCGGTGGGCTTGGTATCGGAAAGATATGCGGCGTTGACGTAATAGTTGTTGACCTTTCCGTCTTTGTCGGTGTATTCGATGCGGCACCAGTTTTCGCCTGTTGCGACGACCTTGACCTCGTCGCCGAAGGAGAAATAACCGATTTTATCCGAGAATTCCTCGGCAGAGGCGTAGAGACGGATGGTGAGATTCTGATTTTTGAGTGTGACGTACATCGTTTTGGAGCCGCCGGGGACGGGAGTCAAAGTTTTGCCCAGAATGTCGCTATCGGTGATGTAAGCGTTGCTGACATAGCCGGTTTGACCGTTGTACTCGACCTCGCTCCAGGTTGCGCTGACGCGTTTGCAGTGCAGCTCACTTGCCTTGGGAATGGTTGTGACCTCGGCGCCTGTGGTGCTGGCGGCAGAGCGCAGCTTGACGCTGGAGGTGGTGTAGACCGTTTTGTCAGACTCGGTCCACTCAAGTGTGGGGTTCTTCGTAGTGGTCTCATCGTCGGACGTCGTGGTGGTTTGGTTGTTCTCGGTGCCGTCATCGGTATCATTCTGGCTTCCGCTTGCCACGCACGATGCGGCGGACATGGTCAAAAGGCCTGCCAGTAATAATGCTAAAATTCTTTTTTTCATGTTTTTTGCAATTCCTTTCTCTTTCTGTTCGTTTGTTGGCGTCTTTGCGACTCTGACTCGTAAAAACTTGCCTCTCTTCGGAAACGGATTTCCGTGCATATTGGCATTTATCAAATCAGGAGCAGAGCTCCGCTAAATATCCAATTATAAGTATAACATATATAAAAAAAGTTGTCAATGAATTTTTAAGGATTTTTTACAATTTTTTTTGCTTTTTTCGGGAATGGGAGGCAGAATTTTCCGCGTTTTAAAATTCCTTTGGTGTGGCATACTCTTTTTGGAAAACAGATCGGAGGAAATGAAATGGCAAAAAACGCGGTCAGGCTGAATGCTGAGATTTTTGCGGCGGCAAGTGCGGTTGGAAAAAAGGAATCGAACGGCCCTTTGGGTGAGTTGTTTGACCTGCGGGACGAGACCGATCGGTTTGGGCAAAAGACCTGGGAGGGCGCCGAGAGCGAGATGCAGCGGATGGCTTTCAATACGGCGCTTGCCAAGGCGGAGTGCCATGATGCTGATGTGGGGGCGCTGTTTGCGGGCGATTTGCTGAATCAGTGCGTGGGGTCGGCTTATGGGCTACTCTCCTTTGACATTCCTTATTTTGGGCTGTACGGGGCGTGCTCCACCTGTGCGGAGGGGCTTTTGTTGGCGTCGATTATGGTATCGAACGCAGTGTTTGACATTTGCGGCGCGGTGACGTCCTCACATTATTGCTCGGCAGAACGGCAGTATCGGACGCCCTTGGAATACGGGGCGCAACGCACGCCGACCGCACAATGGACGGTGACGGGTTCGGGGGCGTTTTTGGTGCGGGATGCGAATCGGCGCACGGGGATGCGTGCGTCGGGAGCTGTGATAAAGCGCGGGATGCCCGGCAGGGCGATGGAAAAGGGTGTGAACGATGCGGGCAACATGGGGGCGGCGATGGCTCCGGCGGCGCAGGACACTCTGGTGCGGTTCTTTCAAGAAACGGGGGAGGCTCCGGAAAATTACGATTTGATTGTGACGGGCGACCTGGGCTTTGAGGGAGGCTCGATTCTGGAGGATCTGATGCGTGCGGAGGGGTATCCGATGGGGGAGCGCTACACCGATTGCGGAAAGCTGATTTACGATCGGGAGCGGCAGGACGTACACGGCGGAGGCTCCGGCTGCGGATGCTCGGCGGTGGTGCTGGCTTCCTATTTACTGCCCCGTCTGGAGCGCGGGGAGCTGCGGCGGATCCTATTTATGTCGACCGGGGCGATGATGAGTCCCGACAGCATCAAGCAGGGGCAGAATATTCCTGCGGTGGCGCATTTGCTGGAAATTGAGCGCGGATAACGGATTGTGCGGAAAGCGGAGGAGGTTTTTTGATGGATGCGATACTGCCTTATATTTGGGCTTTTTTGGTGGGCGGTTTATTTTGTGTGATCGCACAGATTCTGATCGACCGCACGCAGCTGACGCCTGCGCGGATCTTGGTTTGCTACGTGGTGGCGGGAGTTTTTCTTGGGGCTATCGGTCTTTACAAGCCGTTGGTGGATTTTGCAGGCGCGGGCGCGACCACTCCCCTGACGGGCTTTGGTTTTTTGATCTACAAAGGGGTTCGGACTGCGGTGGACGAAAAAGGTCTTTTGGGGGCACTGACGGGTGGATTGGAGGCTGCCGCCGGTGGAATTACTGCGGCGCTGGTGTTTGGCTATCTTGTTTGTTTGATTGCAAAAGGAAAGCCGAAAAATTGATGGGCGCGATTATGGACGCGTTTTCGGGATGAGTTTTTGGGGGAACTTTTGAAAAAGTTCCCCCAAGCCCCCTCAAAACTTTTAACGCATAAATAAAAACTGACGAGGTGGGGATGTTTCTGCTTCGTTCTTTTGGTTTGGCGTTAGATTTATCAGCGAGCTAACGGACAGGAGCTATGGTTCCGGGTGTGTAGTCGGGAAGAAATTTGGAGCCTGAATAAACGAAAGAGGCAGAACGGGTGCCTTCCATAAAGCAGGTTTGACCTGCCGCAAAATCACAAAAGGAGTCCGAGCATTTTTGTTCGTACTCCTTTTCACACGCCTTGCCCTGCAAGGTATAGTGTGTTACA
>JAFTLZ010000145.1 GCA_017452665.1 Clostridia bacterium
ACCCCCACCAACGTCACATCTGGGAAATCATGCCCCTTTGTTACCATTTGCGTACCGAGCAGAATATCCGCCTTGTGTGCGCGGAACTCGCCCAGCATCTCGTCATATGCAAATTTGGTGGAGGCAGTATCGGTATCCATGCGCAAAACGGCTGCCTTTGGCAACAGATTGCGCAGCTCCTCCTCAACCCGCTGTGTCCCAAAGCCCATACGGGAAAGATGCTCGGAGCCGCAGGAGGGGCACACCTTTGGCAGTGCCATTCTGCGCCCGCACCAATGGCAGACCATATCCCCCTCGCTGTATGTCCCTTTGCGGGTGTGGTAGGTCATCGCCACCGAGCAGGAGGGACAAGTCAATGCTTCTCCGCAGCTGCGGCAGGTCAGACAGTGGTTGTATCCGCGGCGGTTCAAAAACAGTACCGCCTGCTCGTTTTGCGCATGGACGCGGCAGAGCTCGTGCATCATCTTTTCTCCAAGAGGAGAAAGACTTCCCGATCCTGCCTCCTTGCGCATATCGGCAATCTCTACGCGTGGGAGCTTGGCGCCGCCGTAGCGCTTTGTCAGCTTGACCAGCGTATAGGTTCCTTCTTTTGCCTTTTGGTAGCTTTCCAGCGACGGCGTTGCAGACGCCAACAGCATCAACGCCCGATTTGCGGTACAGCGGTAGCGCGCGATATCACGGGCATGGTATTTGGGATTCTGATCGGATTTATAGGTGTGTTCCTGCTCCTCGTCGATGATAATGGCACCCAGATTCCGCACGGGAGAAAACACGGCGGAGCGCGTACCGATCACCACATCGGCACGTCCCGCACGGATACGGCAGTATGCATCGTATCGTTCCCCTGCCGACAGCGCGGAATGGATGACCGCCACACGGTCCCCGTAGCGCGCGCAAAAAATCGAAACGGATTGCGGTGTCAAGGCGATCTCCGGTAACAGAAGAATGACGCCCCTGTCTGCGGCAAGCAAGCGGTCGATCAAAGCCGTCATCACCGCGGTCTTACCGCTCCCCGTAACGCCGTGCAACAGCGCCGCCTTGGGCTCTCCCGAAAATGCCAATTTCTCCAAGGTACGCAATGCTGTGCTTTGCTCCTCATTCAACTGCAACGGCGTTTGTCCGACAAAGCGTTCCGCCGCATAAGGATTGCGGTCGGTGCGGATCTCTTTGGTCTGCAGAACGCCCTTTTCCTTCAGGGTACGCAAAGGAGCTTCGGTCACGCCCGCGGCGGCTGTCAGATCTGCGGTCGTCATCGGAGCATCCGCCTCCAGGAGCGCACGCAGAACCTGCTTTTGCTGTCCGGAAGAAAGCTTGATCTTGCCGACAGCACCGCCCTCGGACAAGGTACGCGCCTCGTCGGAGGTGACGGAAAGCATCCAGACGCGCTCGCATTTCCCTTGAGAGGAGTCCTGCAGAAGCACGCGCTTTTGCAGATATCCCAGCGTACAAAGTCGGCGCAAGCGAGTCTCGACACCTGCACCGAAGCGTTGCAACAAAGCATCTGCGCGGCAGGAACCATTTTTTTGAATATGCTCGTATACGAACAAATCCGACGATGGAATATCGTCGGCACAGGTCGGTATATGTTCCGGATTCCGCTCGTAGAGCGTATAAAGGCGCGTAAGAGCCGACGCGGGGATCATCGCCCGCACCGCATCTCCCGTGGTGCAGAGCGTTCGCAATTTCATAAAATTGCAAAGCCCCAGCATCTCCGCGTTCAGGGAAAGATTCTCCGGGCAGACCGTGCAGATCGCCTTGGTTTCCCCGTACTCGGAGGTTTGGCGCACTTCGGTGACCAACGCCAGACGGCGGTGATTTGCAGTTCCGAACGGAACCGTCACAAACGCACCGGGTCTGACGTCGCTCTCCAGCTCTTCCGGAATGGTGTAGTCGTAAACTCCGTCAATCGAAAACGGATTATCCAGCAGGCATACGCCTGCAAAAGAGCTCACCGATCCCTCCGCAATTATTCTGCGGAAGGCTCCGCATCCGCATCATCGGAAACAGACTCCGACGCAGAGGATGCCTCCGTGTCAACGGGAGCCTCACTCTCTGCCGCAACAGCCGCCTCCGCTTCGTGCTCGTCTGCGTGCACATCGATCACATACACACCGTCACGCAAACGGTTGACCGCAACGTGTACGGCCTTTTCGTCGCGCAGCTCTTTGTCGATCATGGTATTCAAGGGACGGTCGGTCTCCTTGTTTCCGGTGATGGACTTTTCTGCAGCGTCATGCTGACGAACGTATTCGTCGGTGATCAGACGCGCGCATTTTGCCGTGGCGAGTGCCAGCTCGTAACGGTTGTATTTTCCGTGTGTCAATTCTTCGATGGTGGGATGCAACATAAACTCTTTTCTCCTTGTATTTGCAAAATTTCAATCTAAAACAGTATGTTTAAGCTCCAAAATACGCGTTTTGCGCGTCGGGATGCCGCTTGACGGCACATTGCTCGGCATGAACGATGCCAAGGATCTCCTCGGTGCACGCATCAATGTCAACATTGTAAACCAGGTAATCGTACTGCGGGAGATAGGTCACTTCCTCGCGGGTGCGCTCCAGACGTCCGCGGATCACGTCCTCATCCTCGGTTCCGCGCTTGCGCAAACGGCGCTCCTGCTCGGCAAAGGAGGGAGGGAGCAGCATGATCAGCACAGCCTCGGGATAAAGGTGCTTGATGTTCATCGCGCCCTCGACCTCGATCACCAGAATCAGATTGCGGCCGGACTCGATCACATTCAATGCCTCTTTCAACAGCGTGCCGTAATAGTTGCCGTTGTAAACGGTATATTCCAGCATCTCGCCGTTGCGGATCTTTTCTTCAAACTGTTCGCGGGAAATATAGTGATAATCCACGCCGTCTGCCTCGCCCGGGCGGGGCGCACGCGTCGTTGCCGAGACCGAAAAAGCAAAGCTTTCACGTTTCATCAGGCGTTCTCTCACCGTGTCCTTTCCGCTGCCGGAGGGCCCGGAAAGCACGATCAACAATCCTTTTGTCATTTGCACATCCTCCGTACTTTCCTTATGCTTCGGACTCGTCATCGGCAGGATCGTCCTCGGCGGAGCTGTTGTTCTCGAGGCGGTTTGCGATGGTCTCGGTTTGAATTGCAGAGAGAATCACGTGCTCGGAATCGGTAATGATCACCGCGCGGGTCCGCCGACCGCAGGTCACATCAATGGCTCTGCCATCGTCCTTGGAATCCTGAATCAGGCGTTTGATGGGGGCGGAATCCGGGTTTGCAAGCGCGACCACGCGGTCGGCGGCTACCATGTTTCCGAACCCGACATTTATGAATTTCATATCTGAGTCTCCTTCGGGTATCTTTTCTGTCCTATGTATGCTTACTCCAGATTCTGGATCTGCTCGCGGATCTTTTCCAGCTCACACTTGACGTCAACCACGGTGCGGGCGATCTGCGCGTCACTGCATTTGGAGCCTGTGGTATTGATCTCGCGGTTCATCTCCTGCAACAGAAAATCCAGCTTGCGTCCAACGGGCTCTCCGCCGGAGAGGATCTCTTCAAACGCATCGAAGTGTGTGCGCAGGCGAACCATCTCCTCGTCAACGGCAACCTTATCCGCATGGATGGCGCACTCGGTCAGCAGGCGGGTTTCATCCGGGGTAATGTGATTATCCTCCAGCGCCTCGCGGATGCGCTCTGCAAGACGCTCGCGGTAGGTTGTGATATCCTGCTCGGAAAGGCGTTCGATCATCGTGACCGAGGCGCGGATGCTCTCCAGCTTGGCGCGCATATCCCGTGCCAGGCTCTCGCCCTCGCGGCTGCGCACGGCAAGGAAGGCATCGGTTGCTTTATCCAGTACGTTTTTGACGCGTGCCCAATCGCGCTCCACATCCTCCTCCGGCTTTTTGACCTGAAAGAGCTCCTGGTTTCGCGCCACACTCATCACCGAGATATCGTCCCGCAAGCCGTAAGCATCGCGCAGGCGATAGAGTGCATCAAGATAGCCCTTGAGATAGCCCTCGTCCAGCGAGATCTCGGTCGCTCCGGAATCCAAAACCTCTACCGTGATCCACACATCCACCTTACCGCGCGCAATGCCGCGGGAGATCAAGTACGGTTTGATGCGCTCCTCCAAGTAACTGTACGCACGGCTGATTTTGGTGTTGCAATCCAAAAAGCGGCTGTTTACCGATTTGATTTCCACCGTAATATCCAATCCGTCCACTGTCTCACGGCAGCGCCCGAATCCCGTCATGCTTCGAATCATTTTTTATCTCTTCCTTTTATTTTTCCATCAACTTTTACTATATAAATAGCATACATAATTATTGTACTCTATTTTCATCGAAAAGTCAACCCTTTTTCAAGTTTTTTGCCACTTTTTTTGCAGAAGCCGTGATAAAAGAACGAGACGGGCAGAAGCCTTGAGAAGCTCTGTCCGTCCTGAAGGTATGGTGTTTAATGTGATTCCGTAAAAATAACGGTGCACTGTGCTAAAGGGTCGTCGGAGATCCACTCGTCCGTGCGCGGCAGGCGGATACACCCCGACCGCGGATTTTTGATGCTGATGACGGGCGTGGTAATTTCGGCATCCACGTCGGATCTTTCAAAGCAAAGATCCGCCTCGTGCATCTCGCAGTTGATCAGCTTCAGATTGGTACAGTAGCAAAACGGCTGTGTACCGATGATCTTGCAGTTGATCATCGTCAATCCGTCGGAGTACCATGCCAGGTATTCGCCCTTGACGGTGCAGTTGCGCACCGTGACGTTTTTTGCGTGCCAGAATGCGTCTTTGGTATTCAGCTCGCAGTTTTCAATGACGCCGTTTTGCACGTACTGGAAGGAATATTTCCCGCGGAAGCAGACCTGCGACAGAGCAAAATCCGAAGCGCGGAGCATAAAATATTCACCCTCCGCAGTACAGTTGTTCATATGTAAATGCTGTACGGACCAACCGAATTCGGGCGAGATCACATCGCAGTGCTCCATGCGCACGTGGCTGCATTCGCGCAAAGCCTTAACGCCGTGCATTTTGGTATCCGAAATTTCGATCTGCTCGGAATACCACAGCGCAGCACGGCAGAGCTCGGTCATCTCGCAGTTCCGTATCGTCAGCCCCGTGTCGTGCCAGAACGGATAGCGCAAATTGCAAAAGGTTCTTTCAACCAAAATATCCGAGGATTCCTTCAGTGCGCTCTCTCCGTCCTCGGCACCGTCAAAGGAACAATCGATCACATCAATGCCGTGACTGCCGTACAGCGCGCGTTCCTCGCCCATGCGAGCGCCAACGATTTGTGTGCGCTCGGTCTGTTTTATACGTTTCATGCTCTTACCACTCCATTTCCAAAACATTCAGCTCATCCGCAAGCGCATCTGCCGGGATGCCGTAAATATGTATATACAACACCGTAATCAAAATCATCCCCCGGAACGGACTCCGGGCGCCCTTCCATGCGGCGGTATCAATCGCCTGCTCCTGCAAGCCCGTCAACGCATAGATGCCTTCGTGAACAAACATCCTAATTTGTTCTCATATGCCATAATATTCCCCTATTTTTCGAACGAAAAATTTCGATCATCATATCAAACGGTCGGCGCGCAGACGCAAGCGACCCTTTCGCGTTTCCCCGTCAAACGAGCGCAGAATGAATCTTCCGACACCGCGTACCGACAGTGTTGCGGGGACGGTCAGCAAAAAGTCTACACGCTCCTCCGTTTCAAAATCCACCTCCACAAGCCCCGTTCTGATTGCCGTTTGCGCGTCGTCGCGGGAGCAATTGCAAAGCGCGGCAACCACACGATCCAGCCGCGGTGAGGCGACCGTATCACTGATGGCACGGTAGCGCCGGCCATCGGTAAAGCTTTCGTCCGGGAAATAATCGGAGCAACGTACCGTATCCGATGCAACTTTACTCAAATTCTCTTTTAAAAACTGTGCCAACGTACGCGGACAGAACAGTACTGCCTCCCGCTCGTTTTGCACTGCGATATCCCCCAATGCGTCACGCTCCAAGCCGAGATTCAGCACAGCACCGAGATAATCGCGATGAGTCAGCTCCCGAAAGCCGCTCCCCTTGATTTTAAGCGCGCACACCGCGTCGGTCAGCTCGTCCGCCAAAAGCGCCGCGACATCCTGTGCGTCACACGCAGACGGCTCGTCGGGCAGGCATGCCGACAGATAATCGGGCAGTAAAAACAAACACGCACGCTCGGAATCGGGATATCCGCCCCAAAACCACGCCTGTCCCCACAAGCCACGCGCCCGAAGCTCACGCTCCGCGCGTTTGCGATCCCGCGGGGTTAAAAACGGAATTTGTGCAACGGTTCCCTTTTCGCACTTTGCAATCGCATCCTCCAAACGGGCGATCAGCAGGTCGCGCTCGGAGCTCTCTCCTGCCATCAAAGTGCCTCCAAAAAGGTTTGCGCCACGATGGTCAGGAGCAACGTGATCAGAAACGGGATGTCAAGCGGCACGCCCTCGAACCAATGAAATTTGGCACAAAGTCTACGAACCGGAAGGATGATGGGCTCGGTAACAACGTATAAAAAGCGAGAAATTTTCCACTCCTCGGTCGGATCGAACCACGACAGGATCGCACGCACGAACATTGCCATATCCAATACGCTTAACAGCGCGATTGCCGTATATTTGACCAAATAAAAAACAACTGCCATAGAAAGCAAGTCCCCCTTTTTGCAACGCAGAGCAGAAAAAACTCCACATTTTGCATGTAAAAAATGACGATAAGTAGGGCTGTTTTTGAGAATAAACAGCCCTACTGCGTCATAAAAGTCCTAAAATCAAGCCTCTTCCGCCGCCGAGACCTCTTCGTATGCTTCTTCCTCGTACTCGACCGCCTCTTCTTCCTCGGCAACTGCCTCCTCAGCGGGCTTTTCAGCTGCTTCTGCCGGCTCCTCCGGTGCAAAGCCGGAAATATCCACACCTGCGGGAGACACTACGATGGTATTCTTATTGGTTTTGATCATCTCGCCGCCCAGCACGTAGGCAACGCCCGCCAAAAAGTCAACCAAACGGTGTGCTTGATCCTTGGTCAGATGGCTGATATCCAACAGAACGATGCAGCCCTCCTTCAGCTTATCCGCAATTTTGGTTGCTTCGGTGTGGCTCTTGGGCTGCAACAGCTTTAAAGAGACCTTATCCACGGATGCGGGGCGAATTTCGGGATCCTTGCGCGCGGGGCTGTCCAGTGCGGAAACGCCATCCTCACCATCCATTCCGGGCATATCCATGCGAATATCCTCCGGCATCACATAAATATCGTCGTAATCGTCCTCTTGCATATCCGCGTTATCGTTGCGGACAAATTTTTTCAGCAAATTCATTTTGATCCTCCTATATGCTTTTCATTCAAATATATTTCAAAATTTACGGTTCGAACAGCGCACGCCCGATGCGTACGATGTCGGCGCCCTCTTCGATCGCGACCTCAAAGCTGCCCGACATTCCCATTGATAAAATCGGTCTACCTATATTATGAAGTTTTTTTTGCCAAATGTCAAGACATAATTGAGAAGTTTCTTGAAAATATTTTCGATATTCCTCATTTTTCTCACATTTTGGCGCCATTGTCATGAATCCGCGCAAACGAATATGCGGATAATTGACCAGCTCCGAGCAAAATGCGGCAACCTCCGCAGGCGCCAATCCGCTTTTGCTTTCCTCTTCCCCGCAGTTGACCTCTGCAAGAACGTCCATGACCAGATCGCGCTTTGCCGCCTGACGCTCGATCTCCTTCGCCAAGCTCTCGCTATCCAGCGAGTGGATCATACACACCTTATCGACAATGTATTTGACCTTATTGCTTTGCAAGGTTCCGATAAAGTGCATCCGCAATTTTTCGCGATCCAGAGTCTCCCAACGCTCCAGCAGCTGCTGTACGCGGTTTTCTCCCACATCGTTGATCCCCAGCGCGCGGTGCAGATAATTGACGTGCTCCGCGTCGGTATATTTAATTGCCGCCAAAAGCGTTACCGGTCGGTCGCGCAGCTCCGGAGCACGGCGTGCCATAGCAGCCCGGATCCGATCGCGGATCGCGGCAACGTTGCGATCCATATATGACAAATCACTCATTGGTATACCTTTCCGTCGTACAGATTTTTCCCCGACGTAACGAGGATATCGTTCTCTTCCAGCTCCGCACTCTCCGAATCCGACGGCAGAGCCGCGATGCAGTAGCCGTCGCCGCGGTACAAAATTTCGATGCGGCGGAAGCGCACGGTGCTCTCCTCGAACACGTACACCCCATCCGTTCCGTTGAGATTTTGCAGGGCGGAATCCTGAATGTAGAAGCCCTTTACTGTTTCCCGTACGATCTCGGCAGGCTGTGAGCGGTAATAGACGAAATCCGAGGGATTGTCGTCCGAGCGCAAAACCAAAACCGTTGTGCCGTCGCCTGCGATCGCATCCGTCAGCGTCATGCTCAGGGTGCGGTCCTGATTTTCGGGAAAACAGACCTCGTATCTTTCTCCAACGGTAAAATGCTCCGCTTCCGAGTTCTCCAGCTCCATAGCCAGATACCAGGAGTATCCGTACACCATTTTGCCAACGGAAAATTGCTCGGTCTCCTTCGGCTCCGCGCTTTTCAGTGCGGCAAAGCTATCGGCACTCAGTTCTTCAAGCGCTTTCAGAGTGAACAGCTCCTCGTATCCGTCCACGTAGGTGGAATCGTAAAAGATGCCGGAGGATTCGGTACTGCGGAGCACGGTGCTGCTTCCGGCAAGGAGCGCATCCCGCTCGCTTTTCAGCTCCTGCAGGATCTCGGTGAGAGATTCCTTACCGGTCAGCACGGCATAGCGGTTGAGCATCACGGAAAATTCGGTTTCCAGTTCTGTGATACCGAAATAGTCTCCCTCGGTCACCGAACGGCAAATTTCGGCATAATATTGGGCGGCATTTGCGCGATAAAGCTCGGCGTGAGAGACGGTAGTTCCCGCCGCCACCTCGCTGTCCTCCAGAATTCTGATGGCGCGGTTGAGCCGATTCAGCGTTTGCTGCTGCGCCTCCAGCGTTTCGGCATCCGCGTTGGAGGAATAAACCGCCGCAAGAGAAACGTTTTTGCCCACTTTTTCGCCGCTTTCTGCCAGCGTATTCACCAGACCCGCTTCGGGGACGGTCAGCACGCTTTCCTCGCGAAACAGATAGGTTTGCGCAGAGGTGATGACGGTATCGGTGATATAGCGTACGGGAGTGGTGCCGAGGCTGCCGGAGGTGTTGCCGAACGCGTGCGCGACGGTATAAACGATCAGCCCCAGCATTGCCAAGGTGACCGCAAGCTTTAGCAGGTACTTTTTCAAAAACGCGCTGCGTGTCAAAATAGGCTCCTCCTTTGAGCGTCAAGAGACAGATCAGTTCCCGTCCCGCTCCGATTCTTGTTCAAACAGTGCGATAACCTCGTCGGCAACCTCCTCCGGCGAGCGCAAGCTTCCGTCACGTTCCATGTGGATTGGGTGAATATACTCCTTTGCGCGGAACCAGGTCATCTGGCGCTTGGCATAATGCCGCGTTGCAGTGACCAGCCGATCGACCGCTGCGGGGAGGGGTTCCTCGCCGTGCAGATAGCCCAAGAGCTCCTTATATCCGATCGCCTGCGCCGCCGTGGAGTTGCGTGCAAAAACGCCTTCCGCCTCCAGCGTTCGCGCCTCTTCCAAAAGTCCGTCCGACAGCATCTGATCCACGCGCTTGGCAATGCGTCCGTACAGAACGGAGCGGTCGGCATAGGTCAGCCCCACCACCGTTGCGCGATACGGAGAATGCGGCTCGCGAGAGCGCTTGTCTGCCTCGGTTTTTGTAATTCCCGCGGTCTCAAAAATTTCCAAAGCGCGCACCACGCGCTTGACATTGTTTTCATGAATTGCATCGGCGCTTTCGGGATCGACCGCGCGCAATCTTTCGTGCAAGGCATGCACACCGTGCGTTTCGGCATAAGCAAAGAGCTCGCGCCGCAGCTCCGGATCAGCATTGGTCTCTTCAAAGCCGCCTCCGCGCAAAAAGCTATCCAGGTAAAGTCCTGTTCCGCCGCAAAAGATCGGCAGCTTTCCGCGCTTGCAGATCTCTTCCACGGCGTTCTTTGCTGCCGAGACGTATTCGGCAACCGAAAACGGTGTGTCCGGCTCGGCAATGTCCAACAAATGATGCACAACGCCGTCCATTTCCTCCGGCGTGGGCTTTGCGGTTCCCACGTTCATGCGGCGGTAGATCTGCATGGAATCGCAGGAGACAATTTCCCCGTTCAAGCGTTTTGCCAAAGCGATCGAGAGCGCCGTTTTTCCGCTTGCGGTGGGGCCTACGACGGCAAGGATTCTGATTTTGTTCATTTCCATCCGTCGCCTCCTGCATCATCAAAGTCGAATTATAATAATTATACTATATTTATTTTAGTTTGTCAATATTCTATTGGTACTTTTTTTGACCGTCGGTGCAAAAAATATGCTAATATGCTATCCTCTCTTGAAAAAAATACCGTAGGCGGAATCAAAAGTACAAAATGCGGCATACTATGAAACAGAGCGGGATCAATTTTTTTGAAAATGGCAGAAAAAATATTCGGGTTTATCACAGAATGTCGAAAAAACGATACAAAAAACGCATCTGACGAAAAAGTTTTTTCAAAAAGGGGTTGACAAACGGATTTGTTTGTGCTATAATATGCAATGCAAGTGATTACTTGCGAGGTCTCTTGGTGTTATTTGCCGGTGTGGCGGAACAGGCAGACGCCCGGGACTTAAAATCCCGTGATACGAAAGTATCGTACCGGTTCGATCCCGGTCACCGGCACCAAGGGATTGAAAATCGCCAAATTTAATATCGCGGAGTAGAGCAGCTTGGTAGCTCGTCGGGCTCATAACCCGGAGGTCGTGAGGTTCAAATCCCACCTCCGCAACCAGAAAAAACGACAAGTTTCGACTTGTCGTTTTTTCAACGAAATTTGCCCTGTGGGCAAGTGAAATAGCTTCGCTGTGAAATATTTGCTCCTCAAATGTGAAATGTTCGCTTACGCGAACGTGGGCAAAATTCATTTCACATCGAGCAGAGCCGAAGGCGGCGTGAGATATTTCACAATTCACGAAGTGAATGCAGACTGTAGACCAAAAGGACACCCAACGGTGTCCTTTTCCAGACTGTAGACGAAAAGGGATGTCGTATTGACGAAACACCTGCATTTATGGTATAATAGATACCGTAAAGGCAGGTGTTTTTTATGTACAGGAAAAA
>JAFTLZ010000146.1 GCA_017452665.1 Clostridia bacterium
CCATATTGTAGAAGGAATGTACGCCTTTCTTTGCGGCAACCGCATCGAGGACGCGGAATTTTCTTCTCCCACGTCCGCGCATACGGTTGATCCCTCCTTGTTCACCGCCGACAGCGTCATGGAATTCGGCTACTGCACCGAGCTGTTGCTCCGTCTGCAGACCGCAAAAACCGATCCCGCCGCCTTCGACGTGGGGATCCTCACCGAATATCTCCAAAGCATCGGAGATTCGGTCGTCACCGTCAAATCCGATAGCATCGTAAAGCTCCACGTGCATACCATGACGCCCTATAAGGTGTTGGAATTTTGCCAACGCTTCGGAGAATTTTTGACGGTCAAAATTGAAAATATGATGCTGCAGCACAACGAAACGCTGGAAAAAGAAGCGCATACAGTGCCTGCGGCAAAGACAAATACCAAGCGCCGTCCGTTTGCCGTGGTCGCAGTTGCAATGGGGGAGGGAATTCGCAATTCCTTTTCCGAGATGGGCGCCGACGCGGTCATCGAGGGCGGACAGACCATGAACCCCAGCGCCGAGGATTTTCTCAACGCCTTTGACGAGGTCAACGCCGATACGGTGTTCGTCCTGCCCAACAACGGCAATATTCTGCTGGCGGCGCGCCAGGCGGCGCAAATGTACGCCGGCTCGGACGTGCGCGTTATTCCCACACACTCCATCGGTGATGGTTACGCCGTGCTCTCCATGCTGGATCCCGACAGCGGCAATGCAGACCGCATCGAGGCGGAGATGAACGATGCCATGCAAGGCGTTCTCACGGCAGAGATCTCGCAAAGCATCCGCAACGCCGATCTGAACGGCGTCAGCGTGCACTGCGGCGAGTACATTGGCTTCATCGGCAAGGAGATCATCGCCTCTTGCCCAAATCGTGAGGAGGCGGCGTGCCGTACGTTGGAGCGTATGGATCTCTCCTCCCATGGGCTCGTTTTGGTCATTCGCGGAAAGCAGACCGCGCAAACGGATGCAAAAATTGTGTCCGATTATATCAGAAAGCATTATCCGACCGTGGAGATCTGCGAGTCGGACGGGGGGCAGGATGTTTACGATTACATTCTGGTCGCCGAATAGATTGATCGGAACGGCAGGAACTTGATTTCCTGAGCCGTTCGGAAGTCCTACAGAAAGGTTGCACATTTATGAAACAAACAAACCCCAATCCGTCGCCGCACGTTTTTTCCAATCAGGAATTTACTCCGGAGATGAAACAAACACATAAGATCCTGGCTCCCGATATTTTTCCGGTTCATATGGAGTTGCTGAAATCGGTATTCGTCATGTACGGGTACGATCTGGAAATTCTGAAAAGCCGTGGAAAGCAGGTCATCGATAAGGGATTGGAGTACATTCACAACGATATGTGCTATCCCGCCATCTGTGCCACGGGTCAGCAGTTGTATGCACTGACCTCAGGGGAATACGATCCGCACAAGTGCGCGCTGATCCAGTTCCAAACGGGCGGCGGTTGCCGTGCCTCCAACTACATCTGGCTGTTGCGCAAGGCGCTGCATAACATGGGAATGGACTACGTTCCCGTTATTTCGGTCAGCTTCACGGGTATGGAGCAGGCAAGCGGCTTCCGCATCACACCAATGATGATCGCAAAGGCTATGGTCGCAATCATTTACGGCGATATGCTGATGCTGTTGCGCAACCAGGTCAAGCCCTACGAGGCAAACCCGGGGGCAACGCAGGCTGTCATCGACAAGTGGTACGCCGAGCTCGGTGAGCAATTCAAGCACAACAAGGGAATGTTTGGTAAGGCGCTGCGTAAAAATCTGTATGCCATTGCAAAGGATTTTCACGAGATCGAGCGGCTGAATGTGCAAAAAACAAAGGTTGGTATCGTAGGCGAGATCTACGTCAAATATTCGCCCTTCGGGAACAACGGACTCGAGGAATTTCTGGATTCGCAGGATTGCGAATATATGGTTCCCGGTGTGCTGGGCTTTTTCCAGTTCTTCTTTGATAACAAGCAGACCGACTACCGTCTGTACGGCAAGGGCTTTCGGTCGGCAATGATCTCCAAGGCTGGCACCGCGCTGACCGATTGGATTGAGAAGATGTTCATCGACGTGCTCAAGGAGTTTCCCGAGTTTGCGGCGCCGACCTCCTTCAAGCATATCCGGGCACTGGGCGACCGTGTCATCGGCCGCGGTGTCAAGATGGGCGAGGGCTGGCTGTTGCCCGCCGAGGCGGCAGAGCTGATTGAAAAGGGCTACAACAACATCATCTGCGCACAGCCCTTCGGATGCTTGCCCAACCACATCGTGGGCAAGGGAACCATCCGCACCCTGCGCGAAATGTACCCCAACGCAAACATCTGCCCGATCGACTACGACGCAGGCGCGTCCAAGGTCAATCAGGAAAATCGCATTAAGCTGATGCTGGCACTTGCCAAAGAGTCAACCTTTGCCGAAAAGAATTGAGGATTCAAACAAAGCATGAAAAGAATTGGTATTGATATCGGCTCCACGACGATCAAATGCGTGGTATTCGACGAGCAGGGCGCACTTCTGCATTGTAGCTACGAGCGCCATAAGTCCAGAATTTCCGAAAAGATGGCGGAGCTTTTGCGCACCGTCAGTGCAAAGTTTCCCAACGAGAAAATGCTTCTCTCGGTCTCCGGCTCTGCCGGAATGGGTATGGCAAACGATATGGGACTTCCGTTTGTGCAGGAGGTCTACGCAACACGCCTGGCGGTCAAGGAGCGTTATCCCGAAACCGACACCGTCATTGAGCTTGGCGGCGAGGATGCAAAAATCCTCTTTTTAACCGGCGGGCTTGAGGTTCGTATGAACGGTAGCTGTGCCGGCGGTACGGGCGCTTTCATCGACCAGATGGCAGAGCTGATGAACATCTCCCCCGACGAAATGGACGCCTTGGCGCAAAAGCGGGAAAAAATTTATACCATTGCCTCCCGTTGCGGCGTGTTTGCAAAATCCGACATTCAGCCCCTTTTGAACCAGGGCGCCCGCCGCGAGGACATCGCCGGCAGTATTTTTTACGCCGTGGTCAACCAGACCGTCGCAGGCCTGGCACAGGGACGCAGAATCACCGGTAAGGTGCTTTATCTGGGCGGCCCCCTGACCTTTTTCCCCTGCCTGCGTGCCGCATTTGACGATGTGCTGAAGGTGGAAGGACTTTGTCCTGAGCAATCGCTGTATTTCGTTGCCGCAGGCGCGGCATATTCGCCTGCATCGGTGGAGACCGATCTGCTTGAGCTTGCCGAGCGCGCACAAAATTATTCTTCTTCGCACGGCTATCTTGGCTGTGCACCGCTGTTCGCTTCCAAGGATGAATTCTATCAGTTCGTCAAGCGCCACGAGGAGGATTCGGCAGGCATCCGCACGCTGGAAAAGCCCGCAAAAGAAATGTACCTCGGCATCGATGCAGGCTCCACCACGGTCAAAGCCCTTCTGTGTGATGCAGACGGCAACCTTTTCCGTATGCTGTATACGCCCAACAGCGGCAACCCCGTTCCTCTGATCAAACAGTATTTAGAGGAGCTCTACCGCGATTATCCCGATATCCACATCGCAGGCGCGGCTGTCACCGGCTACGGTGAGCAGATCATCAAAAGCGCCTTTCACATCGACCGCGGAGTGGTCGAAACGGTGGCACATTATACCGCCGCGGCTCATTTTTGCCCCGACGTAGACTTTATTCTGGACATCGGAGGGCAGGATATCAAGTGTTTCCGCATCAAAAACGGTGCCATCGACAGCATCTTCCTCAATGAGGCTTGTTCTTCCGGGTGTGGCTCCTTCCTGCAAACCTTTGCGGGCGTGCTTGGCTATTCCATGAAGGATTTTGCCCAGTTGGCACTGTTTGCCGATACCCCCGTGGATCTCGGCTCGCGCTGTACCGTGTTTATGAACAGCTCGGTCAAGCAGGCACAAAAGGACGGTGCAACCATCGAGAACATCTCGGCAGGACTTTCCATCAGCGTGGTCAAAAACGCGCTGTATAAGGTCATCCGTTGCGTTGACCCCGCACAGCTGGGGCAAAAGATCGTCGTCCAGGGCGGAACCTTCCTCAACGATGCCGTTCTGCGCGCGTTCGAGCAGGAAACCGGCAGAGACGTCCTGCGTCCCTCGGTCGCGGGATTGATGGGCGCGTACGGTGCGGCACTTTACGCCAAGGCACACACCGCGCTAGGGGCTACCAGCACCGTCATTGACGCAAAGGCGCTTGCCGCCTTCGAGCATCGCGTGCAAGCCATCACCTGCAAGGGCTGCAGCAACCATTGCCGCCTGACCGTTAATACCTTTTCGTCCGGTGAAAAATACATCGCCGGCAACCGATGCGAAAAGCCGCTGGCGCTCAAAACCGAGCAAAAGCGCTATAACTTGTACGAGGAAAAGCTCCGTCTGCTTTCCGCCTATCGCAAAAACGAGCGGGAAGAGGGCAAGCCGACCGTCGGCATTCCGCTGGGATTGAATCTGTACGAGCTGTTGCCGTTCTGGTATACGCTGTTCCGCGAGCTGGGCTATAACGTCGTCGTTTCGCGTGATTCCAACCATCAGCTCTATGTCAGCGGTCAGCACACCATCCCTTCGGACACGGCGTGCTATCCGGCAAAGCTGATGCACGGACACATCGAGGATCTGATCGAAAAGGGCGTGGATATCGTCTTTTATCCCAGCATGACCTACAATTTAAACGAGGAGCTCGGCGCCAATCATTATAATTGCCCCGTTGTGGCATACTATCCGTCGGTCATCAAAAACAATGTGCCTTTCCCGCAAAAGACCAAGTTTGTCAACGGCTTTATCGGGTTACACAATCCCAAGCTGTTCGTCAAGTATTTTGCGCGTATGATGGCGGAATACGGCATCGAGCCGGAGCACGCAAAATTGAAGCGTGCGGCAGATGCGGCGTATGCCGAATATCACCGCTATATGCAGCAGGTGCGTGCGCTTGCGGATGAATACTTGGAGATCGCCAAGCGCGAGAACCGCCAGGTGATCGTTCTGGCAGGCAGACCCTACCACGTGGATCCCGAAATCAACCACGGCATCGACCGCCTCATCACCGATATGGGCGCTATCGTCGTGACCGAGGATTCCATCGCATACCGCGCAGGCAAAATTGATACCACGGTGCTCAATCAGTGGACCTATCATTCCCGCCTGTACAGCGCGGCAAGCTACGTTGCAAATTGCAAGGATCTGAAAATAGATCTGGTTCAGCTGGTCTCCTTCGGATGCGGAGTGGACGCAGTTACCACCGACGAGACCCGCGCGATTCTGGAAAGCCGCGGAAAGCTCTACACCCAGATCAAAATCGACGAGATCACAAACCTCGGCGCGGTGAAGATCCGCTTGCGCAGCCTGTTTGCGGTATTAAACAACTGATCAGAAAGGATATTTGACTATGCCACTTATTTTACTTTGTATTCTGTCCGCCATCAGCGCTTATTTGCTTGGCGGAGTCAACGGTGCCATCATTGTTTCCGGGCTCGTTTATCACGAGGATATCCGTCAGCTGGGAAGCGGAAACCCCGGCTTTACCAACTTCAAACGCATTCATGGATTTTGTCCCGCAACCTTTGCGGCAATGGCAATCGACATTTTCAAAACCATCATCCCCGTGGTGACCTTCCGCTTGGTGTTCGGTGCTTGCGGATATTCCGCACAGCTCGGCGCAGTGTTTACGCTTCTGTTCTGCATGATCGGGCACTGCTTCCCGGTCTGGTACGGCTTCAAGGGCGGTAAGGCAGTTCTGGCGTATCTTTCGGGCATCTGGTTTGTCGATTGGCGTATGGGATTGATTTGCTTTGCCCTGTTCGTAGTCATCCTGCTGACCATTCGCTATATGTCGCTGGCATCCATGACCTTCGCGTTCACCAGCCCCATCGTGCTGGCGGTTTTGGGCTGTGACGGCTGGGAAGTGATTCTGACTTCCATCATTTTGTCCGCACTCGTCATCGCGCGCCATTGGCAAAATATCGTCCGTCTGTGCAAGGGAACCGAATCCAAATTCACCCTGCGGAGCAAAAAATCATAATTTGAAAAAGGATGCGATTTTTCGTGGGAAAACTTTTGAAAAAGTTTTCTCACACCCTTTCAAAACTTTCACACACATATAAAAGATAGACGAGGTAGGGAAGTCCCTGCCTCGTTTTTTTGCTCAAAAATTCGGCAAAAATGTGAACAAAAACGATTTTTCAATTCTACTTTTGTAAAATAAAAATGTGCCGTTTATCGTGTGTTTTGTGCCATTTGTGCCAAAACACTTTCTTTTTTTATCACTTTGTGATATACTAAAATCCAACGGAAGGAGGGGAAAAAGGCAAAATGAAGATTGAATTTTTGCAGGATGTTGCGCAAAAAGAGCCCAAGCTTGTGATCGTGGCGGCAGACTATAACCGCGACGTTCAAGCCTTATCCGATCAACTGGAGCGCCTGTATTCAAAAACGGTGAACGGTTACACCGAGGAACGCGTACAGATCCTTTCGCAGGCGGATATTTTGCGCATTTATGCCGAAGGACAGCACGTATTTTGCCAAACCGCTGACGGTATTTATATCTTACGCTCGCGCTTGTATGAGATGGAAGCGACGCTGGATTCCCAAATGTTTGTGCGCATTTCCAAATTTGAGCTGGTCAAC
>JAFTLZ010000147.1 GCA_017452665.1 Clostridia bacterium
CCCCCCCAAAACCGCATCCTCTCCAAACTTTACTCGCACTCTGCATATTCGCGCTTAAACTTTTTCCAATGCGAGGCGGCAAGCAAACAAACGGCAAGCCCCGCGGCGGCAACGATGACCCAGGTCAAGATGGTAAAATTCCAACCAAACTGCTCGGCAAGCGCGGCAAAGCCGTAGGAGGAGAGCGCCGCACCAACGTAGGTGCAAGCGTTCAGGATTCCCGAATAGGTCGAAACCTTTCCGCTTCTGACAAAACGCTTAGGCACCACAGTGATCAGCATCAAATTGATCCCGTGCATGGCGCTGACGATCACAGCCATCAGAAGCATGGAGACCAACACCGAGGCCGACACCAGATTGATCAGATACAGCACCAACGCCGAGAGCGCTGCCCCAGCAAAGATCACAGCGGCACAAAATACCTCGTTGTGAAAGACCTTGCGATGTAGCAGATCAAACGCGGCAAAGCTGATCACCGAGAACACGGCAAGAATCACCGTGGAGATGATCGAATTTTCTTCCGAAAGCCCAAAGGTTTCCAAAAGGTACGAGGGCATCCAGTTGGTTACACCGTCACGCAGAATTCCCTGCAAAACAATGCCCAGCATAATCAAAACAATGGGGAAGTAAACGTATTTCGGCAACGCAACCGCCGTCGGCTTGGTCTCGCTTGGTACGGTGGGCTTCACCTGTACCAAAGGCTCGTCCAGCAAGCGCGGATGAACGAACAGCCACAAAATCAGCGCAACCGCACCCTCCGCGGCACAAAGCAGCATCACCGCGCGCCAATCCATCACGTAAAGCAACAGCGGGCAGACCAGATACAGCACGATGGTTGCCGCCGAGGAGCCCCAGGACACCCGCACAGCCGAATAGCTGTACTCCGCATCCGAAAGGTAGGTGGACATCAACCGCACGATCGGCGGCCACAGCAGCGCATGTGCAAATCCATTTACGCACCACACTACCGTCATCGCGGGAATGTTCCCGCAAAAAAACATCAATCCGTTGCAAACAATCGCCAAGCCAAGCCCCGCACTCAGCAAATACGCCGGATTGATCTTGTCCCCCATCAAGCCGCTGATCACCTGCCCGACTCCGTACGCCACGGTCAGCGCAGTAATCACCACGGCAAGCTCGGTCTTTGCCGCCTGCATTTCAGTACAAACCTTCACCAGCATCACCGCAAAATTGATGCGCATCGTGTAGCTGGAAAAGTAGATAAAAGCAAGCATCCACGCAATTTTTTTTGCCTTCGGACGAATCTGTGTGTTCATATCGCTCTCTCCTTACCAAAATCGAATCGGCACACGGCAACCGGATTTCAGCGGCCATGTGCCGATGCTTTTTACTTTCTTGTACGGTTTTTCTCCCAAAGTGTTTTCAAGCCGCGCAACAGCAACGTCTCGTCCACGGTCATAGAATGTCTGCAGTGCGGAGCAATCAAGTGTGCTAAGCCCCCCGTTGCCACAATGCTCGCAGGTGGGGTGCCCATCGATTCCGCAAACCGATCCAACAATCCGTCCACCGCGCCCGCTGTACCATATACGATACCGGATTTCATGCAGTCCACGGTCGAGGCGGCAATGGCGTTTTTGGGAGGACAGATCTCAATGTGCGGCAACAGCGCCGTTTTTTCCGCCAATGCGTTGAGCGAAATCTCCGCCCCCGGATAAATTGCACACCCGATAAAGCGTGCTTTTTCATCCACAGCGGTCACGGTCGTGGCAGTGCCCATATCCACAATCAGGCAGGGCAGGGGATATTCCTCCTTTGCCGCAACGGCGGCAACCACCAGGTCAGATGCCACCGTGCCGGGGTCGTTGATGCAAAGATGCAGACCGGTTTTTACCCCCGCGCCCACAACCAGCGCGTCAAGTCCGGTCATCAGCCGTACAGCACGTACCAGTGTATCGGTCACCGAGGGCACCACACAAGAGATCACCGCCCCCTCCATATCGGCAGGAGCAATGCCGTGCAGATCCAATATCTGCTTGATTTTTGCCGCATAGCCGAACTCGGTTTCGCGGCGGTCGGTCGGAATCCGGAACACAAGCACTGCCGCATTGGTGTCATCCATACAGCCCACGGTCGTGTGCGTGTTTCCGCAATCGATGGTCAGGATCATACGTTTTTCTCCGTATCAAAAAATATCAGCGGGGGAGTACTTTTTTCTGCAAATGTACCAGCGCCTTGCCCAAAACCGTGGAAAGCACCGTGCAAACCACAACCTCCACAGCGCCATTAATGCCGGCAATGAATACCAGGACGTCCAGAATATTCATCTGCGAAACGTCGATCACGGCTCCCGCCAGATTCAGGGACGCACCGTGGAAGAACAGGTAAAAGAAGAGGACGAAAAAGATGGTGTTCAGCAATGCCGCCGAGCAGGATGCCGCCGTAAACGAAATCAAGCCCTTTTGCTCAACCTTGCGCACCGCACGGAAGATCACACCCGTCAGCCAGCCCATCAGAGCACGGGGCACAAAGCAGAGTATAAACGTGTACAGCGGGTTGATGCCAAACAGTGTCGTACCGAATACGCTGATGCCGAAGCACTGTACAAAGCTGGTCAGGCCGAACACACAGCCCAAAAACAAGCTGGACGCGGGACCGAGCAGCATTGCACCGACGGCAATCGGAATGGTCATGAACGTAATCTCCACAATTCCGACGCGCAGATACCCGATCGGGGTGAATGCCAGAATCAGCTCGATGGCGGTCAGCAATGCAAGCTGAACCAGGGTGAATGTTTTGTTGTTTTTCATATGTTTTTCTCCTTCTGCTACTGTTTCGGTCAAGCCGAATATAGTGCAAGGCTATTATAACACATTCGGATAAAAATGTCAAGTCATTAGGGCATGTTTAAAAAATACGATTATTGGGGATTATTGGGGAAACTTGTGGAAAAGTTTCCCCAAGCCCCTTCAAAACTTTCAACACCGATTTATATGACAAACGAGTGGGAATGTTCCAGTCTCGTTCGTTTGTTCAGGTTCCAAACTCCATTTCGAGCACGCACCCAGAACAATAGCTCCCGCGAGCATTCAGGGGCCACTAACCCTGAATGCTCCACAAAGATAGTTAGCAAGCGGTTGAAGCACATGAGCGTGTACTTAGCCTCCTTTGTGCAAATTTTCTCGGTATCCTGTGGAGCGGGCAGGGGTGTGGTACCTAACCGCTCGCGGTAGCTAATCTTTCCGTCCGTTCCCTCGCTGACAAATTTGACTCCAAAACGAAAAAACGAGGCAGAAACGTTCCCACCTCGTCAATTTTTTATTACGTGTTGAAAGTTTTGAAAGGGTGTGGGAAAACTTTTTCAAAAGTTTTCCCGCGAAAAAACGCATCCTTTTTCAAAGGTTTTCCCACGAAAATCCGCTCCCTTTATTCTTTTTTGTGCAAAACTTGCTCGATCTCACAAACGTAAACGCGGTGAAAATCGTCTTCTTCGTAGTTGGAAAGCAAAGATGTGTCCACAAACGCGCTTTTTTTCAAATCATCCGCATAAAGCTTTCGGCAAACCAGAACCAGCGAGGCTTCGGCAGGGTAGGGCGTACCGTTCTCGGTGAATACGGGAGTCAGCCCCGCTCCGCGAAATTTGTCCTCGTTTCTTCCGCTTGCTTTGCCGCAGTAGGTAAGCGCTGGGCGGTAGGTTTCATCCAAAAAAGAAAGTGTCAGGCGGTCGGTCTTCTCTGTAATCGAATAGGTGTGGCGTTGCGGGCGGATAAAGCAGACCGCCACCGGCTTGTTCCAAAGCACGCCAAGGCATCCCCAGCTTGCCGTCATGGTGTTGATCCGTTCTCCGTCTCCTGCGCTGATCAGCATCCAATCCTTTCCAATGCGGTGAAATACGCCGTCGGCATCCTCCGGACGAATGTACTCAAAATTGTTCATGATAAGTCTCCTTTTCAAAAAAAATACTACCATTATCATACTCAATTTTGCTTCAAAATGCAAGTAATAATCAGAAAATTTACAAAAAAGGCTGCAAAAATGATGTCTAATTTGTAAATAAAATGTCCAAAATATGAATCAAATGTTAACATTTGGGCGACTTGTTGACAAATCAACATTTCTGTGCTATAATAACTCCGCACAAGAAATGCGCATAGTTTCCCCAAATTTATAAAAAAGGAAATGGACAACAATATGAAAAACGAAATGTTGCATGAAAAAAGAGAGTTCGCCAACGTCCGTGAGCTTGTGGAATGGGCAACCAAGGAATACGGAGATGCATATGCGTATTCGTTCCGTCCCAATCCCCACAAAAACGAGATTGAGCGCGTCACATTTACGCGCCTTGGTGAGGATATTCGTGCGCTGGCAACCGAGCTTTCGGCAATGGGATGTGCCGGAAAACACTGCGTTTTGATCGGAAAATCCTCATATGAGTGGGTTTTGACCTATTTTGCAACGCTTTCCATTGGCGCCGTTCTGGTTCCGCTTGACCGCGATTGGCTGGCGGAGGATCTTGCCGATACCGCCGCAAAGGCAGGCGTAAATTTCCTTTTCTGCGACGAGGATCTTGCCGAAAAGGCACAAAAAGTAGCGGAAAACAGTACTTTGCAGGCACCTGTTGTTTATTTGAACGCGAAAAAGGAGGAACGAAATCTGCAAGTACTTCTTGCGGCAGGACGCGAAAAATTCGCCGCTTCCTCCGATGCTTATTACAATGCAAAAATCGACCCGAACGTTATGGCGGTTCTGGTATTTACCTCCGGTACGACCGGAAAAGGAAAAGGCGTTATGCTTTCGCAAAACAACGTTCTTTCCGACCTGTCTGATGTGATTCCCTATATTGATTTTGGAAAAAAGACCGTCAGCGTACTGCCTCCGCATCACACCTTCGGTTCTTCGGTTATGATGGTAGGGCACATGATGATCGGATGTGAGGTCTATATTTCGAGCGGTATTCGTTACGTTGTAAAGGAATTGAAAGAGCAGGAGCCGGAGCACCTGGTTCTGGTGCCCCTGTATCTGGAGACCTTTTATCGCCGCATTCTTGCAACCTTGAAGGAAAAGGGCAAGGAAAAGCTGGTGTTTACGATGATCAAAATCAGCAACGTGTTGCGTAAGATCGGAATTGACCTGCGCAAAAAGCTGTTTGCCGAGATCACTGCGGCATTTGGCGGCAAGGTGAAAATGATCATTTCCGGCGGTGCGCCCATCAACCCCGAAATTTTGTGGTTTTTTGAGTCGATCGGCATTACCACGCTCAACGGCTACGGTATTACCGAGTGCGCGCCGATCATTGCGGTGAACAGAAGCCGCAGAGTGGTTCCCGGCAGTGTTGGCTCGGTGCTTGACATTGACACGGTGAAAATTGAAGATCCCAACGAGGACGGTGAGGGTGAGATTTTGGTCAAGGGCTCCAACGTGATGCTTGGTTATTATAAAGACGAGGCTGCAACCGCAGAGGCGATTGAAGCGGACGGCTATTTTCACACGGGTGACTACGGAAAACTGGATGCGGATAACATTCTGTACATTACCGGGCGCAAAAAGAATTTGATCATTCTTTCCAACGGCAAAAACGTGTATCCCGAAGAAATTGAAAACGAGCTGGTTGCAACGCCGGGTGTGATCGATATCATCGTTTACGAGGGCAAGAGCAAGCGCGGAATGGAGCACAACGCCATTGTTGCCGAAATTTATCCTGACAAGGATTATATCGAAAAGAACGGCATTACGGATATTTATGCGCACCTCAAGCCTTATATCGACGAATACAACAAGGGCGCGGTTCCGTACAAAAAGATCGGCGTACTGAAGGTTCGTGAGGAAGAATTCCCCAAGAACACCTTGCGCAAAATTATGCGCTTTAAGCTGGATATGACGATTGATTGATAGGGATGCGTTTTCGGGGAAACTTTTGAAAAAGTTTCCCCGAACCCCTTCAAAACTTTCAACGCGGTTTATAGGACAGACGAGGCAGGAACATTCCTACCTCGTCTTTTCGTTTTGGCGGCAAATTTGTCAGCGAGCTAACAAACGGGAAGATTTGCTCCATGTAATGCGCCCTCTTAGTTAGCGTTGCGCGCGGCTGATGAAAGCCGTTTGTAGATTCCGATGCTTCGCAGTGCCCTGTAGGTTCGACCGGCGACTCTTCTCAGTAATGCCCCCACCGTGTCATGTCTGAAAAGGTTCACAGGTTCGCCAAGCGAACTGCGTAGCAGCGCCAGAGCAAAAAGTTGCAAAGCAACTTCGCGAAGGCGGAATCTCGGTGGGCTGGGTTGCGGTTGATCCTGTGTAGATCCCGCGTCGGCTTGCGCCTCGCGCTTTTGCGACATGCCGCAAAAATTCGACCGGCGAGCTTACGAGCCTTCTC
>JAFTLZ010000148.1 GCA_017452665.1 Clostridia bacterium
AAAAAGTTTCCCCAAGCCCCTTCAAAACTTTTAACACCAATTTATATGACAGACAAAATAGGAACGATTCTGCCCCGTTCGTTTATTTAGTATCCAAATTCGTTTCCGAGCACGCAGCCGGAACAATCGCTCCCGCAAGCATTTAGGGACCACTCCCCTAAATGCTCCACAAAGATAGTTAGCGAGCGGCTGGAGTGCATGGGCTTGCACTCGCTTACACCACCAATGCTCTACGACATATCATTTCCTATGTCATCTCTGAGAAGGCTCGCAAGCTCGCCAGTCGAACCCGATGTGCAATAAAGGCGTTGCCCCCTCTATGTGTCATCCTGAGCGGAGAAAACGCCGCGTTGTGGCGTTTTCGTAGCCGAACTTTTGCGGCTTGCCGCAAAAGCGCGTAGGCGTAAGCCGACGCGGGATCTACAAACAATTTCTACCAACCGTGCGCAATTCGATCTAAGGCTCTCCCTCCGGGAGAGATCCGCGGAGCGGTGAGAGGGCGCATCCCATGGAGCATTTAATGGTCGAAGCATGGGCAAGCCCATGCGCCCTAAATGCTTGCGGCAGCGAATCTTCCCGTCCGTTAACCCGCTGACAAATCTAACGCCAAACCAAAAGAACGAGGTAGGAACATTCCCACCTCGTCAATTTTTTATTAAGCATTAAAAGTTTTGAGGGGGCTTGGGGGAACTTTTTCAAAAGTTCCCCCAAAAACGCATCCCCGAAACCCGCGTCCTTTTCCACTCATCCAAAAAATCGCGCCCAAACCGCAATAGGAGAGCACGGTCATGATTACCGTTGCGATCAAAACTCCCAGAGCAGCGGCGAAAAAGGATTTTTTCGGTTCGAGTCCCAGCACCGAGGCAATCAGAGTCCCCGTCCACGCACCGGTTCCCGGCAAAGGAATGGCAACAAAAATCACGATTCCCCAATAAGAGTATTTCTCAATGGTTCCCTTGTGCTTTTCCACCTTGCGCTCCAGCCACGCCCCCACGCGGGCAAAAAACGCCACGCGGCTGTTGGTCAGCCAGCGCAAAAACGCGCGGATAAACAGCAGGATAAAAGGTACGGGTAGCAGATTACCCGCAATGCTGAACAGCGCGGTCTGCCACCACGGCATCCCCAATCCCCAGCCCAGCGGCACTGCGCCGCGGCACTCGATGATGGGGAGCATGGAGCAAAAGAACACGCAAAGCTCCCGCCCAACGGTCTCCAAAAAGAAATGTTCGATTGCTTCAACCATAAGCGATCAAAAGCCGAGCTTACGCACGGGCGCTCACCAATTCCTCGGTGTCCTTCGCGATCATCAGCTCTTCGTTGGTCGGAATAACCAGCACACGAACCTTCGAGCCGGGAGCAGAAATATCCACCTCAGCCGCACCGCGGATGGCCTTAGCGTTCAGCTCCTCGTCAATTTCAACGCCCATGAACGCAAGATTCTTTGCAACGCGAGAACGATAATGCGGGTTGTTCTCACCAATACCGCCGGCAAAGGTGATGGCGTCCACGCCGCCCATTGCAGCTGCATAAGAACCGATATATTTGGTCAGCTGGTGAACCACCATCGACTCTACGAGCTGGCAACGCTTGTCGCCTGCCTTGGCACCCATTTCAATGTCGCGGTTGTCGCTGGTCTTTTGGGTTACACCCAGCATACCGGACTTTTTATTCATAATGGTATCAATCTGATCAGCCGTCAGATTCTCTTTCTTCATCAAGAGCGGAACGATGGCAGGGTCGATGGAGCCGCAACGGGTACCCATCATAATGCCCTCCAGAGGCGTCAGACCCATGGTCGTATCGTAGCATTTTCCGTCCTTAACTGCGGCAATGGAGGAACCGTTGCCAAGATGGCAGGTAACGACCTTGAGTCCCTCTGCGTTTGCGGGATCCTTGCCCATCATCACAGCCGCACGCATCGAAACGTAACGGTGGCTCGTGCCGTGGAAGCCGTAACGGCGGATGCGGTATTTTTCGTAGTACTCGTAAGGCAGAGCGTACATATAGGCGTAGTCGGGCATGGTTTGATGGAAGCCGGTGTCAAACACAGCAACCTGCGGCACGCCGGGCATGGTCTTTTCGCACGCACGGATACCCGTCAGGTTGTGAGGATTGTGGAGCGGGCCGAGCTCGCAGCATTCCTCAATCGCCTCGATCACCTTTTCGTCGATGATCACAGAGCCGGAGAATTTCTCGCCGCCATGCAGAACGCGGTGTCCGACAGCGGTAATTTCGGACAGAGATGCAATTACGCCGTTCTCCTTAGAGGTCAGCGTATCCAGCACCAGCTGAACAGCAGCCGCATGATCCTTCATCTGGATGTCAATTTTGTAGTCCTCGCGGCCTTCAACCTTCTGCTTGAAGTTACCGCCCTCAATGCCAATGCGGTCAGCCTGTCCCTTTGCCAAAACCTGCTCGGTTGCCATGTCGATCAGCTGATACTTCAAGGAAGAGCTGCCTGCGTTGATAACAAGAATTTTCATGATTTGTATTGATCCTTTCAAAATAAATAATTCAACATCTTATATCTTACAACAAAACCGGCGTTTTGTCAAGCGTGAAACGAAAATTTTGTGATTTTTTACATACAAAATTGAGATTTTTGTTGATGGGTGGGATTTGGAAAAGGATGCGAGTTTTCGTGGAAAAACTTTTGAAAAAGTTTTCCCACACCCTTTCAAAACTTTTAACGCACAAATAAAAGCCGGTGAAATGGGGATGTTTCTGCCTCGTTCGTTTTTTTTTACAGCAAATTTGTCAGCGAGCGAACAGGCAAAAAGATTAGCTCCCGCCAGCGTGAGGGGAGCACTCCCCTGAACGCTCCAGCAAGATCGTTTGTCCTCATATTCTTATTGCAATAGCTTTTTTGAACCACGCGACGCGTTTTTTTGTGATACAAAAATGGCACGGAAAATGGCACAAAGTGGCACAAAAGGGGCAAAAAACCGAAGTTTTTTGCCCCTTTTTGATGTGTTTTTCGACCGTTTTGAGCGGTTTTTGAGCACTTTTTGGGCTCATTTTGCAATGTCGCGTTGGTACAGTGGAACTTTTAAGGCTGCAGAAGTTCAAGAGACGCGTCGCTGAAATACTCCAAGGGGTCTGTACGCTCTCCGTCTACCATAACTTCAAAATGCAAATGAGGAGGATCGGCAACCTCATAGATAGCACTATCGCCAACGGTTCCGATCAAATCTCCTGCTTTGACAGGCTGTCCCGACGTAATGACTGAAGGAATGGATTCGGACAAATTTTTATATAGGCTGCATACGTTTCCGGCATGTATAACAGAAACGCAGTATCCATACATAGAGTCGTACCAAACCGAACCCACAACACCGTCCTCAACACAATAAACCGATGCCTGTGCTTCGGAAAGAATGTCAATTCCATTATGCGTCCGATAATCTTGGGTCGATTCGTTGAATATGGAATCAGTAGTACTGTAGCGCTTCATCAGCGTACCGCCGCTGATGGGAAGGATATCAAATTCTACTGCGGGCTGCACCGCTGTGGGATCAAACTTCCATTTTGCCGTGAGAGTGATATTTTCGG
Organism: Clostridia bacterium; assembly: GCA_017452665.1. Lineage (GTDB taxonomy): Bacteria > Bacillota > Clostridia > Oscillospirales > CAG-272 > UMGS1865. The sequence continues at coordinate 3,553 of JAFTLZ010000148.1, forward strand.
TAACCGAATACCCGATAAAGCTCCACTTCTCCTCACCGATGTACCATCCGAGAAAGAGATATCCTGCTTTGGTAGGAGCGGCAGGCTGGGTAGCCTTTGCGGCATATTCAACCGTTTGAGCCGTTACCTCAGATCCTCCGTCCGAATCAAACGTTACGGTATAGGTCTTTTTTGCGGCAAGATTGCCGTTTACCAGATCCTGAATCCACTCTTCTCGTGTACCCGTATAATCAAAGTATTCCTTGTATATCTCATAGGCATCCTTTCCGCTATCTCCCTTTACGCCTTGAATTCCCTGCTCGCCTTGTGCTCCGGTTGCTCCGGTTTCACCCTTTTCGCCGTTTGTGCCAACGACAACGCCGAGATTGGTGACGGTTCCATCGGACAGCGTGATGATCAGTTCGCCATTGGCACTGATTTCGGTTTTTCTGACGCTGATACCGTCCTTGCCATCTGTTCCGTCTTTTCCATCGACGCCGTCTTTGCCGTTGGTACCATCTTTTCCGTCCATTCCATTCTTACCATCGGCGCCATCCTTACCGTTGGTTCCCGTAACATTGCCGAGATTGGTAACGGTTCCGTCGGACAACGTGATGACCAACTCACCGTTGGCGTTAATTTCGGTTTTGCTGACGCTGATACCATCTTTGCCGTCGTTTCCATCGACGCCGTCTTTGCCGTTGATACCATCTTTTCCGTCCATTCCATTCTTACCATCGGTGCCATCCTTACCGTTGGTTCCATCTTTACCGTCGACACCGTTTTTACCATCGGTTCCCGTAACATTGCCGAGATTGATGACGGTTCCATCGGACAGCGTGATGATCAGTTCGCCATTGGTATTGATTTCGGTTTTGCTGACGCTGATACCGTCCTTGCCATCTTCTCCTTTTTCTCCTTGTTCACCTTGTGGTCCGGTATCACCTTTGTCACCCTTTTCGCCTTGCGGCCCCTGCATATCGCAGGATGAAAAGGTGCACACTACGCCTAACATCATCAAGAGAGCCAGCATCAAAGAGATCAAACGGTTTGCTTTTTTCATTTTTTCTTCCTCCTAAAAATGAATAAAATAAAAAGTGCGCAACCGAAGCTGCGCACAAAAAACGCAAACTCCGATTGTCGCCAAACAAACTCAAGAAAAGACAAGAATATTCTTTCACACCCTAACTTGATGGAATTTGCGTTTTTATCAAATTCGTAAAATTAGGGTATGACAAAAAGAGCATAGTTATCCCTTGCGGAAAAATATACTTGACTTTTGTTATTGAGTTTGTTTGGCTCTTGTATTATAGCACACTTTTGACCGTTTGTAAAGCCAAAATATGAAAAAAGCGGCATTTTCTTGCGAGAAAATACCGCTTGAGTTGTTGATTTTTAAAACAGTCCGGTGATTTTGCCGTTCTCGTCTACGTCGATCCTCTCGGCGGCGGGAACCTTGGGGAGTCCCGGCATGGTCATAATGTCTCCCGTCAGGGCGACAATAAATCCTGCGCCTGCGCTGACCTTGACGTTGCGCACGGTTACGGTAAAGCCCTCGGGCGCGCCCAGCTTGGTTGCGTCATCCGAAAAGCTGTACTGCGTTTTTGCCATACATATGGGCAGGTGATCGAATCCGAGCGAGGTCAGCTTGTCGATCTCCTTTTTTGCCGCGGGTGCAACGAACACGCCGCTGCCGCCGTAGATCCGCTTGACGACGGTCTCGATCTTTTCTTCGATCGTTCCGTCGAGATCATAGCTGAATTGGAAGCTGTTGGGCGCTTCGCAAAGCTTGACGACCTCCTCAGCCAGCGCCATGCCGCCCGCACCGCCGTCCGCCCATACGGTGGACAGCACCACATTGACGCCAAGGGCACGGCAACGCTCGATCACCAGGTCGATCTCGGCGTCGGTATCGGTCGGGAAACGGTTGACCGCAACCACGCAAGGCAGACCGTATACGTTTTTCATATTGGATACGTGGCGCAACAGGTTGGGAATTCCGGCAGACAGCGCCTCCAGATTTTCATTGCCCAGATCGGTTTTTGCAACACCACCGTGCATCTTCAGCGCGCGCACGGTTGCAACCACCACAACGGCATCTGGCTTGAGGTCTGCCATGCGGCATTTGATATCCAGGAATTTTTCGGCGCCGAGGTCTGCACCAAAGCCTGCCTCGGTTACGGCGTAGTCGCCAAGCTTCATCGCCATTTTGGTGGCAATGACCGAGTTGCAGCCGTGCGCGATGTTTGCAAACGGGCCGCCGTGCACAAATGCGGGCGTACCCTCCAGCGTTTGCACCAGATTGGGCTTGAGCGCATCCTTGAGCAGAGCCGCCATGGCGCCAACTGCATTCAGATCTCCTGCGGTCACGGGCTTTTCGTCGTAGGTATACGCCACAACGATGCGGGAAAGGCGCTCCTTCAGATCGGTGATGGAGCTTGCCAGGCAGAACACCGCCATGATCTCGGATGCTACGGTAATATCGTAGCCATCCTCACGCGGGACGCCATTGACTCTGCCGCCCAGTCCGTCGGTGACAAAGCGCAGCTGACGGTCGTTCATATCCACGCAACGCTTCCAAACGATGCGGCGGGGATCGATGTTCAGGCGATTGCCCTGGTAAATGTGGTTATCCAGCATCGCCGCCAGCAGATTGTTTGCCGCACCGATGGCGTGAAAATCACCCGTAAAATGCAGGTTGATATCCTCCATCGGCACCACCTGGGCATATCCGCCGCCTGCGGCGCCGCCCTTGATGCCAAACACGGGACCCAGCGACGGCTCGCGCAGTGCCACCACGCAATTTTTGCCGATGCGGCGCATACCGTCGGCAAGACCGATGGTAGTGGTGGTCTTCCCTTCCCCTGCGGGGGTGGGTGTGATGGCGGTGACAAGGATCAGCTTGCCGTTCTTGCGCGGGCACTCCTTCAAAAGCGAATAATCGACCTTTGCCTTGTATTTTCCGTACTGCTCCAGATATTCCTCACCGACGCCGGCAACCTTTGCGATCTCGGTGATCGGCTTCATTTGTGCGCTTTGCGCGATTTCAATATCGGATAAATATGCCATTTTTTCATCTCCCATTAGCGGAAATATTTGACTGCGGACTCGAACAGCTTCATGTCGTATCGTCCGTCTACGTTCTTGTAAAGCCCGGAGCCGATGCGCTCGCTGTGACCCATTTTACCGAACACTCTGCCGTCGGGCGAGGTAATTCCCTCGATGGCGAAGGCGGAATCGTTGGGATTGAAGCGGATATCGTCGGTGGCGTTGCCGTCAAAATCGACATACTGCGTTGCGATCTGGCCGTTTGCCGCAAGACTGCGGATCAGCTCGTCGGATGCGAGGAATCTGCCCTCGCCGTGCGAAATCGGCACCGTGTAGACCTCTCCAACCTCGGTGGCGGCAAGCCACGGAGACTTGTTGGACGCCACGCGGATGCGAACCAGCTTGGATTGGTGGCGCGCGATGGTGTTGAAGGTCAGAGTCGGGCAGTTGACATCGGTATCGATGATCTTTCCGTAAGGCACCAGCCCCAGCTTGATCAGCGCCTGGAAGCCGTTGCAGATGCCCGCCATCAGACCGTCGCGGTTGTTCAGCAAATCGTGCACGCCGTCGCGGATGATGGCATTGCGGAAGAACGCCATAATGAACTTACCGGAGCCGTCCGGCTCGTCGCCGCCCGAAAATCCGCCGGGGATAAATACCATTTGCGCGGTGGAAAGCTCTTTTGCAAAGTTCTCCACACTGCGGGAAATCCCGTCGGAGGTCAGGTTGTTGATGACGAAGATCTTTGCATCCGCTCCTGCGTCACGCATGACTTTGGCGGTATCGAACTCGCAGTTGGTACCGGGGAACACGGGAATGAGTACCTTCGGCTTTGCCACCTTAACGGCGGGAGCCTGCACGCTCTTTGCGGTGTAGGTGAAGGTTTCGGGATGTTTGACCTCTACCTTTTCCATGCAGGGATAAACGCCTTCCAGCTTATCCTCGTAAAGTGCGTTCAGCTCTGCAAAGGAAATCTGCTCCTCACCGCGCGTAAGCTTGCCGTTATTTGTAAAACGTCCAACGGTCACGCCTTCCACGTCTGCATCCACCTCAAGCAGGAAGGAGCCGTAGGAATAGTCAAAAATAGCTTTGTTACACATAGAAGGATCGAACTCAAATCCAAATCCGTTGCCGATACACATCTTGTACACTGCCTCGGCAATGCCGCCGTAGGTGGGGGTATATGCGGCGTAGACCTTGCCCGCGCGCATCAGTGCGGTTACCTTATTATAGGTTTCGATCAAAGAGCTTGCAATGGGGAGGCCGTCCTCGCCATATTTGGGGGCGATGCAGATCAGCTTATGCCCTGCCGCCTTTGCCTCGTTGGAGATGACCTCGTCAACCGCTCCGGTGGTTACAGCAAACGAGACCAGCGTGGGAGGAACATCCAGCTGCTCGAAGGAGCCGCTCATGGAGTCCTTACCGCCGATTGCCGCAACGCCGAGGTCGACTTGTGCCCGGAAAGCACCCAGCAGAGCCGCCAGGGGCTTGCCCCAGCGCTTGGCGGCCTTGAGGGGCTTTTCAAAGTACTCCTGGAAGGAGAGGTAAACGTCCTCGAACGATGCGCCTGCCGCGATCAGCTTGGAAACGCTTTCCACAACCGCCAGATATGCGCCGTGATAGGGGCTCTTTTCGGTGATGTAGGGATTGTAGCCCCACGCCATATAGGAGCAGCTGTCGGTGTGCTTTTCTTCCACAGAAATTTTATTGACCATTGCCTGAATCGGCGTACGTTGATGCTTTCCGCCAAAGGGCATCAGCACCGTGCCCGCGCCGATGGTGGAGTCAAAACGCTCGGAAAGTCCGCGCTTGGAGCATACGTTCAGGTCGCTTACCAGTGCACGATAGCCGTCGGCAAAATCCGTAACCGACGCCTTTTGATAGCATTCTGCCTTTGCGGGTGCGATTTCGATATGCTTTTCGGCACCGTTGGAATTGAGGAACTCGCGGGAGATATCCACGATGGTCTTTCCGTTCCAGTGCATCCGGAGTCTGGGCTCCTCGGTCACGCTTGCCACGACCGTTGCTTCTAAGTTCTCGGTTTCGGCAAGTGCGCGGAAGCGTTCCACATCCTTGGCTTCCACCACGACCGCCATTCTTTCCTGCGATTCGCTGATGGCAAGCTCGGTACCGTCAAGTCCCTCGTATTTTTTGGGAACCGCGTTCAGATCAATATCCAAGCCGTCGGCAAGCTCACCCACCGCAACCGAAACACCGCCTGCGCCAAAGTCGTTGCAGCGCTTGATCATACGGCACGCCTCAGCATTGCGGAACAGGCGTTGGAGCTTTCTTTCTTCGGGAGCATTTCCCTTTTGCACCTCGGCACCGCAGGTTTCGACCGAATGGGAATCGTGCGCCTTGGAGGAGCCGGTTGCACCGCCGATGCCGTCGCGTCCAGTTCTGCCGCCCAAAAGGATGACGATGTCGCCGTCCTGCGGGCACTCCCGACGCACGTTTGCCGCCGGTGCCGCCGCGATGACAGCGCCGATCTCCATTCTTTTTGCCGCGTAACCGGGATGGTAGAGCTCGTCCACGATGCCCGTGGCAAGACCGATCTGGTTGCCGTAGGAGGAATATCCTGCCGCCGCGGTTTGCACGATTTTACGCTGGGGGAGCTTACCCGGAATGGTCTCGGAAACCGGAACCGTGGGATCTGCCGCGCCCGTGACGCGCATTGCCGCATACACGTAGGAGCGCCCCGACAGCGGGTCACGGATCGCGCCGCCGATGCAGGTTGCCGCGCCGCCGAAGGGCTCGATCTCGGTGGGATGGTTGTGCGTCTCATTTTTGAAGAGCAACAGCCACGGCTCGGTTTTGCCGTCGATCTCCACGTTCATCTTCACAGTGCAGGCGTTGATCTCCTCGGATTCGTCCAGCTTATCCAGCTTTCCGCACTTTTTCAGATACTTGGCGGCAAGCGTGCCGATATCCATGAGGTTGATCGGCTTGGTTCTGCCCAGCGCCTTTCTCGTATCCAGATACTGTTGATAGGTTTTTTCCAACAGCTCGTCCTCAAAGCGGATGCTGTCGATGGTGGTATTAAAGGTGGTATGGCGGCAGTGATCCGACCAGTAGGTGTCGATCATGCGGATCTCGGTGATGGTGGGATCGCGATCCTCGGTTTTGAAATATGCCTGGCAGAATGCGATGTCGTCCACATCCATGGCAAGACCGTAATTTTTCACGAAAGCGGTCAGCTCTTCCCGATCCAGCTTGCAAAAGCCGTCCAGCGTTGCAACCGCGGTGGGAATTTCGTACTGCACGTTCAGCGTTTCGGGAAGCTCGAGAGACGCCTCGCGCGCTTCCACGGGGTTGATGACGTATTTTTTGATTTCGGCGATCTCTGCCGTGGTCAATTCCCCGCCCAGCAGATAGACCTTTGCGGTGCGGATCAGCGGGCGCTCCCCGCGGGAGATGATCTGAATGCACTGTGCCGCAGAATCCGCTCTTTGGTCGAACTGACCGGGCAGATATTCCACTGCGAAAACAGTGGCGTTTTCACAGCTCAGCTCACGTGTTGCAAGATCGAGCTGGGGCTCGGAGAATACCGAGCGCACAGCCTCGTCAAACAGTGCTTCTGTGATATTTTCGACGTCGTAGCGATTCAAAATCCGCACGGACGTCAAATTTTGGATGCCGAGCAGATTTTGAAATTCCGCACACAGCGCCTTTGCCTCGTGTGCCAGCTCGGCTCTTTTTTCTACGTATACTCTATAAACCATACGATTAGTTTCCTCCCGCTTTCAGGGCACGCGCGCCGATATCATGACGGTAATACGCGTTGCCGAATTCGATTTGCTTGACCTTTGCATAGGATGCGTCGATCGCATCTGCAAGGCCGTCGGCAACCGCCGTAACGCCAAGCACGCGTCCGCCTCCGGTCACCAGCTTTCCGTCCTTGATTGCCGCACCCGCAACGTAAACGCTGTCGGCAACCGAGGCGGGAACCGTAATTTCATATCCCTTTTCGTACGCCGTAGGATACCCCTTGGATGCCATGATGACACAGCAAGCGTGACGGTTGGCAAACCTGACCTCGCAGGAATCCAACGTCCCGTTGGTGGTTGCCTGCATAACGGTAAGAAGGTCGCTTTCCAAAAGGGGCAATACCACCTGCGTTTCGGGATCTCCGAAGCGGCAGTTGTACTCGATCACCTTGGGGCCGTTTTCGGTCAGCATCAAGCCAAAGTAAAGGCACCCCTTAAAGGTTCTGCCCTCGGCGTTCATTGCCGCAACCGTGGGCAAAAAGATCTCCTTCATGCAACGGTCGGCAATTTGTTGCGTGTAGTAAGGATTTGGTGCGACCGTACCCATGCCGCCGGTGTTGAGTCCCGTATCGTTGTCACCTGCGCGCTTATGGTCCATGGAGGAAACCATCGGTACCACGGTTTTTCCGTCGGTAAAGGAGAGCACCGAAACCTCGGGGCCGGTCAAAAATTCCTCGATCACCACGTGGTCGCCGCTGGCACCAAAGACCTTATCCTCCATCATGGATCTGACCGCATCCCGGGCTTCCTCGCGCGTCATGGCAATGATCACGCCCTTCCCGAGTGCCAGACCGTCTGCCTTGATCACGGTGGGGATCGGCGCGGTTTCCAGGTAGCTCAGCGCGGCGTTCATATCGTCGAACACCTCGTACTGCGCGGTGGGGATCCCGTATTTTTTCATCAGATTTTTGGAAAAGACCTTACTTCCCTCAATGATCGCCGCGCATTTGCGGGGACCGAAGCAAGGGATGCCCTTTTCCTCCAGTGCGTCAACAGCACCCAGCACCAGCGGATCGTCCGGTGCCACAACGGCATAGTCGATTTTGTTTTCGACCGCAAACGCTACAATTTTATCAATTTCTTTCGCACCGATCTCCACGCACACGGCATCGGCGGCGATGCCGCCGTTTCCGGGCAGGGCGTAGATTTCGGTTACGCTTGGATTCTCTTTCAGCTTTTTGATGATGGCGTGCTCTCTGCCGCCGCCACCGACAACCATGATTTTCATCAACGTTCTCCTAATCCCTTTTTTGTTCTTTTGCGCTGTACGGAATCCGTCCGATCAACAGCGCATCAAATAGTCGTAACAGCTTTGAATATACCGAATTTTTGCTCCGCGCAGCTCCAGGGGAATGTGCGATTCCCCTGGAATTTCCAGATTGAACAGCCCCTCGTAATCCACCTCGCGCAAAGCACGCACCACCGAAACGAAATCGACGGTTCCGCGCGTAAACGGCATCATGTGCTGATCGCGTTCCCCTTCGTTGTCGGCAATGTGCAACGCCCGCAGGCGCTTGCCCGCCGATAGGATGAACGCGCGCTGATCCCTTACCGTCAGGTTCAGGTGTCCCGTATCCAGGCAAATACCAAGCTGCTTGCTGCCGACGCGGTCGATGATATACAAAAGCTCCTCGGCGCTTTTGGTAAACATCCGCAAATTCTCAAGGCAGACCGTAATATCTCTTCCCTCAATGTAAGCGGCAAGCGCCTTCAGCTTTTCGATATTCTGTGCGGCACGCGTCTCAAAGCCCCATTCCTCGGGGAGCGAGGTATCGCAATGCAGAACCATGTTCCGGATTCCGATCGCCTCGTACAGATCGATCCATCGGAACAGAATCTCAAGCGCGGTCGGATCGCTGCACAGCTTGATCTTCAGCCACAAATGTCCCTGCGGTACGGAAAAGCTGCGCTCCCGCAAAAAGGAAGCAAACGCCTTGCCGGTTGCAACCACATCCTCGCCACGTTCCAATAATTCCCTGCCGTGCTCGTCGGAAAGCTCACAGGCGCGAATCCCGTGCTTGAGGAACTCCTCTACGGCATCTTCGGGAGACATTTCGTAATAATACTGCGACCAGATGCTCAATTCGGCTTTCATATGATTTTGTCCTCCGAGGAGATCAATGGTGGAAGAGTCTCATGCCCGTAAACGCCATGGTCATGCCGTATTTGTCACAGCAACCGATGACCACATCGTCGCGGATGGAGCCGCCCGGCTCGGCAATGTACTTCACACCGCTCTTCTTTGCGCGCTCGATGTTATCGTCAAACGGGAAGAAGGCATCCGAGCCGAGTGCCACACCGTCGATGGTAGCCAGGTATGCCGCCTGCTCCTCACGGGTAAAGGGAGAGGGCTGCTCGGTAAAGTATTTCTGCCAGTTACCGTCGGCGCAAACGTCCTCCTCGTTCTGGTTGATGTATCCGTCGATCACGTTGTCGCGGTCGGGTCTGCCAAGGGTTGCCTTAAAGGGCAGGTTCAAAACCTTATCGTGCTGACGCAGGAACCAGGTATCCGCCTTGCCGCCTGCCAGACGGGTGCAATGGATTCTGGATTGCTGTCCCGCGCCGACGCCGATTGCCTGTCCGTCCACGGCGTAGCAGACCGAGTTGGATTGCGTATATTTCAGAGTAATGAGCGCCACGATCAAATCTCTCACCGCGCTTTCGGGAAGATCCTTATTTGCGGTGACGATGTTGGAGAGCAGCTCACGGTTGATTTTGAAGTTGTTGCGTCCCTGCTCGAACGTAATGCCGAACACCTGCTTGTGCTCGATTTCGGCGGGAACGTAGTTGGGGTCGATCTTTACAATATTGTAAGCGCCCTTTCTCTTGCTTTTCAGGATTTCCAGCGCCTCCGGCTCGTAACCGGGAGCAATGATGCCGTCGGAGACCTCACGCTTGATCATCAGCGCGGTGGTCACGTCGCAGACGTCGCTGAGTGCGACCCAGTCGCCAAACGAGCACATACGGTCGGTGCCGCGCGCTCTTGCATAAGCACAAGCCAGAGGAGACTCGTCAAGCCCCTCGATGTCATCCACAAAGCAAGCCTTTTTCAGCTTTTCGGAAAGCGGAATACCAACCGCCGCCGAGGTGGGGCTGACGTGCTTGAAGGAGGTAACCGCGGGAAGTCCCAGCGCTTCCTTCAGCTCCTTGACCAGCTGCCAGGAGTTGAAGGCATCCAGAAAGTTGATGTATCCGGGTCTGCCGCAAAGAATTTCGATGGGCAGCTCGCTTCCGTCCTGCATAAAGATCTTCGCAGGCTTTTGGTTGGGGTTACAGCCGTATTTCAATTCAAACTCTTTCATCGTTCCACACCTCAAACATTTTTATTTACGATTCTGGTCTCGCTCTCACCGCTTGCGATATCAATGTACCGTACGAACAGCGAAACCTTGTTGTCTGCGTTCAGATTGCTCCAGATCAGGTCTGTAAGCGTATCAATATCCACATCGGGCAGCTCCAGCGTTTTCGGCTCGCCCTCGAACGAAGGAAGCGGATTGCCGTCGCCGTTGTAGGTATGGATAAACTTTGCTCTGCCCGCAACGGGATTGGAATAAGCGTAGGTGAAGCGTTCGCAGGAGCTGTCGTCGCCCTCGGCACTCTTGAGGATGGACATTGCGTAATTCATATCGCCGTTTTCACGGTGAATGATGCCCGAAATGCGCGGGGTGAAGTTGGGCTTATCGTCCTCAAACTCGCGCGTTCTGAGCGCCTGCTCAAAGGTCATCTGCTGATCCATCAGGTTGTAGACGGTATCGGTTTGGTCACCGTTGGTAACGATGGTCTTGTTTCCGAGAACGCGGACGGGATAATAAATAATCAGGTGCGGGTCGGTCATTTTCGACTCGTCGTAAGCCTTGGTGCGCATCGCGTCTCCCTCGGCAACGAACACGCGGTTTCGGCTGTTCTCGCTTCTGCCCATGATAAAGTAAGCGGTGACTGCCTTTTTGCCGTCTGCGCTTTTGCCGATCATAATTCCTCTGCCGTGGTATGCCAGAGAATTCAGTTCGTTTGCAATCGTTGAAATCTTCATAATTTATGCTCCTTTGATATACACTTTGTTATCCTTTACGGTGATCTTACCGTCACAGAACAGCTGAACCGCCCGCGGAAGAATCTTCCACTCGGCCTCCTCCATGATCCTGCGCTGCAGCGTTTCCGGGGTGTCGTCCTCCCGGACCTCTACCGCCTTTTGGAGAACGATCGGACCTGCGTCGCACTCCGGAGTGACGATGTGCACGGTTGCACCCGAAACCTTGACGCCCTTCTCCAGCGCGGCCTCATGCACGTGCAAGCCGTAATAGCCCTTGCCGCAAAAGGACGGGATGAGCGCGGGGTGCACGTTGAGGATCCGATTTGGGAATCTTTCGTAAACCTGTTCGTCGATGATGGTCAAAAATCCTGCCAGAACCACCAGATCGATCTCTGCCGCCTCCAGCGTATCGGCAAGCGCCTTTGAGTAAGCGGCGATATCGGCGTAATCGCGGCGTGCCAGCACCTTGGATGCGATCCCGTTCATGCTTGCACGCTCCAATGCGTAAACGCCGGGCTTGGATGCCACCACCAGGGTAATTTGCCCGTTGCCGAGCTCTCCGTGCTTTTCGGCGTCAATCAACGCCTGCAAATTGGTTCCGCCGCCCGAGACCAGAACGGCGATCCTTGCTTTTTTCATTCCGTTTTCCATCAGCCAAGCACCACACCGTCGTCGCCCTTGACGATCTCACCGATCACGTATGCGTCCTCACCGTGCGCCTTGAGAATCTCCAGCGCGGTATCCACCTCTGCGGCGGGAACGACAACGCTCATACCGACACCCATATTATAGGTGTTGTACATATCTCTTTCGGGGATGTTGCCCGTCTTTTGAATGAGGTCAAAAATGGGCAGTACCTTTACGGCAGATTTGTTGATCTTTGCGGTCAGCCCCTTGGGAATGGAGCGCGGAATATTTTCATAAAATCCGCCGCCCGTGATATGGCTGATGCCCTTGACGTCCACCTTTTCCAAGAGAGCCAGAACGGACTTGACATAGATTTTGGTCGGCGTGAGCAGAGTTTCTGCAATCGACGCACCGCCCAGCGCCTCGTTGGGCGTATAGAGAGAAGCGGGATTTTTGTCGATGTCAAACACCTTGCGAACCAGCGAAAATCCGTTGGAGTGAACACCGCTGGAAGCCAACGCGATCACAACGTCGCCCTCTGCCATTCTGGTGTTGTCTAAAATCTTTTTCTTATCTACGATGCCGACCGCAAAGCCTGCAAGGTCGTATTCCTCTGCCGGCATCATACCGGGATGCTCTGCCGTTTCGCCGCCGATCAAAGCCGCACCGGATTGCACGCAGCCCTCCGCAACTCCGCTGACGATTGCGGCGATCTTTTCGGGGATATTCTTTCCGCATGCGATGTAATCCAGGAAGAACAACGGCTTTGCACCGCAGCAGATGATATCGTTGACACACATTGCCACGGCATCCACACCGATGGTATCGTGCTTGTCCATCAAAATTGCCATCTTAACCTTGGTTCCGCAGCCGTCGGTTCCCGAAACGAGCACCGGCTCCTCCATGCCTGCAAGATTCAAGCCGAAGCAACCGCCAAAGCCGCCCACGTCATCCAGGCATCCTTCGTTTTTGGTGCGTGCAATGTGCTTTTTCATCAGCTCCACCGCACGGTATCCGGCGGTAATGTCAACGCCCGCCGCCGCGTAGCTCTCAGATTTGGAATTGTTCATAAGTCTATCCTTACCTTTCGTAATTTCAATAATTGTAATCGGGATGCAAGGCGCTCATTCCTTGCCGTTCCAGCAATAGGTGCAAAGCTTGCAGGGCTCAAGTCCGATCGCCTCGATCACGCCCTCCAGCGATTGGAATTCCAAGGAGTCAAAGTGGAAATTCTCGCAGATGCGTTTGCGCAGATTTTTTCCGCGCTCGGTAGAGGAATCGCTGTACTCCTCGATATAATTCAAGCCCTCTTCCCCTTCCAGCTCCACGATCGTGCGGCGGGCAAGCAGCTCCATGGGATTTGTGGCACGCGAGAAATTCAGGTATTTACAGCTATACATAATCGGCGGGCAGGCGGAGCGCATATGGATCGCCTTTGCGCCGTTCTGATACAAAAAGTCGACCGTTGCCTTGAGCTGTGTTCCGCGTACGATGGAGTCGTCCACAAACAAAAGGCTCTTCCCCTCGATTAGGTCGTGCACGGGGATCTGCTTCATCTTCGCGACCTTTTTACGGTCTGCCTGGCTGACCGGCATAAAGCTGCGCGACCAGGTAGGCGTATATTTGATATACGGACGGGCAAACGGGATGCCGCTCTCGTTTGCGTAGCCGATGGCATGGGGGGTTCCCGAATCCGGCACACCGCCGACGTAATCAACGCCCTCGGCATTGCCGACCTCCTTATCGTGCTTTGCAATGATGGCACCGTTCCGATAGCGCATCACTTCGACGTTCACGCCCTCGTAGGTCGAATTGGGATACCCGTAATAAGACCACAAAAAGGAGCAGATGCGCATCTCCTTGCCAGGGGGAGAGAGCTGCTTGATGCCGTCCACCGAAATTTCAACGATCTCTCCCGGCCCCAGCTCCTTTTCATCCTCATATCCCAGCTTTTTGTAGGCGAAGGACTCGAAGGTAACGCAGTAGCCGCCTTCGTTTTTTCCGATCAGCATCGGCAAGCGCCCCAAACGGTCGCGCGCGGCGATCAGGGTTCCTCCGTCCTTCAGAATCAGTATCGACGCGGTTCCTTCAATCGCCTTTTGTGCAAAGCGAACACCCTCTGTAAAATTGCTTTTTTGATTGATCAGTGCGGCAACTAACTCGGTTGAGTTGACGTTTCCGCCCGTCATGGCGTTGAAATGTCCGCCGCTGAACGAAAGGTACTGCGAGATCAGCGCCTCGGCATTGTTGATCACGCCGATGACGCAAATTGCGTAGGTACCGAGGTTCGAGCAGATCAACAGCGGTTGCGGATCGTAATCGCTGATACAACCGATGGCCGTGCTGCCCTTCATCTCCTCAAAAACGTGTTCGAACCGTGTGCGGAAGGGAGAGTTTTCGATGTTATGTATCTCTCTCTGCAATCCGATATCACGGTCCCACGACGCCATTCCTGCGCGCTTGGTACCAAGATGCGAATGATAGTCGGTACCGAAAAAGACATCCGAGATCGCATCCTCCTTACAAACCGCTCCAAAAAATCCACCCATATTTACCGTTTCCTCCGGGAAAATTGATTGTTATTGTTGAAACTCCAGTGCAACTGCGGCATCCTTTTCCAGAACCGCCTTTGCATCGTTCGCTCTTTTTTCATCCAGCTTCCGTGCCAGCTCGTCATCCGACAGTGCCAGAATCTGCGCGGCAAGCAAAGCGGCATTGGTCGCACCGTCTATCGCGACCGTTGCAACCGGGATTCCGGAAGGCATTTGTACGGTAGACAAAAGAGCATCAATGCCGTCAAGCGTATTGGATTTGCAGGGAATTCCGATTACGGGCAGGGTGGTTTTTGCGGCAAGCGCACCTGCCAGATGTGCAGCCATACCTGCTGCCGCGATGATGACACCAAAACCGTTTGCGCGTGCAGAGCCTGCAAACGCAGCCGCCTCTGCGGGCGTTCTGTGTGCGGAGTAGACGTGTACCTCGTAAGGAATCTCCAAGGATGCCAGCGTGTCAATCGCCTTACGCACGACGGGAAGGTCACTTGCGCTTCCCATTACAATTCCAACCTTTTTCATAGCAAAATCTCCTTTTCTGAACCGTAAAAACAAACAAGGCGCACTGACCCTACCATAGATCGTGCGCCCAGACGGTCGGCTTTTTCAAAGATTTCTGTTCCACTGTGGTATCCCACAATTATCCGTCAGTCGCAGAAATCCTAACATCAAATATTATATCATATTGTTGAATATTTGTCAAGTAAAAAAATACCGTATTTTCGCGCTTTTGCATAGATATTTCTCCCCCAAAACGGCGAATTTTTTTAGCAAAATGCCAGCGGGCAGGGATTTTTGACTGCGAATATGAATTTTTTGTAAACACTCGCAAATTCTATTGACTTTAGTATGATAAAGTGGTAAAATGTCAAGGTGTTTTAAGACAGTATTTTTTTACGAAGGATGGAAGAATGATATGTCAAGCTTTCACTCGGAGTCAATCGACCGCCTCTTCCGCGTGCTGCTCAGCCTTGAGAGTACGGAGGAGTGCTATGCTTTTTTTGAGGACGTTTGCACCATCAAGGAGATCCAGGATATGGCACAACGCCTGGACGCGGCATTTTTGCTGGATGAGGGTATGAATTACCAAACGATCTCGCAAAAGGTTGGCATCAGTACGGCAACCATCAGCCGCGTCAGCAAATGCCTGAAATACGGCAGTGGCTACCGCAAAGCGATTGACAAAGCAAAGGAGCAACCAACAGAATGAAAATCAGCGATACCATGCTCAAAACCGAAGAGCTTGCCGTGTTCCGTCTGCGTGACCTTTACGGGCGCTACGGATACGCGCAGTACAAAATGAGCAAATTTGAAGAATACGATCTTTACGTCCGCAACAAAAACTTTTTGATTTCGGACAGCGTCATTACCTTTACCGATACCAGCGGCAAGCTGATGGCGCTCAAGCCGGACGTTACCCTCTCCATTGCAAAAAACAGCAAGGATACGGCAGACGGCGGCTTGCAAAAGGTCTACTACGACGAAAACGTATATCGCGTTTCTGCCGGCAGCCACGCCTACAAGGAGATCAAGCAGGTAGGTCTGGAGTGCATGGGAGACATTGACGGTTACTGCATCGGTGAGGTGCTCTCTTTGGCGGTACAGAGCCTGGAGAAAATCTCCCCCGACTATATTCTTGACGTTTCGCATCTCGATTTGCTCTCGCTGGTATTGGACCGCATCGGCATCTCGCCTGCAGGACGGGTGAAGCTGGTGGATTGCGTTGCGCAAAAGAATTTGCACGATGCAAGCGCGATCTGTGCCGGTGAAGGAATTTCCGCCGAGCGTACCGAGCTTTTGCGTGCGCTGATGCAATGCTGTGGGCGCCCCGCAGACGCGCAAAAGCGTTTGAAAAAGCTGTTTTCGGACGAGGTCTGGCAGAGCACCGTTGCGCGCTTCTTCGGCATCCTCTCCCGCCTGCCCTCCAAAAACATCCGCGTGGATTTTTCGGTCGTCAGCGACATGAACTACTACAACGGCATCGTTTTTCAGGGCTTTGTGATGGGAATTCCGGAGGCGATTCTTTCCGGCGGACAGTACGATCTTTTGATGAAAAAAATGGAAAAGAAATCGGGTGCCATCGGCTTTGCGGTCTATTTGGATCAGCTGGAAGCCCTTGGAAGCGCCCCGAACGAATACGACGTAGACGTGTTTTTGCTCTACGGGGACGGGATTGATCCGAGTGCGGTTCAAAAGACCGTTGAAGGCATCGTCAAAAGCGGAAAAAGCGTCCGCGCGGGGAAAACGGTTCCCGAAAAGCTGACCTGGCGTTGCCTGCTGAAGCAAAGCGAAAGCGGGGTGGAAGCTCTTGAAAACAATGCTTAATATTGCGCTCCCAAAGGGGAGACTTGGCGAAAGAGTTTACGCCATGTTTGAAAAGGCGGGCTTTGAATGCCCCTCGATCAAGGAAAACAACCGCAAGCTGATCTTCGAAAATCCCGAATGCGGCGTGCGCTACTTTTGGGTCAAGCCCTCGGACGTTGCCATTTACGTGGAACGCGGGGCGGCAGACATTGGCGTTGCGGGAAAGGATATTCTTTTGGAATACGAGCCGGACATTTACGAGCTGCTGGATCTGAAAACCGGTATTTGCCGCATGGCCGTTGCCGCACCGAAGGGCTTTCGCGACGACCCCCGCCGCACACTGAAGGTTGCAACCAAATTTACCAACATCGCACAGAATTACTACGCCTCGCTGGGGCGCGAGATCGATATGATCCACCTTAACGGCTCGATTGAGATCGCCCCCATCTTAGGGCTTTCGGATGTCATTGTTGACATCGTGGAAACCGGAACGACATTGCGTGAAAACGATCTTGAGGTCATTGAAACGGTCGTTCCCATCAGCGCCCGTCTGATTGCAAACCGGGCAAGCTACAAATTTAAAAACGAACAGATCATCCGCGTTGCGGAAGGCATCGCGGCACAGCTTCAAACGGAGGAACAACAGCCATGATTCGGATATTCAAATACGGTGAGGTCGCAAACAAGGATATTTTCGCACGCACGGAGCCTACGGTCAACGTGGAGGCAGTGGTGAGCGAGATCATCAAGGACGTGCGTGAAAACGGAGACGCCGCACTTTATCGCTACTGTGAAAAATTCGATCACGCCAAGCTGGATTCCCTTGCCGTCAGCACGGAAGAGATTGAGGAGGCGCTCTCCTTGGTCGAGCCGAAATTCATCGATGTGCTGCAAAAAGCCGCAAAAAACATTCGTACCTTTCACGAAAAGCAGGTGCGCAACAGCTTTATCATCAACCAGGAGAACGGCATTGTGGTCGGGCAAAAGATCATCCCCGTTGACCGTGCGGGTCTGTACGTTCCCGGCGGTACGGCGGCGTATCCTTCCACCGTGCTGATGGACGCGATTCCCGCAAAGATCGCAGGATGCCGCGAGGTCGTTATGGTGACTCCGCCCTCCAAGGACGGAAAGGTGAATCCCGTGATTCTGGCGGCGGCAAGCATTGCAGGCATTGACCGCATCTTTAAAATCGGCGGTGCGCAGGCGGTAGCCGCACTGGCATACGGAACCGAAAGCGTTCCGAAGGTGGATAAGATCGTAGGCCCCGGAAACGCCTACGTTGCAGAAGCCAAAAAGCAGGTGTTTGGCACGGTCTCTATTGATATGATCGCGGGTCCGAGCGAAATTCTGATCGTTGCAGACGGAAAGACCAATCCCCGTCACGCGGCGGCTGATCTGCTCTCGCAAGCCGAGCATGACAAAATGGCAAGCGCGGTACTGGTGACCGATTCGGAAGCCTTGGCAAACGCCGTACAGGCGGAGTTGGAGGTACAGATTCCCCGTTTGGAAAGAGCGGAAATCGCACGCACGTCCATTGATCAAAACGGCAAGATCATCGTCGCTCCCACACTGGCTGTTGCCATTGATATAGCAAATGAGATCGCGCCTGAGCACTTGGAGCTGTGCGTGGACAATCCCTTTGATTATCTGGACAGCATCCGTCACGCGGGCTCGATCTTCATGGGCCGCAACTGCCCTGAGGCGCTGGGAGATTATCTGGCAGGCCCCAATCACACCCTGCCCACCAGCGGAACCGCAAAATTCTCCAGCCCGCTCTCGGTGGATGACTTCATTAAAAAGACGCAGTACACTTATTACACTGCCGACGCGCTCCGCCGCGTTGCCGAGGACGTAGCCTATTTTGCCAAGCGTGAGGGCTTGACTGCACACGCAAAAAGCGCAACGGTTCGCCTGGAGGAGGAAGCATGAGCCGCTTTTTCAGTGAAAAGTATCGGGAGCTGACACCTTATACCCCCGGTGAGCAGCCCAAGGATATGAAATATATCAAGCTCAACACCAACGAGTCCCCCTTCCCTCCCTGCCCCCAAGCAATGCAAGCGGCAGCAGAGGCGGCAAAGCGAACACAGCTTTACTCCGATCCCGAATGCCGCGAGCTGACACGCCTGACGGCAGAGCTTTGCGGAGTTGCTCCGGACGAGGTATTGATGACCAACGGCTCGGATGAGATCTTGAATTTTGCCTTTATGGCGTTTTGCGACAAATCTCACCCCGCGGCGTTTGCCGATATCACCTACGGCTTTTACCCCGTGTTTGCACAGCTTAATCACGTTCCGTATACCGAGATCCCGCTCAATCCGGATTTTACGGTCAACGTCAAGGACTATCTTGGAATCAACAAAACAATTTTCATTGCAAATCCCAATGCCCCCACCGGCATTGCGCTCCCCCGCGCGCAGATCGAAGAAATTCTGCGCTCCAATCCCAACAACGTCGTGGTTGTGGACGAGGCGTACGTGGATTTCGGCGCGGAGAGCTGCATCCCGCTGATCCGGAAGTATGACAATCTTCTGGTGACGCAAACCTTTTCCAAATCCCGCTCCATGGCGGGCGCGCGGCTGGGCTTTGGCGTGGGATGCAAGGAATTGATTGCAGACCTGAACACGGTCAAATATTCCACCAATCCTTACAACGTCAATGCCATGACGCAGGCGGCAGGGATCGGAACGCTTCAATGCGAGGAATATACCCGCAAAAACTGTCAAACCATTATTGAAAATCGCGAATTTACGATCCGAGAATTGAAAAAGCTGGGCTTTGCTGTTACCGATTCCAAAACCAACTTTGTTTTTGCGGCACATCCCGCCATTGATGGCGGCACGCTGTATGCAAAGCTACGTGAGCGCGGAATTCTGGTGCGGCACTTTAACAAGCCTGCCATTCAAGCCTACAACCGAATCACCGTGGGTACCCGTGAAGAGATGGATGCTCTGCTCGGTGCGATCCGCGCGATTATGGAGGAAACCAAATGATGAGAACATCGGAAATCGTCCGCAAAACTGCGGAAACGGATATTACCTTACAGTTGAATTTAGACGGTGTTGGAAATGCACAGATCAACAGCGGATGTGGCTTTCTTGACCATATGCTGACGCTGTTTGCAAAGCACGGTCGTTTTGACCTGACGCTCACCTGCGTAGGCGACACCTTTGTTGACGACCACCACACCGTTGAGGATATTGGCATTGCCCTGGGACAAGCGTTTGCAGTGGCTCTTGGTAACAAAAAAGGCGTCGTCCGCTACGGAGACACCGTTTTGCCGATGGATGAGAGCCTGATCCTTTCTGCCGTTGATCTTTCCGGCAGAGATTACCTTGGCTACGACCTGCAAATCCCAACCGAAAAGGTTGGAAGCTTTGACACCGAGCTGGCAGAGGAATTCTGGCTTGCCTTTACGCGCAACGCCGCCTGCACCCTGCACATCCGTCAGCTGGCGGGAAAGAACGCGCACCACATCCTTGAAGGGAGCTTTAAATCGGTTGCACGCAGCCTGCGGAAGGCGGTTGCGATTGACGAAGCCTTTGCCGACGAGATCCCCTCCACGAAAGGAGTTCTTTGATGATCGCAATCATTGATTACGGAGTCGGCAACCTCTTTTCCCTGCGTTCCTCCTTTGCCGCCATCGGTGCTGACGCGGTTGCAACCGCGGATCCTGCCGTGATACAAGCCGCTGACCGCATCATCCTCCCCGGTGTTGGAGCATTCGGGGATGCGGCGCAAAAGCTGAAGGACAGCGGCATGGCGGAGTTGGTCGTCCGGGAAGCCGAGCGCGGCAAGCCGATTCTCGGCATCTGCCTTGGAATGCAGCTGTTGCTTGAAAAAAGCTATGAATACGGCGAGCACGCAGGCTTGGGACTGATTCCGGGTGCGGTCAAACCGATTGCCGACGTTGTGCCAAAGGACTATAAAATTCCGCACATCGGCTGGAATGCTCTGCACCTGACCGATCCTGCCTGCCCCATCTTCAAATATACCAAAAACGGGGATTGCGTTTATTTTGTACATTCGTTTTATGCAACCGACTGTGCACCTGCCGTGATTGCAACCGCAGAATACGGCGCACCGCTGACCGCCGCAGTTGCACATAAAAACGTGTACGGCTGTCAATTCCACCCCGAAAAAAGCGGCGCCGTGGGGTTGAACATCCTGCGCGCATTCTGCGAAACGGAGGCGAACGTATGAATATTTTTCCTGCAATCGATCTTTACAACGGCAAAGCGGTGCGGCTGTACAAGGGCGACTACGCACAGATGACCGTTTACAGCGAAAACCCTGCGGAGATCGCTTTGGATTTTGCCGAAAAGGGAGCGAAATTCATTCACATCGTAGACCTTGAGGGTGCGAAGGAAGGCACCACGCCAAACTTTGAAACGGTCTGCAAAATCAAGCAGGCAAGCGGGTTGTTCTGCGAGATCGGCGGCGGCATCCGCTCGATGGAGGTCATCGACCGCTATCTGAGTGCGGGCATTGACCGTGTGATTCTTGGCACCGCCGCGGTCACCGAACAGGGCTTTGTGGAACGCGCGGTTGCAAAATACGGGGACAAAATCGCCGTGGGCGCCGACATCAAAAACGGTCTGGTTGCCGTGAAGGGCTGGACCGAGACGCTGGACTTGACGCTGGAGGATTTTTGCCGCCGGATGCAGAGCGTGGGGGTAAAAACCGTGATCTGCACCGATATTTCCAAGGACGGCGCCATGATGGGCACCAATCTGGAGCTTTATAAAACGCTCTCCGAACAGTTTTCGATGCAGATCGTTGCATCCGGCGGCGTTTCTGCCATTGAGGACGTCAAAAAGCTTGCGGCAATGAAGCTATACGGCGCGATTATCGGCAAGGCTTATTACACAAACAGTATCGATCTGCGCGAAGCGATTGAGGTGGCAAAATGATTACCAAACGCATTATTCCCTGCCTGGACGTCAAAAACGGACGGGTGGTAAAGGGTGTAAATTTTGAAGGCTTGAACGACGTCTCCTCCCCCGTTGAGCTTGCCAAATACTATAGTGAAAACGGCGCCGACGAGCTGGTGTTTTACGATATCACCGCCTCCTCCGACGGCAGAAAGATTTTTACCGATATCCTGACCGAAACTGCCAAAAGCGTCTTTATCCCCATGACGGTGGGCGGCGGGATCAACACGCTGGAGGATTTTGACCGCGTTTTAAAATGCGGCGCCGACAAGGTCAGTGTCAATTCGGGCGCCATCCGCAATCCCGCACTGATCTACGAGGCGGCAAAGCGCTACGGCGACCAATGCGTGGTGCTCTCGGTGGACGTCAAGCGGGTGGACGGCGTGTTCCGCGTATTTGCAAAGGGCGGGCGCGAAAACACCGGTATGGAGGCGATTGAATGGATCCGCCGCGGCGTGGAATCGGGTGCCGGCGAGATCGTGGTCAACTCCATTGATACCGACGGTGTCAAAGGCGGCTTTGACCTTGAAATGCTGGATGCGGTCTGCCGTGTGGTGTCCGTTCCCGTCATTGCATCGGGTGGTGCCGGAAAAATTGAGGATTTTATTACACTTTTCAATACCCTGCCCAAGGTGGATGCGGGGCTTGCGGCTTCGATCTTCCATTTTGGTGAGGTTCGCATCCGCGATTTAAAAGAACGTATGGCTGCAGCGGGAATTTCCGCGCGCCTTTGAGAAAGGATACCTGTTATGCTGAACATTGACGAACTGAAATTTGATGAAAAGGGCTTGATTCCCGCCATTGTTGCTGACGCAAAAACCAAGCGCGTGTTGACGTTGGCGTATATGAACCACGAGAGCCTGCAGATCTCCATGGAAAAGGGGTTGACCTGCTTTTGGAGCCGCTCCCGAAACGAGCTGTGGCTCAAGGGGGAAACCAGCGGCAACTACCAGCACATCGTTTCCATCACTGCCGATTGTGACCGTGACGCGCTGGTGGTTTTGGTAGAGCCGGAGGGTCCCGCCTGCCACCTTGGTACCGAATCCTGCTTTACCAATCCCGTATGGGAGAGCGAGGAACGCAAGGAATTTTCGCCGGAAGGCTTGATGAAGCTGATTGAAGGCAGAAAAACCGACAAAAAGGAGGGCTCTTATACCACCTACCTGTTTGAAAAGGGGTTGGATAAAATTTTGAAAAAGGTGGGCGAGGAATCCACCGAGGTCATCATCGCCGCCAAGGCAGAGGACAAAAAGGAGACGATCTACGAGATCGCGGATCTGGCATATCACGTCATGGTGTTGATGATTGAAGCGGGCATTACGCTGGAGGACATCCACGACGAGCTTGCCTCCCGTCACGTAGTTGACCACAAGGTCAAGCAAGAAAAAATGACAAAATAAACGAACCGCGGAAGTCTTATTTTGACCTCCGCGGTTTGCTTTATTTTATTCCGTATTTTATTCCGTTTTTTCCGAATCGGATTCCCGCAAGACTTCTTCCGTTACGGCTTCTGCCTTATCGGCAAGCTCCACCTCGATCTCGATGGCGCCCTCCGGTTCTGCAGAAAGGGAAGGATCCTTCGGCATCGGGGCATCCGCCTCTCCTGCAAGGGTATCCTCCGAAAGCTCCGCAAAAGCAGGAATTGCCTCCATTGCGGAAATCGGCTCGGTTTGCAGCTCCGCCTCACGTGCGGTCGGTGCCTGCTCGGCTTCAACTTCCTCCGGATTCAAATGATTCAACCGTTCGCTCATGACGCGTTCCAAGCGTGTCGGCGTTTTGGATTCCTGCGTCAGATCCGGCGCGGCGATCGGCTTGATCGGACGTACGGGCGTCACAGGCTTTGCCGGGATCGCACTCACAGCAGCGCGCGTAGAAGCGGTTTTGCCCGAATCCGTGCGGGCAGACGTTAAAGCGCCGCGGGAGACAGTCGGCTTTGCCTCCGATTTTGCCACCGTTTTTGTCGCAATCTTTTCACTCGGCAACGGTTTTACCGTTACGACCGAATGCTTGAGAACAGGCATAGCTTTGGTCTTCACTTTTTTGCTTCTCTGCTTGTGCGGCGTTTGCTCGGATCGAAGCTGTGCCGCATAATGCTCATATGTACGGCGCTTGTTGCGGCGGCGGTAACGTCTCCACACGATCAACGCCACCACGCCGACGATCAAAAGTACGAAGACCGCGATGACACACGGAAGGATCAGATCAAACAGCAAATTATTATTGTGTCCGGTATCGTAGTTGACGTTAGAAGAGGACTTTACAAAAACAGCCTCATAGACCAGATCGCGCTCGACACCGCTTGCAATGGCGGGAACCGTGCCCCAACCCGCAAAGGTATAAACATAGCCCTCTTCTGCCTCTTTTTCGGGATCCTGCGGCAGTACGATGGCATCCCCCAAAGCGTACTCGGCATAGCTCCATACTTCTCCGCCGACCATAAAGGTCACACGGTAAACGATCGGCGTCACCGTCAGCGTCACGGTCACGGGAGCATCCGGCATCACAAATGTCAAATCCTCTGCTACCGCAATCTGCGTACCGTCCTCGGTTTGCACCACGGCGCCGGAAACCTCATATCCAAACAGGCAGGTCAGCTTCAGGGAAATCCGCTCCCCTGCCACTGCACTCGGCGTCATCATTGCCACATTGCAAAGCTCGTTTGCCACGGGACTGATCGTGTGTCTTTCCTGACGGCGCAGAGTCACACCGGTTTCTACGTCGCCGCCAATGAGATAACTTCCACTGTCAACCGTTCCCCATTCGTCCCCATTTTTGACAGACAGAACGAGCGCATCGTTGCCGCCCGTAGCCGTGAGAGCGAGGACAGCTTGAAAAGCGATTGAATTGATCCGGTATCCCGCCGCGCTATAAAAGCCAAGATTCATGCTCTCCGCATCCGATTCCTGCAGAACCAGACGCGCGCAGGGAGAATCCGCAAAGACAGCAACGTTTTCTCCGCTCAGCGTCAGTGTAACGCCGTTTTCCCACAGTACGATCAAGTCTTTTTCCTGCTCCGCCGCGAAAGAAGCCGCTTCCGCAACGTTGACGGAAATCTGATTTGCCAGCACCGTGATCGCGTCAGCAGTATGTATCACCGATTGAACCTCACTTGCCCCGCCGATTGCCAATGGGGTACGCTGATATTGCGCAACGTAGGTCACGTCGCCCGTGACCGGAGCAATCATCCGATTCCAGCCAAGAAATTCATATCTGTATCGATCGGAAGCAATCTCCAGCTCACCGTCAAAGCTCGGCACCGTTCCGTAGGGTACGTCCGTCTCCACGGTCACCGCTCCGTTTTGCACGACCCAAGTCACCTTAAAGTCCTTGGGGATCTGCAGGATCGAGCCTGTGTAGGTCACGTCGCCCGTTACCGCACCGACATCCTTGTCCCAGCCCGAAAACTCATACCGATAATATACGCCGTCTTCGCGGGTCAGCGACATCGGCGGCGTGGGAACCGTTCCGTACAAGTTGCGCGTGGTATAGGGTTCACCGTCCAGAATCCAGGTTACGGTGTAGCTCCGTTTGGTTGCCTCGTAAAGCGGATAGAGTGAGAGATCGCTCGTCACCGACGACAAATCATTCTCCTTGCCGTCCATCGTCTCCCATCCCAGCACACGGTAGGTGTATTCGGCAGTGTCACCGCGCTTCGGGATCTCATAGTAAATGCGGTCGCCGTAGTTCACCTGCGTCTGGTACAAAACCGTCCCGTCGTAGTTGTAAAAGGTCACGGTTTTCAGATTGCGGATGGATACGGTGCGTGCGGTGCTTGCTTCAAAATGCAACGGGAGCGGAGCTGCAGGCACTGTTCTTTCCTTCAAGGTTCCCGCTTTGATCTCTGCCATCAATGCCTGCTCTACACTGTCAAATACCGGAGCCGCCGGAGCTGTTCCGGGATGCTCCGCCTCGTCCGGCTTTTTCGATTCGTCCGGCTTTGCCACAAAGGTCGGCTCGGCAGGGGGCGGGGCCACCACGCTCGGTGCGGTCGGCTTTACCGTCACAGGATCCACCGTCGGTTTTTCCTGGGGCTCTACGCCCTCCACGGCGGGGACCTCATCCGGCATTGCCGTATTGGTGGGATTGGAATAGTTGGTATCCTTCAACAGCTGAACCGCTTCCACAACCGCGGACAAGGATCTTCCTTCAATGCTCCATCCCGGATCTCGGTTTCCGCTGTCATCCAGGCAGGTAGCCACCACATAAAGCTGACCGACAAACTGCCAGTAGTGCGTCTGCTTATCCCGCATCTTCTCCTTGTCGCCGTTGCAGGCATAGCGCAAAGCCGTGATAAAGACATCATTATAAAAGCCCTTCAGCGTGCGGTACAGATCCTGAAAATTTGTTTTGAGCGCCGTATAGTTTTTGGTATAGAATTGATATAGACGCGCTGTTTTTGCATGCTCGGAGGCATATTTTGCCGAGCGCAACGAAGCATACTCGGTCAGCAGAGCGCGCAGATTTTTGGTTGCCCGATCGGCAAGCGCGATATCGTCGGCATTAAATCCGCCCGTTACCAGCAAATCCTTGTTCTCGATCACCATGTCCACACTGCTCCCCATAATAGAGGAATACAGCTGCCAGCCGTTGCTATCGGAAATGAAGGCAGACTCCAGAATTTCCAGCTTTGCCAAAACCGGCTCCAGCTGTTTTAAGTAGGTCAGATATGCGTTGTATTCGTCAATATGATGCGTTAAAAAGTCCTGATATGCGTAGTAAGCCTGCCACTGCTCGTAAGCATCAAGCTTTGCGGCATAGTCGTTATAGAGAACCATGTAGGCATCGTATTTTTGCTTTGCATCTGCGTACTCGTCATATGCTTTGCAGTAGTCGGTGTAGTCCTTTTCCCACTGCTGATACGCTTGCCAAGCCTCGTACTTTGCCAGCTCGGAATTGTACACCCCAAGTCGATCCAGATACACGTTTTCCTCGGCAATCGCCAGCATTCCCGCCGAATATGCAAGATTTTGCACCGTGTAGGCAACCTCGGCAGGAAGCTCCGTATCCCAGGTATAGCTTACTTCCAGATCAAAATCGCGGGAATAAACCAACCCTTCCAGCGTGCAAACGTAGTTCCCGTCCACCTCGGTCAGCTTGTAGTTTGTCCCGTCAATGGTCGCGGACTTCGGCACCCAAGTCACGGTCTCCCCGTTGGATGCGGTATAAACGTAAGGAGAAAGCGTGATCTCAAGCGTGCCAGCCTCCGCATCGTAAAACGTGGAGATCCGGCTGTCCGGAACCAAAGAGTTATAAGTAAAACAGAGCTCCGACGCGCGCAGATACATTGCCTCCGCCGCCGTCGGCTCATGCTCAAACAGCATTTGGTAGAGCTCAAAGATCTCCATTGTGGAGTTGCTCTCCCGATTCGGGATCCCGTAATCAAGCGGCTCCCCCGCCCCGGATTCTGCCGCCGTCGCGGGCAAAACAACGCCCACCGCCAGCACGATGCATAATAAGAAAGAGAGGATCGCGGTTCCGAAGTATGGACACTTGTGCTTCATACTGCACCTCCGAATTTGTTTTCTTCATTGCATAATCAAAAGATATGTATTATCATACCATAATTTTACCGAAAAGTCAAGTCTGTTTACAAACAGAAATACTTTCCAGTGTTGTTATTGCCTTGATTTGTTACATTTGTGAATGAAATGTAAATCTGCAAAATATTTTATAAAATCACTTGACTGTTTGTTGGAATTATGGTATCATATAATTGTGATCGATCAATACCGCAAAAAAGGAGGAACCCATTGACACCGCAAGCATCGGTGTGCTATAATAACCTTAATGAAAAGCAAGCGGCTTTTCAAACAACCATCAGAAAGGATCACTTTATGGAATTTGCACTTCCGCAATACGGAAAGGATGCGATCCGGCTCTCGCATTTTCCGTCACGTCTGTTGGCATTTCTGTTCCGCGCGAACGAATATCTTTCAGATGCCCGCGTTGCCCGTCTGCTTGGCACGACCGAAGAAAACGTACGCCGCGTTGGCGCGGAAATGGGACTTCCCAAACGCGACGCCGAGGCACTCTGGCTGAAAAAAGGCTACATCACGGTGATCAAGCGCTTTTGGCATCTGCTCCCGTATGAGCAGTTGATGGAGCTTCTGGAAACCGACGCCGCCTCGTTTGCTACGCTGTTGCGGGAAGAGGATTTTTTGGACATCAAGCTCAAGCAAAAGCCGCGTTGCGAGCGCTTGTGCTGGCACGAGCTGACCGAAGAGGATCACGCAGGGGCAAAGAAAATTGCCGCGATCCTCTCGGACGTCAGTACCGACGGTGTCCCGCCGTTTGAATTCCGCTACGATCTGCCCGAAATCAAGTTTTCGGGAAAACCGCTGTTTGACGCACGCATCGTTTATCCCTTCTCCGGGCTGTATCTCTACGCGTTTGACGTGGACAGCCGCGAGTATTGCCCCGACGATATGCTGCGGGCGTATCAAAAAATCGGTGTCAACGGCATCTGGCTGCAGGCAGTGCTTTATCAGCTCACCGCGTTTCCGCTGGAGTCAAGCCTTTCCAAGGGCTACGAGGCGCGCCAGGCACGGTTGCGCGAGCTGACCGAGCGTTGCGCAAAATTCGGCATCAAGGTCTATCTTTATCTCAACGAGCCGCGCAGTATGCCGGACGAATTCTTTGAACGCTACCCGCAATACGCAGGCCACCGCACCGCCGACAACAAAACCTGTATGTGCATCTCCGTGCCTGAAGTAAAGCAGGATCTTTCCGATCGCGTTGCGGCGCTCTGCCGTGCGGTTCCGCTCCTTGGCGGCTTTTTCACCATTACGCGCTCGGAAAACGTCACCAACTGCTACTCTCATTCCACTCCGCAAACCTGCCTCTGCCCGCGCTGCCAAAAGCGCCCCGTGGAGGATGTGATCGCAGACGTGATCTCTGCCATTGAGCAGGGGGCTCACAGCGTCCGTGAGGATATCCGCGTGATGGTGTGGAGCTGGGCCTGGGGAGATGAGCATCTGAATACCATTGCCCGTTTGCCAAAAAGCGTAACGATGCTTTGCAAAAGCGAGCAGGACGTCTCCTTTACCTACGGAGGCGTCACGGAACAGATCAAGGATTATTCCATGAGCAAAATCGGACCGGGTGAGCACGCAAAAAGCGAGTGGGCGCAGGCAAAGGAGCACGGTCTGCACACGGGTGCAAAGGTGCAGGTCAATACCACGTGGGAAAGCTCCACCGTTCCGGCAATTCCGGTCTACCCAAGCATCGAGCGCCATATGCGGGCGCTGAATCGGGAAGGGATCCGCGACATTCTGCTCAGCTGGACGCTGGGAGGCTACCCCTCGCAAAATCTTCTGCACGCCGCCAAGTCCTTTTACGAGCAGGTTGAGCTTCCCCCGGATGACCCGCGTGAAGCCGCCGCCTGCGAATGCTTCAGCCGTGCCTTTGAGAACTTCCCTTCCCAGATCAACGTACAGTATTACGGCCCGCAAAACGGCGGTCCCTCCAATCTGCTCTTTTTGGAGCCGACCGGCTATCCCGCTACCATGACCTGCTTTGCCTACGACGACCTGGATTCCTGGAGGGGTCCGTACTCGGAGGATACCCTGCAGGAGCAGTTCGAGCTGCTCTGCCGCGGTTGGGAGGAGGGGCTGGAGCTTCTCAAGGATGCTCCACAGACCGAAACCGTAATCATGGCGCAAGCATCCTATTGCCTGTTCCGCGCAAGCCTGAATCAAATCCGCTTTTTGCGCGCACGCCGTACAAACGATCTTTTTGCCATGCGGCAAGCGGTAGAGTCCGAGCTTGAGATCGCACAGAGGATGCTTTCACTGATGTGCAAAAACGCCGCCATCGGCTTTGAAGCAGCCAATCACTACTATTTTTCCAAGAGCTGTATGACAGAAAAGGTTTTGAACTGTCACCACATCCTGGAGGAGCTTGATCGCATGGAGCACGCTCCCTCGGCACAAAACACCCATTCATAAAAATAACCGGCAAAGCCGGTCAAAAAAAGGAGAATATTATTATGTTACCCGTATTTGTATTTGCGTTGATTGCACTCATCGCCGCCGTGGTTGCTTTTATCGCCCTGGCAAAATCCAAAACAGCGATCGTCCGCGTTGCCGTTACCGGTATATTGACCGTAGTCGGCGTCATTGCTCTGGTCGTCAGCTGTATCCGCACCGTTCCCACCGGACACACCGGTATCGTAACCGTGTTCGGCCGCGTAGAGAATACCACCTATGAAGCAGGCGTACATTTTTGCGCTCCCTGGGTTGAGGTGGTCACTATGGATAACCGCAACCAAAAGGCATCCGAGGCGCTCTACTGCTTCTCTTCCGACATTCAGGAGGTATCAGTCACCTACACGCTCAACTACCAGATCTCCAAGGTGAACGCACAGACCATCTACAAGGAAATCGGCACCGAATATTACGACAAGATCGTTCAGCCCCGTATTTACGAGGCGGTGAA
>JAFTLZ010000149.1 GCA_017452665.1 Clostridia bacterium
CTTCCCCATCACCTCGCTCGGTCTCGCTTACGTCAAAGCCATTCGCGCACCGCTTTCACACATCAAGTTCCTTGCCGTCGGCGGAATCAATGAAACCAACATGGCAGACTACCTTGCGGCAGGCGTACGCGGCTTTGGAATCGGCTCCAATATCGTCAACAAAAAGCTGATCGAGGCAGGCGATTTTGAAGCCGTCACCGCATTGGCAAACCGCTTTATCAACGCTTTGCAGGAGGCACAAGCATGATGCGCTACATCACCGTAGACGGCGGCACCAGCAACACGCGCGTCATGCTGGTGCAAAACGGGCAAATTGAGGACATTGTGCGCATTCCGTTCGGCGCACGCGCAGGAATCGAAAACGCCACCGCACTGCGCACTGCCATCCGCGATGGAATTTCAGAGCTCCTCGTACGCCATAAGCTGAAAGAAGCCGACATCGAACGCATTCTTGCTTCGGGCATGATCACCTCAGAATTCGGCTTGTGCAATCTGCCGCACATCTGTGCGCCCGCAGGAATTGCAGAATTGCACGCACAGCTACACGAGGTTGTACTGGAGGATATCTCCCCCATTCCCTTTGTGTTCATACGCGGCGTAAAAACGGTTGGCACATCGGTTGCTGATACCGATATGATGCGCGGCGAGGAAACCGAATTGATGGGAGTCATAGATGAAGGCGGTGAAAAATCGCTGTACGTACTCCCGGGCTCGCACTCCAAGCTGATCGAGACCGACGCATCCGGCAAGATCCTCCGTTTTTCCACGATGCTGACGGGAGAGATGATCGGCGCACTTGCTACCGATACCATTTTAAAGGATGCGGTCGATCTTTCCATCCGCACCTACGACGCGCAAATGCTGTTGGCGGGATGCCGTTATGCAATGGAAAACGGCTTGAATGAAGCGCTGTTTAAGGTTCGGATTTTGAAAAATCTCTTTCAAAAGGACGCCATGGAAAGCTATAGCTTCTTTCTCGGTGCCGTCTTGTCTGCCGAGATCAAGATCATCCTTGCCTCCCCCATTCGCCGCGTTGTCATCGGCGGCAAATCGCAGATCAAGCGAGCCACCGCAGAGCTGGTGCAAGCGCTTTCGGACAAAGAGACCGTCACAGTTTCCGACACCGATGTGGACAGTTCGGCAACACGCGGTGCCATCCGCATTTACGAATACCGGGCATAGGAAGCACCCATGGGAAATTTTATCTGGAGCAAGCTCAAGGATATCCCACCGTGGGAGAACGAAATATAAAAATATCGGGCAGTCTCAAATCTACGATTTGAGACTGCCCCTTTCTTTTTGGTTTAACGATTAGTTCGCATTGGGAGTCCAGTTCTTGATCGCGGTCCAGGTATCTCCCTCAAAGATCTCGCGCAACTCATCTGCATCGGCAGAATCGTTGTTGAGGAATACGGGGATCTGACCCAGATTTGCCTCTACAGTAATCGTCTGGCCACCCTCAATCACCTTACCGGTCAGCAGATTGGTCCAGCTACCCTCAGGCAAATAAACCTCTCTGGAGGTCTGATCTGCATAGTAGATCGGTGCAATGTACAAGCCGTCGCCCAGCATAAAGACATCATTCAAGCTGTAAACGTTCTCGTCATCCTGATACTTCAGTACGGGATGTCTTGCAACCGGAACACCGCTCTCACAAGCGATCTGCGAGTACTTGGTAATGTAATCTGCAAGCTCGGAGTGCAGGGTGGTAAAGTTGATGTAGATCTCCTGCGCATCTGCGTTCAGCTCATATGCGTTACGAACCGTACCGTGTGATTGGATGTTGGGCATGAACGCGCTGAATTCAACGCCTCTTGCCATCACACCGGACTCATACTCAAGGCTGTTCGGATCGCTATAAGCTACACCGCCGCCATTGTAACGGTAACCGGCCATATCGTAGGTCATAAAAGGCACGCCCGACATACCGGAGTTGATTACTGCCATCAGCTGGTCATCCAGCTTATCAAAGTTTCTTGCCTGGTCGCCTGCCCACAAGTAGGGGTTGCGCTGAGAGCCGATGCCGCCGCCGCGAGAGAGGACCATAAAGCCCTCACCAATCTGCTTTTCTTCCTGCAAACGGTTCATTTCACGGTAGAACAGAGAGATAAAGTAGGTCGGATATGCATGGTGAATGGTACCCTGCTCAAATACGGTTTCATCGTACCAAACGTAGTCAATAGTTCCGTTGCCAAAGCTGCCTTCCTCAGGCATACACTCGCAGAAGTCGATCTTAATACCGTCGGCTCCAAGCTCAATCATCTGTCCCCAGATCGTATTCATATACCAATCAACCGCCTCCGGGTTGGTAATATCCAAATACTGCTGAGTGCCTGAAGTGCTGACGTCAGGGTTGGTTCCCGTACCGGAGGTTTTAGGAATCTTATGAGTCAATACGCCGTCGACATAAGCTCTGACCTGATATTCTTCCTTATATCCTGCCATGTTGGAGTTCAAGGAAGCCACGCCCATATAGAACATTGCTTTGATATCCTGGTCATGCAACCACTTGATCATCTCTTTCATGGTAGCCGCATTTGCCTTTGCAACATCGGTATCCTTAGAGAGATTGGTCCAACCGTAAGGCTCCATCAGCACTGCACTCGGCTTCATGCCCGCTGCGATCAGGCTATTGACAATGGTCTTTACGCTTCGGCCGGAGGGGGCTCCGTCCTTATTCGTAGTATCTGTATCGACGTCAAACGATTTGAGATCGCTGGAATAACGGCAGATGATCACGCCCTGCATCCATTCCTCGGGCAGATCGGGAGATCCGCTGAGCTTGGTGTATCCGGTCAGAACGTCTTCCATTTCGCCGCTGGCGTAGAAGTAGCAATCCATCAGCGGATTCTGAAGTGTGATACTCCACTCGTCGCTCTCTTTCTTACCCCAGTCGGTTGTCATCGACTCATAGCGATTGATGAACATACCGCCGCCCGCGGTCGTCGAGAACACGGGAATTGCCATATAAGTTGTAGAAGAGTTGTTCCATCCATCGGCGGTATAAAGCTCAAAAGAAGTACCGCGCTTATTCACGGTGTCAAAACGCTCACCGCCGCCATAGATACCCTCGGAGAAATCCAGGCTTCCCTTCATCGTAACGGTCTTTGCAGTAGTGCTTACGTCGGTCACAGTAACTGCTGCATTGTTCTTGGGCGTCAGGAACATCATCATAAAGTCATCCAGATAAATATTCACATTGCTGCCGTCTGCACAGCTCAAACGAACGTAGTTTGCCGTTTGCGTCACCTTGATCGCTTTTGCATCCAGCATCGGCTCTTCATCCAGATAAACAGCCAATGCCTGTGAAGCACCCATGCCCTGGAAGCCCATATCACCGACCGACTGTGCCATAAATCTCCAACCGTGGTTACCGGAGTAAACAAGGCTGCAGTATACATCCTGGTTTCCCTTATTCAAGGTGAAGAAGAACGCATTGTTGCTGTAGTACATATCGGAAACCTGCTCGCCATCCTCAAAAATGGTGGTGACCTCAAACTGATTCAGCAGGCTGATCTGCAACGGCTCCAAAGCGTCTCCGGCCTGCAGAGCAGACTGGGACAGCGTTGCGATCGAAACAAAGATCGAGTTGTCATAAGTGCTGTAGTAGGTGGTAATCTCACCGCTTACGTGCGTAATTTCCACATAGCCGATTCCTGCGAACTTCACGTCGTAGTGATACGGCTGAATCGAGGCCAAAGAGCCTGCAATCAGGGGATTTCCATTTTCATCGGTTCCGTACCATGCACCGTCAGTGGCTTCCACGTCCACGTAAGTAATGCCATATCCCAGCTTGGAGAGTGCCTCCGTGGTAAACGCACCGGCCTCCTTGACGTAGTCATAAGGCGCAATGATGGTACCAATGCGGAGATCGGCAATCGTACCGTCCTCCAAAAGCTTTTTCAGCGCATTGTACTTGGTCGGGTCAAGCTTAGACACAAAGCGAATACCGCCCGTGGGGTCAAAGCGGAAGCTTGCTCCTCCGGCAGAGGAGATCACTCCGTCATACGTAGAAGCAGCAAAGTACGTAGCTTCTACAGTAACACCGTTGGTGCAAAGCACCTTTCCGGGTGCGGCCGAGGCAATGGTCTTGCCGTTTTGTACTAGGTTCGCAACCATCAGATTTTCGCCCTTGTCATTGATGGAAGTAATCTCTGTAATAGTATTGTCGCCGGGCGTATAGATGCGAACGTTATCAATTCCAAAATATCCGCTCAAATCATTCGCCGCATTGCTGGAGGCGTTTCTGGTTCTTTGAATTTTTGCGTAAATATAGGAATTTGCATTAAATGCCAACTTGGTAGCACCCGTATCTGCATTCTCGGCAGAAAGCGAATAGTTGATGTAAAGATCAAACTTACCGGTCGCCAGATCGAACACGAGGGATACCGTATTCCACGCACCGATATTCAGGCTTTTGTTTTCTGTACGCGTTCCGCTCACTGCCAAATATCCGGTTTCCGAATCAATGGTAAACAAATGCAAATAGCTTTTGCTGGTACCGTCGGTGGTGTACTTATAAATTTGGCTCAAAATGGTACCGTCTGCCTTTTCGGAGATGTAATACTGCGTTTCCAAAATGACGGTCGGCGTCGTGGTATAGGAAACCGCGTCGTTCAGCATCACAAGGTTTTTGTCGATGTTGGCATCTCCCCAAATCAAACCGTAGGAGGCCTCGTCGGTCTTGGTTGCTTCGGGATCGCTTGCATCCGTCTTCGTCCCGCTGCTCAGGTAATACACGGTTTTGTTGGGATCTCCCGCCGCTTTAAAATCAACGGTAATATAGGTATTTCCGTCGTCCTTCGCAACCTTGGTCGTCGAGGGAACCGCCAATCCAAAGCCATCATCTTTGGTCAGGGTTGTCCCTGCGTTTTTGGTGGCAAACTGCTCAAAGTTGTCAGAGCTCAAAACAGTTTCGGATGCGGCTGCGGAGGTCGGGACGATCATCGCAACCAGCATGATGACCGCAAGAAATAACGCAACCGGCGCTTTCAGTTTTCTCATGGCAAATACTCCTTTTTTTATTCAGGCAATACACCTTTTACATATTTTATCATAATCAACTGTGTTTGTCAACAAAAAAATGTGAAAAACTGTGAATTTTTCGTAACAAAACGATAACAAGATTTACCGTCCAAACTATTTTTCAGGCAAAATGTAACCAAGAAACATCTGCGTCACGTGCTCGGCACGTTTTGCAAGCTCCTTGCGCGCTCCCAGATCCTTGCCCAACAGCTTGGAAAAGGTATACTGGTTTGAAAATGCCGAAAAACAGAATAGGTTCAACGACAGCGCCGTTTGTTCAACATCCAGGTCGGCGCGGACAAGTCCTTTTTCTATCCCGCTTTGCAAAAGCGCTTTCAGACCGTCTAACAAAGCAGCTGGCGCCTGCTGCACGTACCGCGCACCGTTGAGGTTCTCCCACAGCATCAGACGAACAAAGGACGGATTGGAGATCAGGAACGCAAAGTAGTCCGACACAATGCGCTTTACGGTCTCAGCACCTTCAAATTCGTATGAGGCAACCGTATCCTGATATTCGGAGAGTCGGCTGTATACTCGCTCAAGTACGGCAGAATACACCCCCTCCTTGCTTTCAAAATGCGCATAAATCATCTGCTTGTTCACACCTGCCCGCTCGGCAATCGCATCTACGCGTGCGGCGGCAAAGCCTACCGACGAAAAGATCTCCTCGGCAGCCTCCAGAATTTTCTGTCTTGTGAGAGCACTCTTTTTCTTCTGTTCCATATTATAAGTCCGTTCCTTCTTCGCTTGCGTCCGTCGCGTATCCTGCGGCTCGCTTCCACGCATTCAGATGCCGACGGATAAAGGCATCGTCATTCAAATGCGGATACATCGCATAAACACGGTCGATCTCCTCTGCCTGCCCAGGAGAGAGCGTTTCCTGCGGGTTGATGCAATAAATATTTTCCATCAAGCCCTGGCGGCGCAGGACCTCGTGCAATCCTGCAATACATCCTGCAAAGGCATTTGGCGTATCAAAAAATGCACTGTTGCTGTCGGTCACCTCTGCCGCAAGCGTCAATAGTGCGGGCGAGATTTGATCCTTGTGCTTTTCTTCTTGTGTCCATTCAAAAATCTCAACCGCTTTTTTCGTCCAAACCGACCAATGCCCCAAAAGTCCGCCGCAAAATGCGCTTTCTACCACCTTCCCGTCCTTCACAAAACGGTATTTGGTCAACAGATCAATCACAATGTTATCGTCGTTTCCGGTATAAAGCGCAATTTTCTCGCGTCGCTCCGACATCGCAACGGCACGCATCACATCCAGGGTTTGATAGCGGTTGAAGGACGCACACTTAATGGCAACCACACCGGGAATCGCGCAAAGCTTTTCCCAGTAATCATAGCTGAACACACGCCCGCCGACAGCGGTCTGCAGATAAAAGCCGATCACGGGCATTTCCGCCGCCACGGCCTCGGTGCGCACCAAAAGCTCTGCTTCGCTCAGGTGATTTAACCCTCCCGGACTGAGCAAAACCGCGTCAAACCCATAACGCTTTGCAAGCTTTGCTTCGGCAACAGCCTGCTCGGTCGGACCGCAGGCCCCCGCCACCTTGACGATCACCCGCCCGCTTTTCTGCTCATATTGTTCAATTTCATCCGAAACGATCTGCAAAACAGGCTCCAAAAGCGCCACTTCGGGGCGTCGGATCTCAAATTGCGTGGTGTGCACCGCCGTGGCAATGCCCCCCACGCCGCTGTGCAGATAGTAATTCATCAAAAGACGCAAGCCTTTTTCATTCAATTTCCGATCGCAGTCCAAAGCCAAAGGCGTTGCGGGAATCACCGTTCCGCGTGCCAGGATGCTCAGTGCCATTTCATGTCTGTTCATTTTTTATCCTCCATCAGTATTTGCCCTTACGCTCCTCAAAGTGCGTGGGCTTGTTGAGTGTACGGCCGCCGTCAAGCAACCACTCCGCCTGCCAGCGAATCAGAGTTTTTGCGCTGACCGCAGGATATCCAAAGGTCTCCATCGCCAGCGACGAATCGTTGAGATACGCATCCTTGCCCGGTTCATCCGCAAAAATCGGCTCTTTGCCAAGATAGCGCCCCAGCTCCAGCGCCGCCTGACGGACAGAAACGGTTTCGGGACCGGTCACGTTCATGACGCAGGCAGGTGAGGACGCGTGCAACAAGCCTCGCAACGCAATCTCGTTTGCACTTCCCTGCCAGATAAAATTGAAGGCAGGCGTTGCAAGCGAGATCGGTTTCCCTTTCAAAATCTTGTCGGCAACGTCAAACAGCACGCCGTAGCGCAGATCCACCGCAAAGTTGAGGCGGTAAATAAACACCTTTGTGCCGTAAGTATTTGCCGCATATTCAAACGCCCGTTCGCGCGCCAGACAGCTCATGGCATACTCGCCATTTGGTGCGGGAGCATCCCGCTCGGTGCATCCCCGTGTGGCAAGCGGAACGATCGGATAGATATTCCCGGACGAGAATACCACGATATTCGATCTTTGAAATTTATCCGCCACGAATGCGGGGAGCGTTGCGTTCATCGCCCAGGTCTGCCATTCGTTTCCTGCAGTGCCAAACTTTTTCCCCGCCATGTAGATCACGTTCTCGGTTTCGGGCAGGGCGTACAAAGCCTCTTTTTCCAAAAGATCTGCGGCAATCACTTCTACGCCGTTCGCCTTCATCAGCTCGGTGGCAATCGGGTCGCTCCCGCGGGAGACCGCAATCACGCGCTTGTTAGCTCCCGCGGCATCAGCGGCTTTTTTCGCCAACACACACAAGGTCGGTCCCATCTTTCCGCCCGCGCCAAGCACGGTGATATCTCCCTTGATTTTTTTCATATCTTCAACCAGCGCCGCACTCGGCGTTGTCAACAGCTCATTCAGCTTTTCTTCGCTCCACATTTATCCGTTTCCTTTCAAATAATCCAGATATTCTTCGCGCGTCATGTCCGGCACAAATGCCTCCAATACCTCTTTCGCCGCTGCACCTCCGTTCCAGAGTAGCTCTGCGGCACAGCAGGAAAGGAGCTTTGCAGAAAGCACGTACGCAGTTTCGGGGTCGGTCAGAGCAAAATCCTTTCCGTGCAAGGTTCCCGAAAAACCACCGATCGAAGGCTGAATCACCGGCATCAGTCGGCTCAGATCGCCCACATCCGACGAGCCCGTGATCTGCTCACCGCGAACGATGTTTTCCTCCCCGATCCATTCTGCGGCGTTGCGTTCCATCAATTCGGAAAGCAACGGATCCTCCCGAATGGGCAAGTATCCCGGAATGCTTTCGATCTCCGCACGCGCACCGATCATCTGTGCCGCACCAAACACACTTCGCGCCACCGCATCAGCGCCCTTTCGAATCGTCTGTGCCCCGGAGCCGCGCACGTAAAGATCCATACAGACCTCGTCCGGCACCGAATTCACCACGTCCCCGCCCTTTGTGATAATGGGATGGATGCGGATACAATCCTCCTCCAAAAAGGTTTCGCGGTTCGAATGAATTCCAAGAATGGCAAGAGACGCCGCGTTGAGCGCATTCGTCCCCTCGTAGGGACGGCTTCCGTGCGCCGCCTTTCCCAAAAAACGAACGCTCTGTGATAAAAAGCCAAGATTGTGCCCGCGGGTATAGAGCTTTGGCACAAGCTCGTTCGGCTGTGCATGAAGCATCATTGCCATGTCAATGCCGTCAAACGCGCCCTCTGCAATCAGTTGTTGCTTTCCACCAAAGAAGGAGATCTTCCCCGCATCGCGCAGCTGCCTGCGAAAATCCAGATCAATAAATTCCTCCGCAGGTACTGCCATAAAAGTAATATCTCCGTCCAGCTCGCGCATCACACCGCTTTTCTTCAGACCAATGGCGGCGCCCAGCATGGCGGCGATCTGCGCATGATGCCCGCAGGCGTGCACAGCTCCATCCGACGCAGCATGAGGATGCTCACGGCACCGAACCGCATCCAATTCCCCAAGAATACAAATATTGTAAAGACTGCGCCGCCCCTTTAAGGTCGCGCGTACCCCCGTCAGTGCTAACGGATACGCATAGGAAATTTCCAGCTCATCCAAAACGCGCCGCACCAAGCCGGAGGTGTATTCCTCACAGTAGCCAACCTCCGGGTGCGCAAAAATTTCTTCCCCCAAGGCAACAATCCGCTCTTTTTCTTGCGTGACCGTACTGCAAATCCGTTCTTTTAAGTCCTTCAATTCCATGTTTTCACCGCCTCTTAAAAAAATCAACCGTTTGGTTGTTTTTAAAAAATTATACACGAAAAAGCAAGCTTTGTCAAGCCTTTTCAAGCCAAAAAATTCCCAAACATCAAAGATATCTTCGAAATTCGGGAATTTTTCATTCATTCGATCGTATAAGTCACCGTCAAACGGTGCGACGCCTTCTTTTCGGTGCCGTAGGTGATATGATACTGCTGTGGGCAAGTAACGTGGAATTCATCCGGCTCGCCCTCGTTCAGATCCACGGCATAGCGGTCGGTAATCTCCTGCAATTTCAAGCCGCCCTCGATCGGTGTGATGCGCAGGGATATCCCGTTTCGCTCTACCCGCACGTCGTTTTCTTCCGCCACGGGGCGCGAGAGTGTATGCAAGGGATAGGTCACGGTCACCTCACGCTCGGCGTCGATCTCGTCGATCACCGTTACGACCTTCCCCTCCAAACGCAGAGTGCGTTCCCAGCGTGTCAGATTTTTGTACGCAGGAGAAAGATCCAGCTTTGTCTCCCTCACGCGTCCGTCATCGGTGCAGTACAAAATCTTTCCGCGCGAGGACATACTGTTCGACTCCTGCCCCTCTCCATCCACTAAAATCGCATTGTGCGCACGCGTGGTTTTCAGCCACCACATATGATGGCGCGTTCCGTAGGCTCTTCCAAAATATCCGGAGGGAGAGATCAGCGCCGTTCCACCGTAAAATAGTGCAAAGGAGCCTTGATCGGCATGGCGATGGCTGTCGGATCCGAACTTGGAGGCGCGCGCCAGCACGGCAAGATCGCGCTCTGTATGTGCAAAATCCGTATGCATGGCAACAAATCCCGCATCCGGGAAGAGCGCGGTGTCTCCCGCCTCATCGGCAAGGCAGTTTTCGTTCACCTCCCCTGCCGGCAAAAAGATATCCAGCAGATGCAAGCGGAACAGCTGCGGCGTTGCCTGCTTTTTTGCCCTTTCCACGGCAGATGCGGGGCCGAATCGGTCGGCGTAAAAGCGGCAAGGACTCTGCGCAAAAAAGCCGGGCCACTCCGCGTCCTCGGGCGCGCACCAATATCCGTCACCAAAGGGATGATTTTCAAAATCCGGATTTGCAAAGTGCAGGAAAAACTTGGTCAAATTGCGATAGAAGGGACGATCCAAAAATCTTGTACCGCCGTAACGCTCCACCGCAGAAAAGAACGGCAAAAACCATTTGGTGTAGCTGGTTGAGTAGAAAACGCCTTCCGCCCAGCCGCCGTCCGGTGTTCCGTAATACGGAAAAATACCGCCGTAAATCTCCAGCGCATAGTCCAGCCAAGTCAGTGCCTCCGCCTCACTCTGCCTGCCACTCCCCTTCAATACCAAAGCAGCCTCGCCCAAGTATGCAGGTAACCTTCCCACATGGGAGTCACCCGGATTTTGGCAATAATTGCGCTTTTTCAAACGGATGTAGCATTGCTCACCGTATGCGCGTACCGTATCGGCAACGTAAATGCGCTCCCGCTCCGAAAGCAGTGGGTAAAGCAGATCGTAAACCGACGGCAAGCATCTTGCCATGCTCAAGCCTACCTCATCGCCCCAAGGTCCTAACAGCGAGCACGGCCCCGCAGGATTGCGGTCACACACGGTCAGCAAAAGCTCTTTTGCAAATTTTCCCGCCTTCTCGTCGCCAAGCAACACGTATCCCAGCGCACACGCCACCAAATTTCGGTCACAGTAATCCCGATAGCGCCCAAAATATTCCCGATACGGCAAGGTCTTCGGATCACGGTGATACATCGGCATCTCCGGCATTCCGTCAAGGTATGCCTGTTCAATATTCCGCCGCAAAACCTCCAGCTCCGCAGCCTTCTTAATTCGCAAATTCTCAAGATCCTCTGCAAAGAACAAATGCCGCGGATGAACGTCGGGAACGCGCGCATACAGCTCCTTCGCACTCACGCGCGGAATCCGAACCGCATCTGCCGTAATCGAAAAAGCAATTTCGCCGCGCCATTCGTCCTCGGCACCCACGTTCCAGGTGTATTCACCGGCATCAAAGTAGCAGGATGGAACATGGTAATTCAAATCCGTTTGTGCGCGGTAAACTTCTTTTCCCTGCCCGTTGCAAACCGTCACCGTGTAGCAATGCTCCCCCTCAGGCGGGATCCAGCAAAGGCAAGGCGGATTCTCAGTCACCGCGCGTCCGCTTTCGGGAAAGGTAAATACCTGCATCGCGTTCTGACGCTCCGTCGGGAACAAACCGCTCATACTCATGAATTTTTCTCCTTCTGCTGATGATACCAAATGTATTCTCCGGTTTTCGGGTTGATTTCACCAATCTGCTTCGCGGGAATTCCTGCCATAATTGCATAATCGGGCGTGGATTTTGTCACCACAGCGCCGGCACAAATCAGATTGGCACGCCCCATTTTTACGCCGCCCGTTACCGTGACCTTGCTTGCCAACCAGCACCCGTCACCAATCACGATGCTATCATCACCGTCCGGATTGGTTCTTGCCGAAAACCAACCCGTTGCGGGATCAAACTTATGATTTCCCGCCGCCAGCGAGCAATGCGGACCGATCAGTACGTTGTTGCCGATGGTCACGTCCCCGTTCACGTACGTGTAAAGCCCAATAAAAACGTTGCTACCGATATTTTCCTGATTGGGGATTCGGATGATCGCTCCCGGAGCAATCAAAATTTTTCTGCCACCAAAGCCCAACATCTCGGCACGGCGCGCATTGTCTATCGGATTATCCGAAGAATTGCAATATTCGGTCAGATGTAAAAACATCTCATCGTCCATGTTGATTGGCATTTTTGATCTCCTTTCAATCAAAAAGCAACTAATCAGTTACTTTTGTATCGACCATTGTAACACAAATACATTCGTTTGTCAAGCACTTTTTGCACGATTGTTTCATTTATTATAGCAAACCGAGCGACAAAATGGTATATCAATTCTGCTATCTTTTGTGTAAATCCTGCTTTTTTAATATAAACAAAGCACGGACGGCAGCATCGGGGGAATGCAGCCGTCCGTATCGGATCAATATTTTACAGAGTCATCCACATACTCTTTGTTCAAAACCTTTTGCACGTCGGATTCCAGCTTTTCCAGGTAGGAGGTCAGCACGTAAAATCTGCCAACCACCGAATCCTCATTGGATACCCAGTTGCCGTTTTCATCCTTTTCCAACGCCTCAATGGTAACCAGCGATTTCCAGTCCGTGTACTGGTAGAAATTGATCACCACGTATTTTTCGTTGTTTTCGGTATAACGGCGAACCGTTTCTCCGTCCTTGTTCGTCACGGTGGAAGCGTTGAACAAGCTTGCCAGGTCTTCCGCACGGTAACTGATCGAAGCCTGCTTTACCTTGGTATCGCTTGCCAGATATTCGGAAATGCTCATCCCCATCCGGCTCTCAAATTCCGTCTCGTCAACGTCACCCTCCAAGCAGAAAAAGGCAAGAATTCCGTAAAGATTACGGAAGTTATCGTGTCCTGTCAAGGTCGCGGAGGTAACCGTACCGGTACTCGACGTTGTCGTGTGCGTAAAGCTATAATCCAGCAAATGCTCACTCTCTACACCGCCCGTATACTGCTCGCATGAGGTGCGCAGATTGTCGGAAAGCATCGTCAGCTTGATCTCCATACCGGATTTGTAACGGTAATACACCGTGTCGTTGTACACATAGATGATGTTTTCCAAGGAACTGTTCGTAAGAGCTTCTTCTACAGTTACGGATTTCACCGTATCAAAATCAATGATCACCTCGATCGGATACGCCTTTCCGCTGCTCGTAATCTTGTACCAAGGCTTCTCGCCCTCATAATAGACCGATCCCTTGGAAAGATCCACACGGTTCATCGTGGTGGTTGACTTTCCACTGCTGTCAGTGGTGGTCACTAAATAATACGCATAGCTCAGGCTGTTATCCAGCGTAAAGTTGTAAACCGCGTCACCGAACTGGAAGTTCATCTCTTTTGCATGCGCCATATTGATGCCGTAAAAATAAGGATTGTACCAATCAATATTATCCCATTCCAAAAAGTTCAAATAAGCTTGATCGACCTCCACGATCATATCATAGAGGATAGAAGCCACGTAATACGTGCCGTTTTCATTTTTGACAGGGTTAATAATGATCTCATTGGTCACAAAAGGAGCCTCGCCCTTTTCATCCGCATCTCCGGTCTGCA
Source organism: Clostridia bacterium (assembly GCA_017452665.1). Lineage (GTDB taxonomy): Bacteria > Bacillota > Clostridia > Oscillospirales > CAG-272 > UMGS1865. The sequence continues at coordinate 13,362 of JAFTLZ010000149.1, forward strand.
ACGTATAAGTTAAATAATAAACGTCATCCGTCAAGCCGTACTCCTCCAAAACCTCACGGCTCAATCCAAGCTCCACGCATCCAACACACTCCAAGGAGTAAAGATTAGACAAAATCTCACTGGCGTTGCTGTCATTGATCTGATATCCGTCCATCAGCTCCATATTGCAAATATAGGGATAGATGGTATTCAACGTATTCGAACGGTATTTCAAATCCTCGTACGTAAACGCCGCAATCAAATTATTTTCGTCAATCACAATGTCATCGGTATCCAGCCAGGATTCCAGATATGCAAAACAAAAATCGTATGCCATGCTGTGATAGGTCAGTGAAGCAGGTGCAACTGCCAGCGGCGTCACCAGCGCTTCAATCGGCTGCAAAACAGTCTTTTCGATATCGGCATCCAGAATATAAACCTCGTCTCGCCCCTCAGGCTGCACATAATAACCGCTGCCCGAAAGAATCGCATCGCCGACCTTTACCGTATAAGTGGAATCGGGATCCGGAATATAATTGCCGTCTGCATCGTATTCGATCACCGGTTTTCCGCTGTCATCGTAGGAATACTTGATTCCCGTAATGGTGTAAACTGCCTGCGGATCGTCCAAACCGTACGCCGAATAATCCACCGTACCGTCCTCAAGCCTTGGTGCCGTAGAATCCGCAGAGGTCAGATCCAGCTTCATTGTAGAAAGCGTATATCCGCAGCTGACAACCAAATACGCATACAAGGTTTGATCGAACTGCACCGCAGAATCCTTGTAGCCGTCAATATAAATACCGTCTACAGCGTGATAAAATTTGTAAGAGCCGTGCCCGTTCGTTACCTCAACCGAATACACGTAGGATTGCTGAATCTGGGGATAGATCAACACATGATTATTGTATCCCAAAACCTCACTTCCAACGGTATCTACCACCGCATATCGGGAATACTCTCCGGTGTCAGGATCAATCGAATACTGATTTCCGCTTCCCCGCGCGATAAAGATCTGCGAATTTTCTTCTCCGTTGGTCTCCATCCGCACACCCTTGCCGTCAAACAGCGCATAAACACCGTTTTCTTGCTTGATCCAGTAGGTATCGGAGTACTCTACCCCGTCCTTTACATAAGTGTCAACCAAGGGATAAATGGTGATCAGCCGCGCAACCACCGCCAGCACGATCACAAGCATCACGGCAATGATTGCCAATGCGATCAAAGCCATTTTCTGCCGCTTCAGCGACGATGCCTTTCGGTCGTCAGTCTTTGTGCTTTTGACCCAGTGCGCCGTCAGACGAATGTCCTCATCGGCATCAATTACTGTATCCGGCGTAATCTGCGTCTCTCCAAGATACCACCCGTCAAAGCGATATCCCCGACGGGACGGTTGCGGAAGCGTGCCGTACGCCTGCCCGCAAATGCCCTCGCGGCTGGGCACCGAAACACTTCCCTTGCCGGCGTCAAATATAATGTTGATAATCGTTTCTTCTGTTCTCATCCGATAATGCCTTTGTTTCCTTTCCTGCAAGCATTGATAAATCGAACATTTCCAATCAGCCTCTGTTCAAAGGCGCCTCTCATTCAGCGACGAACCCGTCTTTTTACCAGTACGTAGATTCCGATTCCGGCAACCGCCAGAGCAGGAATCAGTGCAAGTAGTACAGTGGTAACCATAATTGCATCGGTCACCGCGCCCGTTTCCGTATCGGTGTAGTAATCCGTACCGATATCGGGAGAATACCAACGAAGCGTCCACAGATCAATCGGCTCTACCTCGCGACCAATCGAACGCAACAGCGTCAACAGCACGTCGGCATTTCCGTATGCCTTGGAGCCCAACAAAGCATCCTTTGCAAAATCGGTAGAACCAACGGCACAAACGTACGACCCCTCGTTGACCGAGGTATAGTTCTGTCCGATCCCCTCATTGACCAAACGCGATTCCGAGGTCAGCGTCATCACGCCGTCAAGCACGGAGCTGACGATCTCATTTCCGTTCTTGTCCAACAGCCGCTCTCCGTTCGCAACGGCATACGCAGTTGCAGGAGAATCCGAGGTTCCCGCGCAAAACAGCTCAAAAATGGCACGTTCCGCATGGTTAGAGTTGTAATATCCGTAGGAATACGCCTCCGTCCCCTCATCCTCATCTGCCAGAACATATTTGTTTTCGTAGGTTGGGGAGAAGGTGATTGCCATCGCATTTGAGAAGACGATCTTAGGCATCGCGGCGGCAGACATAATATCCGAAAATACCGTATCTACCATGCTTCCGTCCCCATACTGCCCCACAAAGGTCGAACCGGTTCCGTCCACAGCGTGCCCCACATCAATCACCTGATAGCTTCCGCTGATCTTGTTTCCGTCTGTATCCTCACCATTGTAGCGTGCGAATTCAATTCCCCAGATCTCCAAATACTCCTCCAGATTGGGCAATGCAGGCGTGTCTGCATCCACAAATACCATAAAGGAATACGCCTGATCCAGGAACTGATCCAGCTTGCGCGTTTCCGAAATTGCTCCGGTATCATTTCCGAACGCAGAAGCAAAATCCTTCTGCGGGTCGTAAGAGATGATCAAGCGGCAGTTTTCCGGAATCTCATCCTTTTCCAGATCCAGATATTGAATCTCATAGCCCGCGCCCTCAATCACATCAAGAAACTCGCGGTATTCGGTCCAATTCTCACGGTCGGCAAGCTCCATCTCTGCAAACGGTTCGCCGTGATTGACCGTCAAACCGCAAATCGGCGCTTCAGCGCGCGTCACCGCAAGAATCTGGGAAACAAATTTTTTCTGTCCGTTGTAAGCGGTAATGGTCGTCAAATCCTCGTCGTAAAAGTAGTAATCCTGCACCGAGCTGATTCTGAACTCACTTCCGCTGGCAACAATAATGTTGGATTGATAAATGTTGGAGTAGGAGTTCGCGCGGTACATATCCACCGACGAGGGATTTTCCCAAACGTCGCGGTAAGAAACCTTAATGTTCTGCGGAAACTGCTTTTGCATATTCAGCGCTGTGTAGTACACGTAGCGCATCGTATCCGATTTTTTCAAAAGATCAGGCTCTGCGCAAAAGATGATCTCCACCTCCACGTGGCCGTCCCCCGAAAGGTCTGCCTCCGCATCCGCAAAAATATTCTCCAGGTAGCTGACCGTTTCATCCATCAGGGCGTACAGCGTCGTAGTTTTCTGCGTTGTCGTACTGGTGCTGGAATCGTTGTAGGTTGATTCCGGGGAGAGATCAATAAACCACAGGCTTCCCGAGCAAAGTGCGGTAAATGCGACGTTGAGTATGATTACGGCTGCAATCACCGCGGCGACAATGCCGAGCGAGGCAGAACCGTAGCGCAACCACCGCCACCGTCCGTTTTCGTTTTTCATATTCCGTATTTCCTTTCTTCGGGAAGTTCCGTCATCCGCGGCGGCGTTTTGCAAATACAATCACAGCCGCAACAATCACAAGCACCGCAGGAGTCACCGCCAGTGCAACTGTCCAATTCAGCATCTGCGAGGTCGTAATGATGCTGATATCGTAGGAGGAAAACGGCTTCAGAGTCAATCCCTTTGGCGTCAGCTCTTTTCCCATATCCTCAAACAGCTTCATCATCAGGTCACCGTTTCCGTAAACAGCAGATTGCAAAAACGCAGCAGCCGAAAAATCGGTCGAGCCCACCACGCAAACGCCGGAGCTCCCCCCCGTGCCGTTATCCTGCTTCGTCAGAGTCATCAAGCTCAGGGCACCGCCATCCACCGCATTGCCGTTTGCCCAGGCAAGCGTGCTCTCGGAGCTTTGATAAAGCGGCGTCATCGTGCGCGTACCGTCCACACTGCGGTAGCTCATTCCGTCCGCAATATAGCCCTCCGATGCGGGACTGAGCGAGGTCGCATCCTTAAAGACCACCAGATCTTCGTCAAACGCCTCGGACACCGCCGTACCGTAAACAGTGTATCCGTCCGAGGTCAACGAGCCCGCCGAATCCTGTATCATATAGCGGTAAGATGCCCCGGATGCATTCGTGTAATAATCGGTGGAAACGCCCCACTCGTTCAGATAACGCTCAAAATTCGGCAAATCGGGCGTTCCGTTTTCCAAAAAGACAATAAATGAGTGCCCGTCCTCAGCCAAAAACGCATCCAGAATCTCGATCTCGGATACGGCAGACAGTCCGTCTGCAATCAGATCGGTGTTGGGATTGTAGCTGACGATCAGCTCGCAATTCTCGGGCAGCTCCTCGTTGTACAAATCCATGTACACCACCGTATATCCCGCATCATCCAAGAGTGTCAAAAGCTCATAGTCGTAAAATGTCTCTCCGTGGTTGTTCAAAACACAGGCAATATGCTCCTCGGAGTCCACCGCGCGCAAAATTGCCGAAGCCAGCTTTTTCTCCCCGTTGTATGCCCACGGCGAGCTTGCCTCCTCATCCTCGTATACGAAGAAGGAGCTCCAATCGTACACGCGGTGATAGCCCTCTCCCGTCACAATCACACTGCCGCTGTTCAGCGCTGTCGTCATAACCTCTCCCGTCAACGGGTTGGTCGACGTCGTATACTGCTTCACCTTGGTCGGATCGGTCCAGATATCGTAGCAGGAGAGCTTCACGTTATCAAATTTTGCCGCGATCTCCTTTGCAGTTGCATACAAATAGTAGTTGTAGGAATCCTCGCTTTCCAGCTCCTCCGGCAAATCGCAAAAAATGATCTCCACATCAGGATAGCTTCCATCCTCCTCTGCACAGGATGCAAATGCATCCTCCAGCAGCTCGTAGCAATCCTCGGTCACATCATAGGTTTCGGCACCGTAAAGCGGAGTGTACCAGCCATAGCGCTGAGTCAAAGTAACCATCACCGTGTTTGCAAGCACGGCAACCACAATGATCATCACGGTCAGTGCAACCGAGACCGTGGCATAGCGCATTTTTTTGTTGCGTATCAAACGTTTTCTCATACAAACAGCTCCTCCGTTCCCATCAACCCCAGCGGCGCTTCTCGTATACGCGCACAGTTAGGAAAAGGAACACAAAAGCAAGCGAAATATAATACAGCAGTGAGGAGTAGTCAAAAATTCCGGTGCTGAAGATGGTATATCGGCTGAGCACCGAGATCCAATCGATGACAGCACGGATCACGTAACTGCCGATCAGGGGCTGTCCGTCACTGTCGGTTAAAAGATTGAGCACGTTCAAAAGAACCATCACCGCAATCACGCCAATGGTGATCACTGCCGCGGAGAGCTGGTTTTCGGTCAGTGCGGAAATAAAGGTTCCCACAGCAATCAGCGCCGCGCCCAGCAAAATCACGGCAATCACACTGCCCACGATCTGCCCGGTCACAGGTCCGATATGCGTTAAGGAATAGCTGTTACCCGCGCGCTCTGCATTGGCAATCACATACAGCGGGATAAAGTTGACGCAGGAAAGCAGTATTCCGCTTACAAACAGCGTCAGCGCCGCAAAATATTTTCCCAGCACCATGCCGGTCAGGCTAACGGGAGCGGTCAGCAGCATCTGCTCGGTCTTCATTTTCCGCTCCTCCGCAAACAACCGCATGGTCAAAAGCGGAATCAGAATGATAAAGGAGACGATCAAATAGAAGAAATAATTCGTTGTGCTATAGCTGCCCGACACGATGGTGGTATAGCAGCAAAGCAGTGCGGAAAACACCAAGAAAATCCCCAGATAAACGTATCCGATGGGATTGATAAAGTAAGAGCGCATCTCTTTTCGGTAGATGGCAAACATGATTTCGATTTCCTTTCTGTTATGAAAATATATCAAAAATATGGAGTTCGATCAGTCCTCGTCGTCCTCAGCCTCGTTCTTTGCATCCTCGGTTCTGCGGCGCTGTGCGTCCTCAAACAAGGATGCCCCCACCTCGCGCTCCAAAGCGCCCGATTGATTGCGCGCACGGCGAGCTCCCTTGGCACGTGCTTCCACACGCAAGGATTTGCTCTCCTCGGACTTGTCCACCACCGAGATAAAGATATCCTCCAGGCTCATGCCAAGCGCCTCCATTCCCACCAAGGGCCATCCGCGCTCCGCCAGCTGATAAAACAGCTTTTTACGGATATCCACGCCGTAGTCACTCTCGATCAGATAGGTGTAGGCATCGCCGTCACGCTCGGCAAGCGACTCCACATAAGAGACACCGGGCATCGACCTCAGCATTGCCAACACATCCTTTTGTGCCCCCACGATCTTGATGTTAAAGCGGCGGTTGGTTGCCATGACGTTGGAAATATTTTCGGTCTTTTCGTTTGCAACGATCTTGCCCTTGTTGATGATCACAATCCGGTCACAAACCGCCTGCACCTCCTGCAAAATGTGCGTGGAGAGAATAACGGTGTGATCCTTGCCAAGACTGCGGATCAGATTGCGGATTTCAATGATCTGCTTAGGGTCAAGTCCCACGGTCGGCTCGTCAAAAATGATCACCTTGGGATTTCCGATCAACGCCTGCGCAATGCCCACTCTCTGGCGGTAGCCCTTGGACAGCGTGCGGATCACCTTGCGATAGACCTCTTTGATCTTCACCGTCGTGCAAATCTGCTCCAGATGTGCGGCACGATCCAGCTTGCAGCATTTCAGATCGTATGCAAAATTCAGATATTCCTCCACCGTCATATCCGGATACAACGGGGGTTGCTCGGGCAGATATCCAATCAGCTTCTTCGCTCCGATCGGATCGTTGAGGATATCAATCCCGAAACCGATGCTTTTCCCGACGTGGACGAAAGATATCCCGTCAAAATATTCATCGTCGTACTCTTTCCGGCACCGTTCGGTCCCAAAAAACCGACGATCTCCCCATCCTGCACTTCAAAGCTGATGTCGTCCACGGCACAGTTGGCACCGTAGTTTTTCACAAGGTGTTCGATTTTTATCATGGAAAACAAAATTTCCTTTCACAATAGTTTCTGCGAAAAAAGAACGCCGTCCAAGCAAAAAACGTCTTACCCGAATCGGCAACCGACCTTTTCTCGCGATACAGAGAATATTTTATCACAAAAATATGAACGGAGAATGAATAGTCGCAAAAATATTAACGGGATATCTGAAAATCCTGTGAAATTTCTGTGTGATTCTTCAATTTTTGCACAAAAACCGAAGGGGCGGAAAATTTTTTACTGCGTTTTTTACTTTTTTTGCATAAAGTCCCCTCAAAGGGCAAAAATAACACCAGCAAGACGCGCGGCAACGGTTTTGCAAACCGCACCCCGCCAACGCAATTTCAGAAAAAGCAAAGGAGCAAAATCATGTTGAAGAAATGGAAAGAATCTGAATTTTTCAGAAAAATGAAGCAAGTCAGGGTCAATCGGGCGGTATACCTCTCCGCCGTGATCATCCTTCTTGCACTTTCAATCGTACTCGCCGTCACCGTGGCAACCAACCGTGCCAACAAGGATACCGACACGCAGCCGAATGATACGACCGCAACCGATGGTGAGCAAACGCCCGGCACCGATGATACCCCCGGCGGTAACACCGGTAATAACGATCAGCCCACCAACAACGACGCCGTCCCCGAGCTGGCGCTTCCCGTTTCCGGCACGCTGACCAAGCGTCACAGCGTGGACACGCAGGTCTTTTCGCCAACCATGAACGACTACAGAGTTCACCTTGGTATTGACATCGCCACCGCCGAAAACGCCCCCGTTTGCGCAGTTGCAGATGGAACCGTGGCACAGATCTGGGAGGATCCCATGATGGGCTGGTGCATTGCACTCTCCCACAGCGGCGATTGCGTCACCGTGTATAAGAATCTGGCTTCTACCTTCGCTCAAGGCATCGAAGCAGGCGCTACCGTCATGCAGGGTCAGCTGCTTGGCAGTGTGGGCGACACCGCAATGATGGAAATTGCCGAAGAGCCCCACCTGCATATGGAAATGACCGTCAGCGGTCTGCAGGTCGATCCGCTGGAGTATTTCAGCGCCGCTGTACTCTCAACGCTTACCGAGGATGACATTTACGAATCCGAGCTTGGTAAATAATAGACGCGGTTAGGGGTGCGGATTTTTGTGGGGGACTTTTGAAAAAGTCCCCCACGCAGCTTGTAGACCAAAGATATTCAATTTGTAATATTGCACAAATTTGTTAGTAGCGCTTTTTCTTTTGACCAAGAAGGCGCAAAAGAAAAAGCTTAGCAAAAAGAAAAGCGCCGTAAAGAGGCTATTTCGCCCTCTGCGGA
>JAFTLZ010000150.1 GCA_017452665.1 Clostridia bacterium
AAGCGGTCAGGTACCACCACCCTGCCCGCTCCACAAAGATCGTTTGTCCTCGTACTTCGACCTTTAAATACTCCATGAGATTCGCCCTCTCACCGCTCCGCGGAGATCTCGCTGCGGCTCGGACACGTTCGCGTTCTTATTGCGGCTCACGTCGCTTCACTACTCCCAGGGAGGAGAGCCTTTCGTCAAATTACGCCCCGTAGAGTATTTGGTAAGACCAAACGGGGTGATACATCTTGTAGAGCATTTTGGGTGGTGGTACCAAAATGCTCGCGGGAGCTAATGTTCCGGCTGTGTGCTCGGAAACAAATTTAGACACTAAATAAACGAACGAGGCAGGAGCTTCCCTGCTTCGTCAATTTTTTATTACGCGTTGAAAGTTTTGAGGGGGCTTGGGGAAACTTTTTCAAAAGTTTCCCCAATAAACGCATCCCTTTTCAAAAGTCCCACGCAAAACCAGTAAATATTTGAGTACGTTTTCCTCGCTTGATGCCACTTTTGCGCCAACCACGCTGCTCAACCAATCGGATACCCGCCACCCAAATTTTCTCCGAAACGGAGAGAATGTCATATTTTGCTCTATTGACTCTACCGTTGGTTTCGTGTATAATAGAGTCACAAGCTCCGGAACTTGAATTTTTTTCGAGAGGTGATATTATGTACGAATCCAAAATTTCGCAAAAGCTGGCAGAGCTCCGCACCGCCAAGGGCGTCACACAAGAGGACGTGGCACAAAGCCTGTCGGTATCAAACAAAACCGTGTCCAAATGGGAAAACGGAATGTCGGAGCCGGATCTTGCCATGCTGGTCGCCCTTGCACATTACTATGGGGTCAGTACCGACGTCCTGCTCGGCATTGGGCATGACGAACAGCAAAGCATACGAATGCGAATCCAATCCGAATTTGACGGGCTGGATCGCCGTAGCCTTCCGCGAAAAGCGTTCGAGATCGCACGGGCAATCCCCGAAACGGGCTACAAAATTTTTCATAATAATAATCAGAAGCAGAATGACGGCGGAATCGACTTCCCGCCTGTCGCAAACCGCAGCTGTCTTTCCATACCCGAACTCTTTGATTTTGCCGTCAGCACCGATGACATAAACAGCGCTGTGATGCTTTTGCCAAACCGTTCCGATTTTGCTTGGCTGAAAAACGCGGATAAGCAACAGAAAATCGCGGATTTCTTCGAATTTTTAAGCAAAAAAGATGCGCTTTCGATTTGCTATTTTATCCACTCCAACGCCTGCCCGATTCGGTTTACTGCCGACTTTATTGCCAAAAACACCGGAATCGCAGAGGAGACCGCAACCAATCTTCTGGATGAATTTTGTAAGGTCGGGCAATGCCACCGCACCGTTGCACATCTGGTGGAGGGAGACGTCACGATCTACGAATCGTACGGTGACGGTCTGATCCTTTCTATGATCTCCCTTGCGTATGAAAGAATGTGCGGCGCGAACGTTTATCAATATTTTTTCAACCATAATTGCAAAATGATTGGAGGAAAATAAGATGAGTTTATCGCAGAATATCAAGCGCCTTCGTTCAGAACGAAATCTGACGCAGGAGCAGCTTGCTTCCGCGCTCGGCGTTTCCGCGCAGGCGGTCTCCAAATGGGAGACCAGTGAAACCTATCCCGACGGTGCATTGTTGGTTCCGCTTGCCGAAGCGCTTGCGGTTTCTCTTGACGAGCTGTTTGGACACGATGCAGCGTCGATGCCGGATCTTACCAAACGAATCATACGCCTGATCCACAAGACCGAAGAGAGCGAACGCTTTCACCTTGTCCGCGATATTTGCTGGCAAATAGAAAAGGGCTTGTTTGACTGTCGCATGGATATCGACAAAGAGTACGATCCCAACGAGCTCCGGCGTCGGCACGAGTCATCCTATATCTTGGACGATTATGGCTTTACCGTGGTATCGAACGGAAAGGAACCTTTCTTTGCGGTGTTCCCAGAGCCTGCCGACGGCTTTGGAGATTTTTTGGATGAGACAGAAAATCTGCAAAAAATCTTTTCGGCACTCTCCGCGCCAAATACCCTGCGTGCGTTGATTTACCTATACCAACAGCCCCAAAACTATCTGTTCGAGGGAGCGCTCCTTGCAAAAGTATGCAACATTGCAGAGGATGCACTCGGCAAGGTGCTGGAGGATCTGCTTCTTTTACAGCTCGTCACCAAAAGAGAGCTATCCGTCAACGGAGTCACGCGCATTTTGTACAACTCCTATCCGAGTCATAAGCTGATCGCACTGTTTTTAATGGCGCGCGAATTCAAGCACAAATATGGCTACTGCTTGCAAGGAGACAATCGAAACCAACCGTTGCTGAAAGCATAAAAAGCCGCCGGGCGTACCCGTAACACCGTACGCCCGGCGGTTCGTATTTTATTTCATTTACAGCGATGTGAACACAATTTGAATTTTACCACCACGGCTTTAATATTACATCCGGGACTTCGTCACTCCAACCGATGTAGAACGCCGTAGCATCCCCAAGCTGATTTTCCCGAATATCGTAAGCGGTGCGTAGCATGATATCATCCGGATAAACAAAACTCGCAAGTGTTTTTCGAGAATAAGGGGTGTAAAAATCTTCCGCACCATACAAATGTAAGATCTCATGCGCTACGACCGACGCCTGCGCGCCGCCGGGATCATTTCCATCGGAATACAGATCCCATGCGAACAAGACACAATGCTCCACCACGTCAAATTCAGCCTCCCGCTTGGGATTGATCGCATATGCAGTTCCGTTTTTGTGAAACACGGTAAGATAAACAATCTCATCTGCTTGGAATTCCTGCATTTGATCAGCAAGCAAAGCCTCATCCGAATAGGAATATCCAAGTTGGTACGCCGCTTGCTTGACTGTGTCAATGGTAACCATCCCCGTCAGTGCCATACTTGTGATAACCTCATCATTGTAATACATGGACACATAGGTTTGCGCCACGGTCAAATTTAACTCGACTCCGTGAACCCCTGCCTGCTGTTCCAAAAACTCCAGCCCCGGCTTTACTTCCTCGACTATATATTTGTCGGCCTCTTCCAACGTCCAACTGCTTTCAAAATCATCCATAAAAAACAGAATTACCGCAACATTGCCGGAGAGATCCTGACAGCTCCCAAGCTGATAATCCGTACGCAGTTCGTTGACATCGGTATAAGCGGGAACATGATTTTCCGTTTTGTCAGCTTCATCCGACATCGTTGTAGCATCTGAATCCGGGAAGGTTGTAGTACCGTCTCCCGGCAAAAGATCTCTATCGATCATCCATTGACAACCGCAAAGCACACACATGGTAAACCCCAAAAGGCACAGTAGTATCAATCTTCTTCGCATATATTCCCCCGTTTGTATACGATCCTATCTTTTCTCAAGTTTCACTGCACATAAAAGGCTTAAATCGCCGCCAAATCACGATCGCGGTCGTATTCGTGCCAATCACCTACACATGTTTTGCTTATTATAGCATATATAAAACCGCAATTCAATAAGAAAATCAAAAAAGCGCAATAAACCAAGTCTGTTTTTTACAACAAAAGCGCGCCCATTGGCGTACCTGCGATAAAACAGGTTAAAATAAATCACCGTCTAAAGTTGCAAAATACTTTAGACGGTGATTTGTTCTTTTATTTAATGCCTTTTTTCGAACAATACCCTATAATTATTTTCTTAAAATGTTCATATTTTAGACTGTTCTTTACATCGGTAATGTCAACATAAGATCCCATGTTCAAATTTTGAATAACCGCCTCTGCAACAAACGCCTCAAAAATATAATCATCTGAAAATGCTTTTTCAATATCGGTGTTCATCTTATCGTTAATACCATTGATAGCCGAACGATAAATTATGTTCTTGTTTCCAAGCAAATCTCTCATATTCTCAAGGCATCTCAATCCTTGTATAATATCCGAAATTGCTATTTTCCCCTTATATTCAACCATTCTCTCGCCACCTGTCAATATAAAATCCACTGTGGTTTCTAAAACATTTGCAAGATCCGGCAATATGGCTGTATCGGGTAATGTTTCGCCTCGTTCCCATTTGCTTACTGCTTGAAATGATATACACAGGCGTTCACCCAACTCACTTTGCGTTAACCCTTTTATTTTTCTTAATTCTGAAATTTGATTGCCAACCTTCTTTATATCCATTATCATTTACTCCTTTATCATAAGTATTTGAACTAGTTCGATAGTATTGTAACATGGTTTTATTAAAGTTTCAATAACCGAATATTTGAATTTTGGCAAAATAAATTCAACTAAAGCAATCTTTCTGCGTTTGTGCCCTCAAAAGCAGTGCTTGTCGTCGGGAAAAGCAGACGGACTTTCGGGTCTCGCAAACCAAAGGCTCCCTTCGTGTAAAGATTTGCTGGCGCAAATCGGGAAGGCAGCAAGCCGACGACGAGATCGACTTCGTCAACTCGCGCTCCGCCGTAGGCGGCTGAGGGATTGTTTTACGATAAAATTTTGCTAATTCAAAAAGATCATGGAGATTTCCCCGTCCCAATATACCTACCGTTTTTCACAAAAAACGTAATTTCTTCAAAAAGCAAAACAGCCCAAGGCGTTCGCGTGATACTCCGTTCAAAGTATTGCACCAACGCTTTGGGCTGTTTCGTATGTAAGATGCACGGCATTACAGCTTTACGGTTGCCGTGTGCGGACGGTGATCGGATGCCACGACCGCGGGAATATCGGCACACTCGACCTCGATATCTCGCGAAACAAAAATATAGTCAATCTTGCGGTCGGGCTGATCCGACGGAAAGCTAAGCTTCTCTATCCCAAAAAGGTCTGCCGTATCCCGCATTTTCTCCCGGATCGGAGCCAGCACCGCGTTATCGGGACGGACGTTAAAATCCCCCATCAGGATGCATTTTTGCTCTTGCAAGAGAGAACAAACCGTCTTTACGGCATTCTCCTGCTCATCCGGATTCAGCCCGAAATGTGTGACCAATACCACCAGTCCCCCTTCCAGCTCTGCCCTTAAAACACACCGCGTTTCATAACGGCAGAAGTCATACTGTTTCGGCTCCGGATCCGGGATCGGAATCTTTTCCGCGCGAAGGATCGGGAGCTTAGACAAAATGCCGTTGCCGTAAGGTCCCTCCGGTAATTCGATCGCAGGCGCAAAATAGAAAGCAGGCATTCCCGTCAGCTCGGCAAGCCGTTCGATCTGCGCGGTGTAATCGGGATGAGAGCCCTGCCCCCGCATTTCGTTCAATCCCACGATGTCCGCATCGCACGCCAAAATCGCCTTTGCCATGATCTCAAAATCAATCTTTTGCTCCAAATAATTCAAGCAGTGCTGCGTATTAAACGACATCAGTTTCATACAGTATCCCTCCTCAAACAAATCTGTTAAATTTTCGGAAAAACGCAGTTTTGCACTTCAAGCGCATCGCAATCCATAGCGGAAAAAGCAGAGGTCCACAAGGAAAGCAGCTCGGACGTTCCATGCACACGAACCCGATCCAGTACAACGGAATGTACATGACTCAAATACAGAATATGCTCCCCTCTCGTCTTCCGTCTGCGTTCGTCAAGCTCCAGCTCTTCTGGAATGAGATGCAGATCCACGTCCCTCAGTTGAATATCAAAAATCTCGCAATCCGCACGTGCGTTCAGCTTGATTCCGCCCCTCGCATACGCACGGATATTTTCCAGTGTGCTGTGCGTCACACCCCCAACGTCACCGTCGATCTGCACCGGAAAGCCGACGTCATTCATTGAAATATTCGAAAAGTTCACGTCCTCAATACAAGCACAGCCCTTTTGCGCATAACTCGTAATATAATTGATCGCATATCCTGCTTTTTCGACCGTGATTCCCGAAACACGCACGTGGCGGATTTCACCGTACCCCACGCCAATACGGATCCCGCAAGCATAAGAGAGGAGAACACAGTTGGAAACGGTCACGTATTCGCAAACGCGTGGCTTTTTTAATCTTTGTGCCGCACAGCGGATCGCAATGGCATCGTCTCCCGTTTCAATATGACAGTCGGAAACGGTAACAAACCGACAGCAATCAATATCGATTCCGTCGGTGTTGCCGAAATAGGACAGATTGAACACCTTCAAGCCCCGAACGGTCACGTGCTCGCATCCGTGAAGGAACAACGACCAGCACGGAGAATTTCGGACGGTAATATCCTGCACGGTTACGTTGGTCGATTCCACAAAGCAAATCACCTGTCCCGGGCGCAAGAGCTCTTTGTCGCGGGCATATGAAATTCCGTTGCGCCAGCTGTAGCCCGTCATCCACTGATGCTGTGGGTAAAATTTGGGTTCTTCAAAAAAGAAATCCCCCGATGCGTCTACCGTTCCCAAGCCCGTCAAAGCCACGTTTCGGCATTCAATCGCCAGAATCAAATGCTTTGCCCGCCATTCCTCGGAGAGAGCCCCGTAATTCTGTTCGTATGCATCATCGGCATTGTAGTCTGCCAGGTCCGTGCTCGCCTTTAGCAGTGCCGACATTTCCAGATGCAATTCCACGTTGTCCTTCAGAAAGATCGACCCCGTCAGATACGTTCCTGCGGGAACGGTCACTCTGCCCCCGCCGTGCGCGTGGCAATCGTCGATTGCCGCTTGAATGGCACTCGTTGCAAGCGTTTTTCCATCCGGGATCGCTCCATAATTCCGAATATCGTACATAGCTCCTCCTCACATTTGACTTCCGCTTCATAAAATGTTTTGCGGTTGCTTTCACCTATTCGCAAAAGTTTTGATTCGATACTGCTTGCACTCTCCCTTTTTACTGTGCTTTACCGCAAATTCCGATCACGCAACCGGTGGTTCAAGCCTTTCGAATAACATAGCAGTAAGTCTATTATTTATGCCGATGAGCTTAGTATAAAGATTCTCAACATTGTGATGAACAATAAAAGCGTTCAACACTTCAATCAGCTCATCGGTAAACAGTGCAAGATCTTCGGGGAAAGAGTAATAGGTACCAACAATGGAGAGCAATACTCCTTGCATCCCCTCGTATTCGTCTCTGTCTTGTAATAGGTTCGCAATACTTGCCGCCGAATGCAGCTCCATCAAAGCATCCTGATATTTAAAACCGTAGCCCGTTTCTTTGTATTCTTCCAACGAATAAACTGCGCTTGAAATGTGGCTTTGGAATTTTAGCTCCTGATCATTTTTGATTGTATAAATCGAAGCAGCCTGCACGATAACAGTTACCGCCAAACCGATCAAAACGATCGCTGATATTGCAACAATTATTTTTCTCTCCGCTTTCATATTGTAACTCCTTTAACGATAATTCAAGTCTATTGCTTCGTCGGCATAATCAATGATGATCTTTTTGCAATTTCTACAGTTATATGCCAAACAAGCTGAGCCTCTCATCATTGAAAACTCAGAAAGGACAATCGAATCCTCGCGCAAAAAAGACTGTGCAAGAAGCTTTCGTTTTTCACCTTTTATCCAATTCAATTCGTGAGGGCTGTGTATCAATCCTTTTTCCATTTCATGATTACAGTACGGACACTTCATTGCCTTTCTCCAATCAATCAAAATTCATAGTTTGCTTCAATCCAAAATTACCGACTTCTTCTTTCCGTTCTTCTTTCTCGGATACTCACGGATCCGAACGATAAAATCCAGATTTACAGCTTCAACCGTATCCCCGCTTTCCAGTAGAATTGCGCTGTCACCAACCTCTTTAATAATCCCGTTTATTTGATGGTCGTTAAACAGATAGATCAGACATTCCCGATCCGTAAATTTTTTTGCAAGCTCGCGCATTTGTGTTATATCCTCCGTTTTTCTTTTTTGCATCAGCTTTTTCAGTATCATTGCTTTTTGATTCCGTAACGTCAAAAGCAAGATCAAAAACAGCATCAATATCGGTATATAATATCCAAACTCCAAAATCTTACCTCCGTAAGTTCTAAAGCAATCAAAAAGCCTTGTTCATTTCATCCACAAATCCGATCTCTCTTGCCGTAAGCTCAACCCACGCCGGAACAAAGCCGCATTTCACCGCGTTCCGAACCGACTTCAAATTGCACCACGCCGCGCAGTAAAACGGAACTCTTCCAAGCTCCAAGATTTCAAGAGCAAGCCGCGACGTCAGCGCCGAGGCAATTCCCTGCCTGCGGTATTCCGGTAGCACGTCGATCCCGATCTGATACATTTCTTCACAATCGGCAGAGCAGCCCGCAAGACCGACCAGCTTTCCGTTCTCATACGCTCCCACACCGAGAACGTCCAGCTCCTTGCGCTTTTCACAAAGCGCATTGCTCCATTCTTTCGTATAAAGTGATGAAAAATCCTTTTGCGAAAGAACGCGAATCGCAAAGTCACACGGCAAAGGCTTCAAACGATCCAAATCGGGCAAAAAATACTCCGCCATAAAGCAGACTTTCAGCCCAAAAGCCGCCAGCTTTTCGTCAAGAACGTGCAGATTGGGCGTTTCAAAGCAATGCCCAACGTCGTAGCGGCCGAGATAGGAGCTTACCGTTTCTGCCAAGCGCTCGCTTGTCTGCGCCACGATATTGCTCCCGTAGGAGACCATATCACATTCAAACGGCAGGGACAAATATTTGCGTGCCTTTTCATGATTTCCCGATCTGGTGATTACGTTCTCGTTTCGCAAAAAATCCTGCGGCGCACAGTTGCAATCATATGCCGATTGCCGTAATGCAATTTGCATGATCTCTTCGTTTGTCATCCTATCATCGCCTCCATTTTTCCGATTGGGTGTCCGATCCCGGTTTTCAATCCTTCGGGAGCAACTTTTCACGCATCTAAAAGATAAATTTTGTGATGATAGCGGGCATCGGTATTCTCAAGCGTATGACCTTTTCTCACATATAAATGTATGAGAATTCACTCCAAGCTTTCTTTGTTTCGTGCGTAGCAAAAATGGATTGTTTTTTATAAGATCGACACCGTATCCTCACGATCCCGATACATACTGTGCAGAGCGGCGGGTTTTGCATCGTCTGCGGCGTAACCGATCGGAAGCAGTGCGGTAACGCGAACATTTTTTGGCAAAGAAAGCGCGCTCCCAACCTCATCTGCATTGAAATAGCCCACCCAGCATGAACCGATTCCCATATCCCACGCTTCAAGCATCATGTGCGTGCAAACGATGGCGGCATCGGTTTCGCCCGAACTGTAACCGGACACCAAACGGTTCTTCCAATCGCGATCCTTATCGTAAGCAACGACCAATATCATGGGAGCGTCAAAGGTATATCGGCAAACCTCAGCGAGCTTTTTGCGTTTTTCTTCGCTTTTTACAACGTATATTCTCTGCGGCTGATTGTTGCAGGCAGTGGGAGCCACTCGCCCGGCCTCAATGATCGCGTTCAGTTTTTCATCCTCAATTCCGTCTTTTTTGAAAGCCCGCACGGAATAACGAGCCTTTGCAAGTTCAAGAAAAGTCATATTTTTACCCCATTTGGTTTATTTTTTTTGCATAGTACAACACAAGCTCATCATCCTCTGTTTCCGACATGATAAACTCATCGTATCCCCAATGCAAATAGATTGCCAGATTTCTCGTTTCCTTCGCCTCAACACCGATGGTCAGCCGTGTGTATCCCTGCTTGATAGCATAATCCTCCATCCTGCGCATCATCGCAGATATGTGCCCCTGCCCCTCGTATTCTTTTTGAATCCGCAAAGCATTGACATTGGCAATGCATCTATTGTCGGCAAGTACCGTTCTTCCGCGAATCGCCCCGCACTCGGCAGAAAACAGCAGTGTCCCTTCCCCAACGGGACAACCGTCGCAAACCGCAACAAAGGTCGCGGCCCGTCCGCTTTGATGATATGCGATATACTGTTCTTTCCATTTGACCCATCGACTGTCACCGGGATGATCGGCAATGCTCCTATTCCAAATAGATTCCATATCCTGCTCGGTTGCTTTTCTATATTCAAACATCGGTTTCTTTTTTTCAACCGCGTGTATCATAAATATGCTCCCATTCTGTTTGAAAAAAGCTTGACATCAAGCTTTTTTCAAACGCATCATTTCCTTAACAGTTGCATTATATCACAAAATCGAATCAGAATCAATAGGCGGAGCAAAATTCGGCGTATTATTTGTCGGGCGATTCCAAAAGCGAAACCGCGTTTCGGAATTCCACACTTTACAAAATCCAAGATCCGTGGTATAATAATTCCAACGGAGGTAATTTTTCATGCTAAAGGAAAAAATTCAAAACAAAGAAAAAATGATCGGTATGTACGTACAGCTGGCAGATATCAGCATTGCGCGCATCGCCGGGCTTGCGGGTTACGATTTTGTATGGGTGGATACCGAGCACAGCTATATGTCAACCGAAACACTCTTGGGGCATGTTCTGGCAATCAAAGCCACGGGAACGCCCGTCATCGTTCGTGTACCGCAGGATGACCTGACCTACACCAAAAAAGTATTGGAGATGGGTGTGGACGGCATCATCTTTCCCATGGTTAAAACCGCCACAGAATCAAAACGCTTGACCGATTACGCGCTCTATCCTCCGTACGGTGCACGAGGCTTTGGCCCCATGAACGCCATTGATTACGGCTTTGCAAACGTACGCGAATATATGAAAACCACGCACAATAAGCTTGGCATCTTTATTCAGATCGAACACAAGGACACCATAGAGAATCTGGATGAGATCATGCAAAATTCCGATATTGACGGCTACATCTTTGGTCCCAACGATCTATCCGGCTCCTACAATCAGCTTGGTGACGTTTTTGGGGACCACATTACAAACATAATGAAAGCAGCAATCCAAAAGCTACATGACAACGAAAAATACATCGGCATTGCCTCGGGCGGATACGCAGAGGAAACCGTACGCCATTGGAGCAGCTTTGGAGTCCACATGCTTTCAGCAGGTGCGGATTTTGACTTTTTGCGTGACGGTGCCCTGCGCAATCGCATTGCACTGGAGCAGATTCACAAAAGCTGAAGATTGATACTTTTCACACAAACAAAAAATTGGCAGGTAGGTTGATTCCACTCAACTACCTGTCAATTTTTTTGGGGGATAATTCTGTATCCCAAAGCTTATTTCAGCATCGAAACAGCATCTCCAATGTTTTTTTCAAGTGCCTCTCTGCCGTATTTATCTACCTCTGCCTTATTCTTTTCCCCATGAGTCAGGCAGCCCGCGCCGCCAATACAGCCGCCAATGCACGCCATTCCCTCGATAAAGTTTCCGTCCAGCACGTTTTTGCTCTTTTTGAGGAGCGCCATGCGGCAGGCTTCAATGCCGTCGCAAGGAACCGCCTTGAGCTCAAACGCAATATTTTGCTCTTTCAAGCCCTGCGCAACCGCATCGGAAAGTCCGCCCGAACGCGCAAAGATCCGCCCAAAGTAGGAGGCGTTATCCAGAACGTCTTCCTCCAATGCCGTGATATCCAAGTCTCTGCTGTCAAACAGCGCCTGCAGCTCCTCAAAGGTCATGACTGCATCAATGTAAGGCTTCACTGTCTCCAGCTGTGCTTCAGCTTTCTTTGCAGTGCAAGGCCCGATAAACACGATCTTGGCATCCTTGGTGGTGTCTTTGATGTATTTTGCAAGCGTCGCCATCGGAGAAAGATTGTGCGAAACGTACTGCAGCAGATCGGGGAATGCCGATTTGATATACTGTACAAAGGCGGGACAGCAGGAGCTGGTCAAAAAGCCCTTTTCGGCAAGCTCACGCGATTCTGCCTGCGCAACCATGTCCGCCCCCAGCGCCGCCTCTACCACAGTAAAGAATCCAAGCTCCTTCAAGCCCTTTACCACCTGCCCGAGCTTTGCATAGGTAAACTGGCTGGAGATAGAGGGCGCCACCATGGCGTATACCCTGTATTTGCTCCCGTTTTCACTCTTTTTCAGCAGATCAATCACATTCAGGATGTACGATTTATCCATGATCGCACCAAACGGGCACTGATAAACGCACGCCCCACAGCCAATGCACTTTTGATTGTCAATGGTCGCCGCCTTTTGATCGTTCATGGAGATCGCCTTGACCTTGCACGCATTCTGACACGGGCGCTTGCGGCTGACGATCGCCGTATACGGGCAAACCTTTGCACACGCACCGCACTCCACGCATTTGGATTTGTCGATATACGCCACATGGTTGCGGTCAAAGGAGATCGCCCCGCGCTTGCACACATCCTCACAGCGGTGAGCCAAACAGCCGCGGCAGGCATTTGTCACCTCGTAGCCGCCAACGGGACATTCATCGCAGGCAATTTCAATCACCTCGATCACGTTCGGATTTTCCTTGTTCCCTCCCATGGCAAGCTTGACACGCTCTCCGAGAATGGCGCGCTCCTTGTAAACACAGCAGCGCATCGTCGGCTCATTTCCGGGAACGATGGTCTTGGGAATATCCAACAGATGATCCAGCAAGGTATCGTTCCATGCAAGCCGTGCGACCTCCCGCAAAACCTTATATTTCAAATGCTGTACCTTTGTGTCAAACTTACGCATATCTCTTCCTCCTTAAAAATAACTGACCTTAATGCGCTTGCCCATCTGCTTCAAGCAAGCGGAAAGCTCCTCCACCAAATTCATCTTAATGCTGAAATTGATGGGAAGATCGGGATTCTGATGCGCTGGGTTAATCGCTCTCCCCACATAAAAATTGATGTCGGTCGCTTCCTCAAACAACAATCGGCTGATCAGCGAAGCTCCATCCCGTTGAAAATTCCACTGCTCGTATTTCGCATTCTCGCCAAGATAATCCTTGGCATACTCAATCACCCGGTTCATGGTAATCACACCCTCGGTCACCAGATCCACTCCCTCGATCTCAGCCGTGGGAGGAATATCCGAGGATTCGAAATTCAAACTTGCCTTCACCGGCTTGCCAAGGTATTTCGCCGCAATGGACGAGGTCGTGCCCCCGCAGATGATATGCTTGCCTTCCTTTGAAAAGAACAGCGACATCATCCGGTTACAGTCATCGCGGTTAGAGGGCGGGCCGAACAAGATATTCATCGGCTCTCGTTTACGGATCTTCACCACGCACGCCGTGGTATCGTCTCCGGGCTTGTGACCGTAGAGCTTATCGCACTCGTCCACCAGCATCGTAGAAAGGTTCTTCGCCGTATACCCGCCTATCGAAACAGCCTCCATATACCCAATGATGTCCTCGCGCTTCCAGCCAAAGTTGTACTTTCCGCCCAACCCCGCATGGGGACAGCCGTCGCTCATCGCAACAAATATATCGTTTTCGCGCAACTTCAGCGTGGTTTTGTAAATCTTTTTTCCGCCGATGTTCATTTCGGTTTTCGGATAATCGTAATTGACGTCGTCGCGCAGTACAATCACCTGCGGGTTGTCATACTGAATGATCTCTGCCGTATCGTTGTTCAAAATATGGAGGATCGTAAAGGTGGAATACGCCACACCGCGCACCGAGCACACGGGAAGCGTTGCCGCAATGGTGGAAACACACTCCTCAATGGGAAGGCCCGCCGCCATCATGGTGGAAATGATCTTGGAGGTCAAGGTTGAAAGGATGCTCGCCTTCACACCGCTCCCCAATCCGTCAGCCAGAACGATCACCGTCGAGCTTTCGTTCTCCTCCACCACGTCCACGTGGTCACCGCAAAGCTCTTCTCCGTAATGATTGATGCTCTTATATCCGATATCTGCACACAAATCATTCATCGCTGATCGACTCCTTCAGCTTCGTCAGCGCGATCTTGGTTTCAGCCGCCGTTTCACCAAGCAGCGATGCGATCTCCTGAACGATGCGCATCTGCTTTTCTACCACCTTGTCGGCAACCTCCACCGTCTGTCGGCTGATGCTTTCCTTCTTTTCGCGGTCTGCTTCCTCGTCGGTGATATCGCGCATAATGCCAACGATCATGCGGGAATCCTTGTCATAGACCACGGTCTGCTCCACGTATCGCTTGTACTCTGCAAGATAGGTCTTTTGATCCCGCACCGATCTTCCGCTGTTCTTCACGCTGATAAATACGGAAGGGTCGAGGATCCGCACCACCGGCTCGCCCAATACGTCGGACGCCGCACGGATATTCATAATCTTTCTGGCGGCGGCATTGATCTGCTGTACCTCTAAATTCTCATTGAGCACAATCAGCCCGTTGGGCGTATTTTTCACAATGGTATCCGAAAAGCTCTCGGCCTTGTCCTTGAGGAACGGCAAGCACATCGAGCTTTCCGCCTTGCCCTGGCAAATCGCAATCGCCTTCTCGCGGCAGGAATTGTATCCGCAAGAGCCGCAGTTCAATTCATCCGCGGGCTTAAACTTGCCCATCTGCCGCAGTACGGCACAAATCTCGGTCTCGCTCGGCTGTGCCAGCTTGCGCTCAATAAAGGTAAACTGCTTTTTCAGCTCTGTCGATTCGGGTTGTGCCACGTCAAAATCGCGCTCGCCGGAAAAGCTTGCCACCGCCATATAATCCTGAATCGGGGAACGGTGATATTTTTCCATCACAGGCCCGCCGACACAGCTGCCAACGCAAGCCGACATTTCAATAAAGCACTTGTGGATCTTTCCGCTTTCAATATCTCTCAACGCGGCAACACAGTTCTCCACACCGTCAATCGCCAGATAAGTATAGCCGTTGATGCTCTGTGCCATGGTTTTCAGCACACCGCCCGTAGTCGGGAAAAAGCGCGCACGGCTCTGCGGATCGTAGTCCATCTCCTTCTCCGGCTCAATCCGTTCTGCCTTCATCCAGTTCGTCAGCTCTTCAAAGGTCAGCACCGCATCCACGATTCCCTCGTAATACGCTGCCTCATCCTTTTTTGCAACGCAGGGGCCCACAAATACGGTCTTTGCATTCGGGATCCGTTTTTTGATCTCCGTACAGTGCGCCTGCATAGGGGACATCACGTCGGCAAGATACTCCAGCTCTGCCGGGAAATACTTTTGGATCAGCAAATTGACCGAATGGCAGCAGGAGGTAATCACAATATCCCGCTCGTCCTCGCGCAGCATCCGCTCATACTCGGTCTTAACGATGGAAGCGCCAACAGCAGTCTCCTCCACATCATAAAATCCAAGCTTTTTCAGCGCGCGGCGCATCGATTCGATCCCCACACCGTCGTAGTTTGCCACAAACGAGGGCGCCAGGCTGACTACCACCGGGTCTCCGCTTTGCAAAAAGACCTTGACCTTTTCGGTCTCGTCCACGATCTCCTTTGCGTTCTGCGGACACACAACAAAGCAATGACCGCACAAAATGCATTCATTGCCGATGATATGCGCTTGGTTCCCCGAAAAACGAATGGCCTTGACCGGGCAGTGACGAATGCATTTGTAGCAGTTTTTGCAGTTGGACTTTTTCAGCATCAAACAGTTCGACATTCCCGTTACTTCCTTTCGCTCTCAATCACATTCAGAATATGATCCTTAAAAAATTCCTTAAAGTTCTCCCTTGTAACGCCAACGTGGATTTCGTCGTTCACCTGCACGGTCACGCCAATCCGATTGCACTTTCCAATGCAAAAGCTTCCGGTCAGCACGACCTCATCCTCCAAATGATACTTCTCCACCGCCTTCTGTAAAAGCTCCACGATCTCAGAAGACCCCTTGAGATGACAGGAGCTGCCAACGCAAACCTGAACAATCAGCATTTTTATACCTTTGCAAGAACTTCGGCACGGAAGAAATCATCCACACCCTCAGGCGTTACCGAATGGAACGCATCGTCAACCGTGACGCATACGCCCTGCTGACATTTTCCCATGCAAAAGGT
>JAFTLZ010000151.1 GCA_017452665.1 Clostridia bacterium
AAGTTCCCGGAAAGGTGGTAATCTATGAAAAGCTATCGCAATTATCCAACCGAACAGTATGAAAATCTCAAGCAGCTCTATCACGCCAGCGCCGAAAAATTCGGAGACAAAATCTTCGCAATGGAAAAGATCAACGGCGAGTATCAAGGCGTCAGCTTTTCCCGCTATGCCGAGGACGTAGACGCACTGGGCACCGAGCTTTGCGCGCGCGGACTGAGCGGCAAGCGCGTCATCGTAACGGGAGAGAACTGCTACGCCTGGATCACTGCATACATGGCAGTCACCTGCGGCGTGGGCGTTGTGGTCCCCGTGGATAAAGAAATCCCCGCCGAGGAGATCGCAAACATCGCCAACATTGCCGAGGCGTCGGCTGTGATCTACTCCGCCAAATACGCCGAAAAGATCAATGTCATCGACCCAAAGGTGATGCGCATTTGCTTTGACGAGCTCCCCGACCTGATCCGCTCCGGTAACGACCGCATCATCCAAGGAAACCACACCTACCTGAAGGCCGAGATCGACCCGAACGCCATGGGCTCGCTGATCTTTACCTCCGGCACCACGGGTGTTTCCAAGGGCGTCATGCTCTCGCACCGCAACCTCTGCTTCAATCTGTCCGAAATGTGCCAGATGATCTATATCGACACCGAGGACCGCTTCCTCTCCGTGCTCCCGTTGCATCACGTTTACGAGTGCACCTGCGGCTTCCTCTGCCCGCTGTATCGCGGCAGCTCCCTCGCCTTTTCCGAGGGTCTGCGCCATATCACACGCAACCTCAAGGAAACAAGCCCCACCGTGGTGCTCTGCGTACCGCTCTTGATGGAGACCATGTACCACAAGGTCTGGGCAAACATCCGCAAGCAGGGGTTGGAAAAAAAGGTCACTGCGCTGATCAACACCACCAACGCAATCCCGTCCGAAAAGCTTCGTGACGCCGCAAAACGCAAGCTGTTCGCCAAGATCCATGAGAACTTTGGCGGCAAGCTCCGCATCATGATCTCCGGCGGTGCCGCGGCAGATCCGATCGTTCTCAAGGGGCTGCGTGATTTCGGCATCCACACCTATCAGGGCTACGGACTCACCGAATGTGCCCCTTTGGCGGCGCTCAACCGGGAACACTTCTTCAACGACGCCTCCGCAGGTATGGCAACGCCCAATGCCCTGCTGGATATTTACGACGTGCAGGACGACGGCACCGGCGAGATCCGCTACAAGGGCGACAACATCATGCTGGGCTACTACAAAATGCCGGAGCTGACCCGTGAGGTCATCCGCGACGGCTGGTTCTATACAGGCGACCTTGGATATCTGGACGAAAACGGCTTCCTTTATATCACGGGACGCAAAAAGAACGTCATCGTCACCTCGGGAGGCAAAAACATCTTCCCCGAGGAGCTGGAAACCTATCTGGGCAGAAATCCGTACGTTAAGGAATCGGTCGTGGTCGGGTACGTCAACAAAAAGAAGAACGATTACGACATCGTTGCCATCATTTATCCGGACTACGAAAAGATGGAGGAAACCTACGGAAAGAACTTTGTGCAAAGCCAGCTGGATCTGGAGCTGAAAAAAGCGATCTCCGAGGTCAACGGCATCGTGCAATCCTACAAGCGCATCGAATACTATGTGATCCGCCGCGAAGAGTTCCCCAAAAACTCCTCGCGAAAGATCAAACGCAAAGGCATTGCCGACAGCGCATACGAGGAATACAAAGCCAAACTGAAAGATTAAAAAAAGAGAGCGGAAAAAGCGTGATGTTCTTATCGGATAAATCACCATAACGAAAAGTTCCCACAGACCGATCAAACAGTTTGTGGGAACTTTATTTCTATAAACAGAAGAAACGGGTTAAACAAGCCTTCTCCAGTGGGAGAAGGGGGACCACGAAGTGGTGGATGAGGTGTTATCTCTTAGGCTTAAGGTCGCTATAATCCAACCCAAGATGCTTCAATATATCTTCTGCAACGGCGTTGAAATTATTTCGTATGCTATCGTTGGAATATCGTAAAACAGAAATCTCCCAAGTTGTCAAGATCGTATCTCTTTGCGCGTCTGCTTCCTTGTGTTCGGGCAATAAATGTTGTCTGCCATCAATCTCAATCACGATCTTCTTTTCTGCTATGTAAAAATCAACGATATAGTTTTCAATATTATGCTGCCTCCTCACGTTAAAAGGAAGTCGTTTCAGAAAATCATACCACAGATGCTTTTCTTCGGGTGTCATATTTTTTCGAAGAGTTCGTGCGTTTGACACGAGCTTTTTATTGTAAGGTATCATTTTGACTCCTCATCCACCGCTGGCGCGGTCCCCCTTCTCCCACAGGAGAAGGCTTTTTATAACTTCAACGTTCTCTTGTATAGGCTTTATTCCGTCAAGGCGAATAACTTTGCATGATAATGTTTTGAGCCAATTCTCTATCTTCTCGGGAGTTCTTTTTTCTGCGTATGCAAAAAACTTTTCTTCTTGCTCATACATATCGCCCCCGGGAAGAACTCTATCACCGAATTTATCAATAGCTCTTTGCCGTATTCTTTTCATTCGCATGTCAAGAGAAACATCAAGATAAACCACAAGAGCATACTTTTCGTTGATTCCCGGAGTCATATCTCCATTAACGGCAGAGAAAACAAAACAGGGATTTTTCTTTATATCGTCTAAAAGAAATCGTTCAACTTCTTCTCTTGTTCTTGACGATGAATACGGATGATCCGTGGAAGTAAAATAATATTGTTCTATATCCATATGCTTAAAGTTTAATTCTTTGGCAAGCGCACCCGCAAGCGTTGTTTTTCCGCTTCCATTCAGTCCGCATACGCATATTCCGCACTTCATATACTGCCTCCGTATTTATCGCCAGTTTCGCATTTTTATTACAAATGCACATTGGGCTAAGCCCATACCCCTATTATAGCACAAAAACCGCAGAAAATCAATCTGCGGTTTCTATACTCTTGTGATTTATCCGTTAAGAACAACAGAGAAAATCCGATCGGATTTTCCGCTCTCTTTTTTAAACAATTTCCAAATCGTTTGCCGAGGGCACTTCCCGCACTCCGTCAAGCGAATCGGAATACCAGTACGCCACCGACGAAATATCGTCCTGCAAAGGCAAATACCGCCCGTCACTCCGCCAACCCAGCGCCTGAACGGTCACACGCAGATCCTTTTTAAAATAGATCGGATCCGTAATAAGCCAGCGGTACATATCAAAATAGCGTTGCGAACGGTAGATCTGATCGGTGCCCCCTACCTTCGAACCCCCCGCATACGGCGTCGAGAACTCCACGTATTTTCCCTCCACGTCAAAATCGTACACATCGCAAAAATAATCCTCGGTGCCCGTACCGCAAATGATGGGAAAATTCTATCTCCTTTTCGATTGATTGCGATATTTATTCTTGCTTTGCCGCGGCCGACCATTTCCTAAGCCGCAACATCACCGCATTTTCTTTCCCAAAATAATCGTGCAAGGTTTTGTATTCCCGATAAAGCAGATCATATACAGCCGCATTTTGCGCATCCGGCAAATACGTGCGACTGCAGGGCTTTGAGAGCTTCTCGGCCGCCGCTTGAATGTTTGGATATGCACCTGCCGCAACCGACGCATACATCGCACTGCCCAAAGCCGCCGCCTGCGTGCTGTCCGCCACGGCAATCTCGCGGTTCAGCACATCCGCATAAATCTGCATCATCATACCGTCTTTTTTGGCAATTCCGCCCGCGGCACAAATGCGGTTCACGGGAATGCCGCTCTTTTCATATTGCTCCATAATAATCCGCAAGCCGTAGGCAGTCGCTTCAATCAGCGCACGGTAAATCTGTTCCGGTCTGGTTTGCAGATTCAATCCCAAGATCATCCCGCGCAGATCGGAGTTGACCAAAATACTCCGATTTCCGTTGAGCCAGTCCAAGGCAAGCAACCCACACTCTCCCGGACGCTCCCCGCACACCCGCTCGCGCAGCAGTTGATGCAAGCCAATCCCTCTTTCCACCGCCTCGGCGCAATAGGATTGCGGCACACAATTCCGCACGAACCAGTCGTAAACATCCCCCACACCGGCCTGCCCTGCCTCGTACGTATAAAAGCCGGGAATCACGCCGTCCTTTACGTATCCGCAAATTCCTTCTACATTCCGCGCCTCCCGCGCGTTCAGAATATGGCACGCCGAGGTGCCCAAAATCATCATCAATGCGCCCTCTTCGGTCAAATTGATCGCAGGCATGGCGGCGTGCGCATCAATCATCGGCAACGCTACGGGAGTACCAGCCTTCAATCCGGTCAGCTCGGCTCCCTTCCGATCCAAACGCCCCGCTATTTCCTTCATTCCAAGCACTCGCGTGGAAAGCTTGCTTCCCACAATCCCATCCAAAGCAGGATCCAGCGCCGTCATAAACGCATTGGAGGGATATCCCGTTTCAGCATTCCACAAGGCCTTGTAGCCGGCAAACGCCGCACTGTGTGTTTCCGTACCCGTCAGCACCAAAGAGAGCCAATCTGCCGCCTCAGTAAAGCGTACAGTACTGCGGTAGAGTTCGGGATCCTCCCGCAAAACCTGCAAAATCTTGGGCAACGCCCACTCGCAGGAGATCTTCCCGCCATAGATCTTCAGCCATTCCTCCCCGCGTGCCTCTGCCAAGGCATTGATCTCATCGGCATAGGATTGTGCGGCATGGTGCTTCCATAGCTTTACGTATGCGTGCATCCGATCCCGATATTCCGCCTTCATGCAAAGCGGTGTCCCGTTCGCATCCACGGGCAATAGCGTGCACGCGGTAAAATCAATCCCCAGCCCCAGCACATCCTCGGCACAAGCGCCGACTTGCCTCATCACATCGGGAACCGTCACCCGCAAGACATCCAGATAATCCTGCGGATGCTGAAGCGCATAATTGGGCGGAAGCTTCTGCCCATTCGGCAGAGCTTCGTCCATCACGGCGTGCGGATAAAAAAATACCGACTCCGCACATTCCTCCCCCGTGTGCACGTCCACCAAAATCGTCCGCCCGGAAAGCGTTCCAAAATCAATTCCGATCACATATGCCGCCATTCCCTTTCCTCCCATATCATCAATCTCATTTGTATTTTACCATATTCCTCCGGGATTGTCAATTCCTTCGATCATAGTTTCAGTGCAAAAGCGTCCTGAAATTTGAGATCCGATGAAAGGTAGAATAGTTCGAATCATGGTAGCTGTGCGCCCCGTTGAGGGCAGTACGGCAAAGATAAATGATATCCTCCCCTTCCATTTCAAAATCCACGTACTGAAATCCGATTTTCTGCGCATCCCCGTCTCGGTAATCAAACAGATCGCAAACCAAATCCCAATGCTCCAGATCCTTCGAGGACATCAAGCTCAACAAATTTCGCGCATGAGGTTTCTCCCGATCGTACACCCTGGTCGCAATCGAAAGATAGCGCCCGGAGATCGCATCGTATTTGATCATGAATTTCGAAAAATTCGCGGGAAAATCAATGCAATGCGAGTAGCGCAACGGCGCCTCCGGATGCTCCGTGTCCACCTCGTATGCAATCACCTTGCCGTATTTCCCAAATCGCATGATATTCAAAAGCCTTCCGTCGGGAACCACGGTTAAAGTTCCTTCAATGGTCATGGTATCGTTCGGCAGATCCTGCAGCTCCGGTGCAAATTTCGAAAATCGCAACGGCTCGGTAAAGCTCCAACTTTCGGGCACCAGCAGGTCATCATCCACAGCACAGGACATTACCATCGCCGCATGACAAAAATCCTTGTTCGCCCACGCGCCCCATTCCAGCGTTTCGTAAATTCTGCCGTTATAATATTGTACGTTCTGCGGATTTTTGTGCACACCGTTATTCCCATTCTTGCCGTTCGAGCCGCGCAAAAGCGTCACGGGAGAGGAAAAGGTCTTGCCGCCGTCCGTGCTTTTTCCAATCAGCAGATCTCCGTACTCGGTGGAGCAGGAGAGCATATAAAGCTCCCCCCGATGGAGAAACATCTTGCCCCAAAAGCAGGGCATCAGCTCGCTGACGTAGTGCCAGCTGTTTCCGTCATCGTCGGAGCGATAGATCAGCGTCAGGTTCTGCGGGTGCTTCCCCGCAAACAGATCCATCGACGCCAACAAAAATCCGTCCGGATGGCGCACCAACGAGGGCGAGCACAAATACCGCCCCACCGAGATCTTGCTCGGCTACGCCTCGCACTGCTTCGCAGTTCGACTCACTGCGTTCGCTCAAGATGACACGGTGGGGCATTACTGAGAAGCTTTGCAGATCAAATTCAAAAGCTAACATCCCCTATACGTGTCATCTCTGAGAAGGCTCGCAAGCTCGCCGGTCGAACCCGACCCAAGGGAGGGCGATGCGAAGCATCGGGATCTACAAAGAAATTTTGCAATTCTATCCAAGCCTCCCTTGTGCAAAGAGAGGAAGCTCGTGGAGTGAGCAGGAGGGATTGCTTTTTACAACCCTTCCGTCATTGCTACGCAATGCCAATTTGCTTGCAAATGTTCTCCCACTTGCACAGGGGAGACAAAGTCGCTACTTCAAGGCTCCCTTCGTTTAAAGATTTGCTGCCACAAATGCTTACACAAAGGAAAGCTTTAGATAGTTGCCACATCTGTAGTGGTCATGACTTAAGCCACGCCTCAAGCCGATCGGTCGCAAGCTTCATCTGTCGCATACAGCTACGACCGTAGTCGGTCAGCTCTTCACTGCGGCGGTTGCGCGCGATATTTTCGGTTGGGATCCCACAAAGGTTCATGTGATATTTCGCCGTAAGCGGATAAGGCAGCCCTACCTCGGTAAAACCAAACGTACCGATCACCGATTGCACCAGATCTGCCCGTTGCGGGTCGGTTTTAAAATGCTCCCCCATCCATGCATAGAGCGCGGGATGAAAGTTGCACATGATGCCGCAGTAGCCGTCGCAACCGCTGCGCAGCGTTTCCAAAAGCGTCTGGCAGTTCGCGTTCAACAGCTGGAATCGACTGCCCTTCAGCTGCTTACACCGCTCCGCAATCATTGCCGCATCACAGCAGGTGTCCTTCATGTAGTAGAACTTGCCGGTTTGCAAGCACCAATCCAAAATTTTCGGCGTTACAAGCCGCTTGTAAGGATACGGGCACTCGTAAAGCCCCAGTTTTACGTCTGCGGGCAGAGCCGCAATCAGCTTTTCGGCATTTTCGATGAAAACGTCGTCTCCCTCGTTGTTGGGATCCAAGCGGTTGGTGATCAGAATCAGCGCGTCGGTACCGGATTCCCACACGGCGTTCAGTTCACGGATCTGCTCCTCAAGCGTATCGCTGACGTGCCCGGAGGAGACCACCGTAAACGGACGGCTCCCGCTCGCCTCCAGCTGTTTTGCACGCTCATATACGCGGCGGTTGAGCTCCACTCTCTCCTCCAATGAAAGATAAAAAATCTCGCTGGATTGGCACACCGCAAAAATGCCGGTCAAGCCGTTGGCATAGGACCAATCCACATATTTGCAGGCAGTTTCGTAATCAACCTTCCCATCCTTTGTGTAGGGGGTAATCATCGTTGTAAAAATGTTCATTTTTTGCTCCTTTTTTGTGTTTTTTCTTGATTATAGCACGTTTTTTCCTGCATTTCAATGCGTAAAAAAGACCGATTTTTATGAATTTGGGACATTTTTCTGTTGCAAAAATCCAAATGTGTGTTATAATTAAAGCAAGAGAAAAAGTACGGGATTGGGGGCAAAAGCTTGGAGATTATCTGGAAACAATCGGTTGCAGGAGTATTTCGTTCTGCCATTGTGCTGGAAGCTATGGGAATCGAGCAATGCTACCTCAAGCAAATTTACGCCAACCGCGACCGAAAATACATCACCGATCAACAGCATCACCACAACGGCTTTGAATTGCACCTGGTGGAGCAAGGCTACCAGATCTACGAGCTGGAAGGGCGGCGCGTAAAGGTGGAAGCGGGCTACTTTTTGCTGATTCCGCCGCTGATCAAGCACTGCGCGGTGGAGGAATCACCGGACATGGCAAAATCCTCCTTCACGTTTGCAACCAAGAAAAACAGCCCTCTCTCTCTTGCCGCGTCAGAGATCGAGCATTGTATTCTGAAAAAAACGCCGGATGCCGTTTGGGAAAACATTCGCACGGTCTGCACCGAAAAAAAGAGAGCGGACATCTTTTGCACGACGTTGATCTGCAACCGTGTACTGGAGTGTATTTTGTTGCTCTTTCGCGCCTGTGGCGTCACGGAAAGCTCGGACATCTCCTTCGGGAACGATGCGGATATCCGCGTCACGCTTGCCAAGCAGTACATTGCGGATAACCCTTGCCAAAGCATTGCCGTTTCTGAAGTGGCAGCCTATTGCCATTTGGGAACCAAGCAGTTGACCCGAATTTTTCAAAACGAGGAAGGGGTGGCTGTGGCAGAGTACATCCGTCGGGAGCGCTGCCGCTATATTGAAACGCTGTTGGCAGATTCGGAGCTTTCTCTGTGCGAGATCAGCGACAAAGCGGGCTTTAGCAACGAATACAATTTTAATGCTTTTTTCAAAAAATACGCCGGAATGAGCCCCGGCGTCTACCGAAAATCCATCAAAAAAGAAGGATAGCAAAGGGACGCAAATGCAAAATCGCATTTGCGTCCTTAGGTTACCTCAAAGTGAGTTCGCGATCACTATATTCGTTATGAGGAGGCTGGGAATTTGGATTTGCCCGATTTCCAATTTATTTTAAAAAATTCTATTCTTGTTTCGGTGATTTGAAGTCAAAAAGATATGGGTTATTTTGACCAAGCAAAGATGCAGGATCAAACGGCCTCCATTTTTTTCATTTCATTTACGGTCAAATGCTTTTTGCATGAAGGGCATTCAAATTCTTTCCAAACGAATTCAACATCTCCAACCAAATAATTGCCCGTCCCCAATCCAAAATCAAAGTTTTTGGCTTCGGGAGAATTTGAATTTACAACTCTTGAGACCTTTACTTTTTTTAGTCGGCAATGGCAATCGGGGCAGAAATGTGGCTTGAGCATATAAAAGATATCATTATAAACGCGTTTTTTTCCGGAAATCATAGTTTCAATCCCCCTTTATTTTTATTATAGCATAAAGCGATTGGCTTTTCAACCTCATTTCTCAAAAATATCAATTGCTTCAAGATGAAAAACCCGGTTGCCGTAATGACAGCAACCGGGAACTGTTTATTGCTCCGTGATCGGATCAAATGTTTTTATTTTCGTCCTCGGACGCTTCCGCGTTTGCGGCTACATCCTCGGCGGCTGTCGCTTCAACAGCCTCTTCGGTTGCGGGGACTTCCTCTGCAGGAGCGTCTGCTTTGGGAGTTTCCTCAACAGCGGGGGTCTCCTCTGTAGACTGTGCGGGAGTCTCTGCAGGAGTTTCCTCGGTTGCGGTTTCTGCTGCAAAGTATTCCATCGGGATTGCGGCAACCATCATTCTGACCAAGCCCTCGTTTACAAGCTCTTCGGTCGTCTTGAAGGGAACTCTGTAATCCTCTTCCTCAAATACCTTCTTCTTGGGCAGTTGGAGATTCTCCTCGCAAAGCTTTACAATCAGCTCCAGTGCGTGCTTGAACTTGCGTTCGCCCTTAATCTTCATCAGCACGGGAACGGTTGCGTACTTCTTCTTGGAGGAAACATCCACGATGCCGTACTTGGTATCTGCCAGCTCCTCAGCATTCAAAGCCATGTAGAGGTACAAAGTACGCGTCTTAGCATTGAATTTTGCAACGTGCGTTCTGCCGAGATTGAAGGACTCATAGTTCCAGCTGATGCGGTTCTTGATACCCTTGTAGGACAGGAGCGTGTTCTTGAGAACGTTGTAGTAGTCCTGAACGTTGCCCTGCGACTGTGCCAGGCGGGACTGGAAGCTTCTGCGATAACGGGTAACCAAGCGAACCTCGCCGCGGCGTTCCTGCTCCAGCATATCGTTGTACTGCTCGGGATTTGCCATCGCGTCGATGTAGGTCAAAGGCATGGAGCCAAATCCACCAAAGTTGCTACCCTCGTCCTCGTCGTTATCGTCGCCATCCTCATCCTCGTCGGAGTCAGATTCTTCGGTCAGTGCTTCTGCCGTCTCTGCAACAGTTTCCTCAGCAGGTTCCTCAACCGCCTCTTCTACAACTTCTTCAGCGATTTCTTCTACGAGTTCGGGCTCTTCGTCCAAGGGCTCTTCCTCGGGGTCGTTGTTGCCCAGCAGACGAGCGGCAAGCTCTTCCACAACTGCAATCTTCACCTCGTCGGTTACGGACTCGGTCCAGGTTTCGGGAACATTTGCATCCGCGGCATTGTTTACAGCCTCGGTGATGGAATCCAGCGTGGTTCCTTCCACAGCCTTGGGAGCGATACCCTCCGCAACGACCATGTCGAACGCCTCTGCAACGGAATCTGCAACCACTGCGCAAATGTTATCCTCTTCCGCAATCTCTTCCTCGGTGGGCTCTTCAACCGTCTCGGTTGCTTCTGCCTCCTCGG
>JAFTLZ010000152.1 GCA_017452665.1 Clostridia bacterium
ACGCCGACTACGTTAAGAACATGATCACCGGTGCCGCTCAGATGGACGGCGCAATCCTGGTTGTTGCAGGTACCGACGGCCCTCTGCAGCAGACCCGTGAGCACGTTCTGCTCGCTCGTCAGGTAGGCGTTCCTGCAATCGTTGTATTCATGAACAAGACCGACCTGGTTGACGACGAAGAGCTGCTTGACCTGGTTGAAATGGAAATCCGCGATCTGCTTTCTTCTTACGACTTCCCCGGCGACGATCTGCCGATCGTTCGCGGTTCCGCTCGTGATGCTCTCGAGTCCACCAACAAGGACATCAGCGCTCCCGAATATGCTTGCATCCTTGAGCTGATGGAGCAGGTTGACAGCTATATCCCCACTCCCGAGCGTCAGGCAGATCTGCCTTTCCTGATGCCCGTCGAGGACGTATTCTCCATCTCCGGCCGTGGTACTGTTGCTACCGGTCGTGTTGAGCGTGGTACCGTTAAGGTTTCCGACGTTGTTGAAATCGTTGGTCTGACCGAAGAGAGCACCTCCACCACCGTTACCGGTGTTGAGATGTTCCACAAGCTCTTGCCCCAGGCAGAAGCAGGCGACAACATCGGTGCTCTGCTCCGCGGTGTTGCTAAGGAAGATATCGAAAGAGGACAGGTTCTGGCTAAGCCCGGTTCCGTTCATCCTCACACCAAGTTCGTAGGTCACGTATACGTTCTGACCGAAAAAGAAGGCGGCCGTAAGAAGCCCTTCTTCACCGGTTACAGACCTCAGTTCTATTTCAGAACCACCGACGTTACCGGTAACATCGATCTGCCCGAGGGCGTTGAGATGTGCCGCCCCGGTGACAACGTTGATATGACCGTTGAGCTGATTAAGCCCGTCGCTTGCGAGCAGGGTCTGCGTTTCGCTATCCGTGAGGGTGGTAGAACCGTTGGTTCCGGCGTCGTTTCCGAGATCATCGCTTAATTAAACCGCTTTTTTGGACCGGCTCACCGTTTGTTGGGCCGGTCCGCATATTTTAAAATTTCAATAATAAAATATCTTTGGGGAATGGTGTAATTCCATACCGGCAGTAGTGGAGCGTTGCTTCGAAAGTCTGCGAACCTTGCGTGCACGCAAGGCCGATCGGGTGAGATTCCCGAACCGACGGTAACAGTCCGGATGAGAAAGGAGCATTTTATGGTACGTTCTGATTTTTCTGCAGAAAAGTTGCGCCGCATTGTGCTGATTGCATTGTTCGGCGCAATTTCTTATGTTTTAATGCTGGTGGTGCATCTGCCGGTGTCCTTTTTGACGATGGACGTCAAAGACGTTATCATCACGCTGTGCGGATTGTATTTCGGCCCGCTGTCTGCGCTGTTGCTTTCCGTAATCGTTCCCTTGATGGAGCTGATTACCGGCATGAGTTCAACGGGATTGTACGGGCTAGTGATGAATATCCTTGGTACGGCGGCGTTCTCGGTGGTGACGAGTCTGATTTATAAGTACCGCAAAAGCTTTGTCGGCGCGATTGTTGGGCTGGTCAGCGGCGTGTGCGCCATGGTTGCCGTGATGATGGCATTCAATTTGCTGATTACGCCGTATTACATGGGTGTTACGGTTGCAGAGGTGCAGGCGCTGATTCCCACGCTTTTGTTCCCATTCAATCTTGTAAAGGGAACCTTGAACGCCGGTTTGGTGCTGTTTTTGTACAAGCCGCTTTCCGGTGTGCTGCAGCGCGCGGGTGCTTTGCCGCCGTCGGAGGCTCGTTTCCGCTTCAATTTGCGAACGGTTTTGGTGATGCTGGCGTCCTTGATTTTGATTGGGATATCCCTGTTTGTGGTGATCCGCGTGCTTGGCGGTTCCTTTGTTTGGGGATTTTAAAGTGTTCTTTTGGACGCAAAAAGCAGGAGTTGCAAACGCAAAAATGGCGTTGCAGCTCCTGCTTTTTTGGCACAAAGTGGCACAAAAACGGCTAAAAAGCGCTAAAAACAGATCAAAAAATGGACAAAATCAAGCGAAAATGAATGAAAACGGATCGAAAATCAACCTTTTTTCTCACTTCCCGAGGGCGGAAAAGCTTTTGGAGGCGGCGGTCAGGCTATAATTTTTGGCGCCGATACGGATGCTTTCCCATTGCTCGGCGCTTCCGGTATAATAGACGTGCGTCAGGTATGCGCAGTTGTAAAATGCCATTTCGTCGATGCTTTGTGTCACCGAGCTGATGGTCACGCTGCTGCCGGCACGCATGGGAGGGTAGAGCAGGAGCGTTGTTCCGTCGGAGGTGTAAAGGATGCCGTCGATGTCGCAGTACGCGGGGTTGCTCGTGTTTACCGAAATGTACATCAGGTTTTCGCAGGCGGCGAAAGCGAGGGTGCCGATATAGGTCACCGAAGATGGAATTTGAATCGCGGTGACGAAATAACAGCCGTAAAATGCACCGGGAGCAATGGCGGTGACGCGGTCGCCGGTGGGGGCGTATTCCGGAATGACGATGCAAACGTCGGTGCAAAGCCCGATACCGGTCAGTGTGCAGGTGCCGTTTCCGTTGGATGCGTATGCGAGTCCGTTGCCAAGCTCCTCAACGGGGGGCAGAGTCGGATCGACGATCAGTGTTGTGATGCTCTCACTGTCGGTTTCGCTTCCGGGCGGCAGGGTATCCAAGGGGGGGTATACGTATGGATCGGTTGTAGTGGTTGCGGGCTCCGGTTCGCTGGGGAGCTCGTCCGCGCTTCCTTCGTGAACGTAGGATAGGCAAATCAGCGCCACGGTTAAAGCAAGCGCCATTGCAAACAGAATGGCAAGGATCATCATCATTATCTGTGTCATAGGCGTTTTCATTGGGACTCCCTTTCTTTGATATCTTTTAATATTTCCACTTATATTCCAATTATTACATATATTTCCAATCTTGTCAAGAAAAATCGGGATACAAAAAAAGACAGTATTACGCTCCGCAAAACAAAATACCGCCGTTTCGATGGAGAATTTGTGCGCAATTTTGCGGTTTTTCCGATATTCGGGCGAACTTTTTCTGTGCGTGGCTGTGGTTTTAAGGATGCGGTTTTGAGTGAACTTTTGATAAAGCTCCCCAAAGCCCCCTCAAAACTTTTAACACGGTTTATAAAATGGACGGAGTGGGATGTTTTTGCCTCGTTTTTTTGTTTGGACATTAAATTTGTCACCGAGCAAACAGACGGAAAGATTAGCTGCCGCGAGCATTCAGGGCACGTGGGCAGACCCATGTGCCCTGAATGCTTGCGGGAGCTATTTTACCGTCTATACGCTCGAAAAGGAGTTTTGCGTGAAAACAAAAGAACGAGGCAGGAATTTCCCTACCTCGTCTATATTTTATTCGCGGTGAAAGTTTTGAAAGGGTGTGGGAAAACTTTTTCAAAAGTTTTCCCACGGAAAATCGCGTCCTGTCTCAATCACGTCCTCGGAACTTTGGGTTGACAAAAGGCGGAGTTTTCGGTATAATAAATGAGATGGTAGACGTTCAAGCTTTTGGAAGGAGCGGAATCGCGGGGGCGGTTTGGCGTAAATATGAAAATTCAAAACGTAGAAATTGAAAACGGAATTTGTTTGGCTCCGCTGGCGGGGGTGAGCGACCGCACCTTTCGACGCATGGCGCGGCGCTACGGAGCGGAATATACGGTCAGCGAAATGGTGTCGGCAAAGGCACTGTGCTACGAGCAGCTTTGCAAGCGTCCCGTGACCGAGGAACGGACGCGCACGGCTCCTTTGGCGGCTGTCCTGCGGGAGGAGCTCCCCATGGCGGTGCAGCTGTTTGGCGCTGAGCCGGAGTTTATGGCTCGCGCGGCGCAGCTGTTGGAGAGCGGCGACTACCGCGGGGCGTGCGGTGAGGTTCCTCCCAGCGTGATCGATGTGAACATGGGCTGCCCGATGGCGAAGATCGTTGGCAACGGCGAGGGAAGTGCCTTGATGAAGGATCCGGTCCGCGCCGCCGCAATCGTGCGCGCCATGGCAGAGGCGGTTAAAATCCCCGTGACGGTGAAGATCCGCGCCGGATGGGATGATGCTCACATCAACGCTCCGGAGCTTGCCAAGCGGCTGGAGGACGCCGGTGCGGCGATGATTTGCGTGCACGGACGGACGCGCGAGCAGATGTATGCCGGGCGTGCGGATTGGGAGATCATTCGCCGTGTGAAGGAAGCAGTGCAGATTCCCGTGGTGGGAAACGGGGATGTTTTTTCGGCGGCGGATGCGTTGCGGATGCTTGCGCAAACGGGCTGTGACGGTGTGATGGTCGCGCGCGGTGCGCAGGGGAATCCGTGGATCTTTGCGGAAATCCTGTCGGCGTTGCGCGGAGTGCCTTATACGCCTCCTACGGTACGGGAGCGCTTTTCCGTGGCTTTGGAGCATGCCGAGGGGCTGGTTGCCGAAAAGGGTGAGCGTGTTGGCGCGGCGGAATCGCGCAAGCACATGGCGTGGTATTTGCACGGAGTGCGCGGCGCTGCGGCTGCAAGAAACGCGATGATGCAGGCGGGAACGCTGGAGGAGATCAGGGCGGTTTTTGGCAGATTGGAGTCCGAGATTGGAGACGGCGGTGCGGATGAGGCACCGATATCCGGCTAAAACCGAGGATTTTTCAAGGAAATCGAAAATAAGCATTGACTTTTTGGCAAAAACATGGTATGATAATATAGAAATGCAACGGAAAATAAGAGAAAATCAGGAGGATATCACATGGCAGAGCAAGCAAGACCGTTGGTTGACGGGAAGTACCTGGAATATCTGGAAAAGCCGCTTGTGCGTGAAGGAAATACCATTTGCTACGGCGATATGAATGAAAAATGTATTTTGGTTTTGGAGATCATGTCCTACAAGGACGTAAATGGAAAACAGCTGCCCAAGGACGTGCTGATTCAGGTGATTGACTCCAAGGACCCTACCAAGATTGTAAAGCAGGGAAAAAAGGAAGGGCTTTACGACGCGTTCAGCATGGGGCTGGTTTGGCTCGACCTTGCGCTGAAGGCGAAGTAAGCGGTAGAGTTGCGGGCTGAAGCCGATCAAAAAGGGCGGATTGCCGAACTTCCCATAAGGAAGTTTGCAAATTTCGGCAGAAGGATTTTTCTTTCTGCCGATTTTGTGTTATAATGATGTGGGTGATGAAAATGGAGAAATTAAAAAAGAGAAAAACACCAAGATATCAGAGTTTTGATTACAATAGTGTCGGTGTATATTTTATAACGATTTGCACGCAAGATAGGCAATGTATTCTCTCTCGCATTGTAGGGACAGGCGTCCTCGACTGTCCGCAAAGCGAATTGACAAGATGCGGGGAAATTGCAGATAAATACATCAAACAATGAAATGACTTCTACAATCATTTGTCAATCGAAGATTATGTGATAATGCCCAATCACATCCATCTGTTGCTTTGTGTGAAGGAAAGCAAAAACGCCATTGACAACGGACAGTCCGACGCTTGAGGCTTGACGCCTGTCCCTACAAATATTGAGAGAGCGAACAATTCGTGTTCTCAATTTGTATCGACATTCAAGCGGTTTTGCAACAAGGAGTATGGCGAAAACATTTGGCAAGCTCGTTTCAACGACCATATCATCCGAAACCGCAATGACTATGAAGAACACGTAAAATATATATACGAAAACCCAATTCGTTGGTATTATGACAAATTATCCGCAGAGGAATAGGGGGTATGGGCTAAGCCCTGTGCCCGCATTGCTTGCAACGCTGTAATACAAAGGCGAAACTGGCGATAAAACAGAATAACATTTCTAAGAAGGAGAAAACAAAATGAAATACACATTCAAGTTTGGTTTGTTTGAAAAAAAGGTTCAAATGTTCAGTGAGGGGCAGAGAGGAATTGTCGTAGAAAAAGAACCACAGGTTGTTTGTGTGTATGGCACGGATAGCAATTACAATATTTTATGTGCCATTCCGCTTTGCCATCCCAAATTTTTGAAGGGCGCAGAATACATAG
>JAFTLZ010000153.1 GCA_017452665.1 Clostridia bacterium
AAGGCGTGTGCCAGTGAGGTCTTACCTGTTCCCGACATTCCCTGGAGGATCAGGAGCTTTGACACCGAAAGTCCTGCGATGAATTTTCTGATATCGTCGATTTCATAGTAGAGTCCCAGCTCATTCGCCGCATAGCTTCTGAAATCCTCGCAGATCTTTCCAAGCCTGATTTCGCTGTCATAACTTTTATGCGAATATTCGTCCTTCCTCTCATCAATCTCGGAGAGCATACAGAATCTTCCCTCACTTGTGGGGGGCGGCGCATCTGCCAAGCTCTTGTGTCCGATTGCTTGATATTTTGCACCGTCCTCCTTTTTGTTCTCTTTTATCATAACGAAAATCACCACGGTAGCGATTATCCCAACGAGAAGAAGAACATAGATAAGAATTGCCGTTTTTGAAAAAAGCGGATTTTGAACACCTGCGGCGAGAGCAGCATGGTTTGCTTTTAAAAGGTTCAGCATTGCTTTTTCTCACTTTCATCGGTGGAGATCGGATCGACCAAGCTCTTTGAGCGCCCGGCGAGAGATCGCTATCTCGTCATATTCGAAGGATGCATTCAGCCCCTCTGCAATATCGATTTTCTGATCTGCACGAAAAGCCTTTGCGAGAACTGACGGAAGGATTCTTGCAGCGATTGCCTCGTCAAGCGCAGCTGCATTTTCCGCTCCGCACGCATTGAGTACCGCTATGTACCGTTCCATACCGATCCACTGCTTGTTGGATATTGCAAATGGCAGGTATTCGTTAAGAAAATCCGCAAACGCGTCAAGCTTTTTCCATTCACTCTCCAAAACGGCGCATTTTGATTGTCCGACCATGAGCTTGATCTGAGAGTAGTCAACAGGATGTACCTGTGTAAAGGTCTCTGCCCGGTCGCATACGTCCAACGAGATATCTCTGATTGCGCAAACCTCTAAAAGTGCTTCCGGCAGGGATGCTACACGCTCCCCCTGTGCAAGGTTGAGGATAACCCAAAGATTTGAAGGCAGGTAATACGTGTTGATCTCTCCCCCGGTCCTTGAAGACAAAAAGTGCGCGGATTCGGGAGTTTTGGCATAATTGATAAAGGGCAAAAAATAGTTTGGTATGTTCGATGCAACTACGTCTGTAAGCGCAAGCAAATGTACTTTTTGTCCTTCGGCTTGTGCTGCTTCAAGGGTGAGCATGGTGTTTTTCTTTTTGGACTCTCCCTCCGACTCGAACAGAAGGCTATGCTCATCCGTATAGCTACTGTCAACTCTATCTATGAGGGCTTTTGTGCCAAAGTACTCGCTCATGACATCAACGAGAAGCGCAAACGCCTCCTTCGACATCTGTCGCACGATCAGGATTCTTGATGATGCAAGAGATGCAAACAGTCCTCTCACCGCATCGGTATCAAGCTTACAACCTCGCTCCTCTGCAAAGGTTGCAAATTCTGTTATTGCATCCGAAAAGCCAAATTCTTTATCAAAAGAAATACGGGGCACATTGACGGATTCAGGAGCATCGCTTTGCGACGTGATCTTGTCCGAGGTGGAATGAAACATCCTCTTGGTAGAAAATACGGGAATGACCTCGGCATCCTCAAAATACTCGCGGTTGGCTTCATCCACTTGGAGATCGGCAACCTTGTCAAGCTTGGCGCGAGCAAAGATCTCTGCTAAAAACAATCCTACCGCTACCAGAACAAGCAAACCGGAAAGTACGCCCCAAAGAGCACTGCCCGTGCTGTTGCTGTATATTCCGATCACCATCGAAAGCACAAGCGATACTGCGCCGATGACTGTAAATTTTAAAGTTTTCCAAGTCCCGCCTACGGCATCTAACCGGTATTGATGCGGGCTCGTACCTGCTGTGCGGTTGTTTTCCATGCTGTTGCGTTCGTTCATTTTTTGCATATCTACTCCCCCCTGTTTCCCATTGCGTGTATTCTTCAAAGTGCTATTGGATCACGTGGAGAAATGCAATGAGAAGGTTTATGATCAAAACTGTCAAAATAGCTGCTGCAGCAACTACGGTCAGCTTCCGGCGATCTCTTCCTTTCTTCTGATCTTTTTGGATTAGAAATTCGGGCGATATATCCGCATGTTTCATCGAGTCAGCATCCATAACAGCCGTTATCTGCCCGTTTTCCAAAGAGTATTCATTGCCGTTCGAGCGCACTTTATCAACCCGAACCGCAACGGCAACGCATTGATCGTCTACTGCAAGCTCCTTTTCAAAGGAAATTCCCGCATCCAGACCAACATACACCGTGTGCTCACTCCCTGTTGTCTCCAGCAAGCTGCCGTTGGGACCAATCTGCTCGACGGTAAAGAAAAGCCTGTCGATACGAACGCCGAGATCGTTTAAAAATCTCAGCTTCACAAACCTTTTTTCACCGCGTTTGATCAGGATATATTGCTTTAACCAAACGTATCCGGCAGGATTTGGTTTTGTATATTCCTTTTTTGATATCATTTCATATTTTTCAGTCATTATCCTTCACCCAAAATTTGTTTTTTGCGGATCTTCAAGCACAAAAGCGCTACAAAAACACCTAATATCAGTGACAATATCAGATTTAACCACAAGCCAATCTGCAAATCGATATCCAAAAGCGCTGAAAAGCTCAATATTGCGGCTCTTGTCAAAAGGCCACAAGCGACCGTCATGGCAACGGTTAAGACGGAAAACGCGCAGATCTTGGCAAAAGACGTATGGCGAAGCGTGGAAAAGCTTTTTTGCTCGTTGACCGATTTCAACACCACGCTGACGTAGGCGGTATTGTCGGGAAGCCGCACGGTTTTGCTCTCC
>JAFTLZ010000154.1 GCA_017452665.1 Clostridia bacterium
ATTCGCTGCATCACCAAAAAGCAGGAGGATATTGACTATGCACGCTCCCTTGGGATGATTGAGGATGGAAGCACCGAGGTGACGCCGGAGCTGGTGCAGGATGCGGATCTGATCGTTTTTGCGCTCTATCCCCAAATTTTTGTAGATTGGATCGAGCAATATCAGCAGCTGTTCCGTCCGGGAATGCTGATCACCGATGTGACCGGTGTAAAAAGCAAAATCGTTGACCGTGTGCAGGGAATGCTGCGCCCCGACGTGGAATTTATTGCGGCACACCCGATGGCAGGACGCGAGCGCAGCGGCGTGGAATACAGCGACGATCGTGTATTTGAAGGTGCAAACTTTATTATCACGCCAACCGAGAAAAACACGCCCGAGGCGATTGCACTTTGCCGTGAGCTTGGGGAGGTGCTCGGGTTTGCCCGCATCTCCGAGCTGACTCCTGCGGAGCACGACGAGATGATCGCATTCCTCTCTCAGCTGACGCACTGCATTGCCGTTACACTGATGACCTGTAACGAGGCCCCTATGCTGGAAAAGTATACGGGTGACTCCTTCCGCGATCTGACGCGGATCGCAAAGATCAACGACCTGATGTGGTCGGAGCTGTTTATGCTCAACCGCGATGCGTTGCTGGAGCAGATGGATGCTTTTTCGGCTGAGTTCGAGCGCTTTCGCACGATGTTGGTCAACGGTGACACCGACGGGATGCGCGAGACCATGAGAAAAGCAACCGCACGCCGTACGCTGTTTGACAAGCCGAAGGCGAATTGAAGTTTGAT
The DNA here is from genome assembly GCA_017452665.1 of Clostridia bacterium. GTDB lineage: Bacteria > Bacillota > Clostridia > Oscillospirales > CAG-272 > UMGS1865. The sequence goes on from JAFTLZ010000154.1 coordinate 783, forward strand.
CATCAATAAATTGATATAAAAAGAACCCAAATCAGAAAGGAAACGATCCCTATGAATATGCAATTTTATCGCAAGCTCCCGATTCCGCAGGAAATCAAGGAGCAGTTCCCCGTATCCGAAGAGGTTAAAGCGCGCAGAGATGCGTGCCTGAACGAGCTGAAGGATATCTTCTCCGGAAAAAACGACAAATTCGTGCTTGTCATCGGACCTTGCTCCGCTGACAAGGAAGACTCTGTAATGGATTATATTTCCCGTTTGCGCAAGGTGCAGGATCGCGTTGCGGATAAGATCATGATCGTTCCGCGTATTTACACCAACAAGCCCCGTACCACGGGTGACGGATATAAGGGAATGTTGCATCAACCGGATCCCAATTCGGATCCCGACCTGCTCAAAGGCATTATCTCCATTCGCCGTTTGCACCTGCGCGCTCTGCAGGAGACCGGCTTTGGCTGTGCGGACGAGATGCTGTATCCCGAAAACCACCGCTATCTCTCGGATCTGTTGGTATACGTTGCCGTTGGTGCACGCTCGGTCGAGAACCAGCAGCATCGCTTGACGGCAAGCGGTCTGGATATTCCCGTAGGTATGAAGAATCCGACCTGCGGAGATCTGACGGTTATGATGAACTCCATTACCGCGGCACAGCATTCGCATATGTTCCTCTATCGCGGTTGGGAAGTTAAAAGCGCAGGCAATCCTTATGCACACGCAATTCTGCGTGGCTACGTGGATACCAAGGGGCAGAGCACGCCGAACTATCACTATGAGAATCTGATCAATTTGTGTGAGATGTATGATAAGGCGGGACTGCAAAATCCCGGTGTGATCGTGGATACCAATCATGCAAATTCCGGTAAGCGTTGTTTGGAGCAGGTGCGCATTGCAAAAGAGGTTCTTCATGCTTGCCGCCACTCGAACGACGTGAAAAAGCTGGTTAAGGGCTTGATGATTGAAAGCTATATTGAGGATGGCGCACAGAAGATCGGCTCTGAAGAGGTTTACGGAAAGTCTATCACGGATCCTTGCCTTGGCTGGGATAAGACCGAGCGCCTGATCTACGACATTGCAGAGGTTCTCTGATACAGAGGTTATACTATGAGTAAATATCAAATTGAAACAAAGTGTGTACAGGGCGGATATACGCCCAAGAATGGCGAGCCTCGCCAGATTCCGATCGTGCAGAGTACCACCTTCCGCTACGATACCAGCGAGGATATGGCAAAGCTGTTTGACTTGGAGGCTTCAGGCTATTTCTACTCCCGCTTGCAGAATCCTACCTGCGACTCCGTTGCGGCAAAGATCTGCGAGCTGGAAGGGGGAAGTGCGGCAATGCTGACCTCCTCCGGTCAGGCTGCAAACTTCTATGCGGTATTCAATATCGCAAACTGCGGGGATCACGTGATTTCTTCCTCTACGATTTACGGCGGCACCTTTAATCTGTTTGCCGTAACGATGAAAAAGATGGGCGTGGAGTTTACCTTCCTCTCTCCCGAGTGCAGTGAGGCGGAGCTTGCTGCCGCATTCCGCCCAAATACCAAGGCGGTATTTGGCGAGACCATTGCAAACCCCGCATTGACGATTCTGGATATCGAAAAATTTGCAAAGGCGGCGCACGCACACGGCGTTCCGCTGATTGTGGACAACACGTTTGCGACTCCGATCAACTGTCAGCCCTTTGCGTGGGGAGCAGATATCGTTACGCACTCTACGACCAAGTACATGGACGGCCACGGTGCTGCTGTAGGCGGATGTATTGTGGATTCCGGTCATTTTGATTGGATGGCACATAAGGAAAAATTCCCCGGACTTTGCACACCGGACGACAGCTACCACGGCATTGTTTACGCTGAGAAATTTGGAAAAGAAGGTGCGTTTATCACCAAGGCAACCGCACAGCTGATGCGTGACTTTGGCTCCACTCCTGCACCGCAAAGCGCATTTTTGCTGAATTTGGGTTTGGAGAGTTTGCATTTGCGTATGGCGCGCCATTGCTCGAACGCGCTTGCGGTTGCAAAGTTCCTGGAAACGCATGAGAAGATCACCTGGGTGAAATATGCGGGGCTGGAATCCGACAAGTACCATGCTTTGGCACAAAAATATATGCCGAACGGTACTTGCGGCGTAGTCAGCTTTGGCATCAAGGGCGGCAGAGCGATGGCTGAGAAATTTATGAAGCAGCTCAAGCTTGCTGCGATCGAAACACACGTTGCCGATGCACGCACCTGCTGTCTGCATCCGGCAAGCGCGACCCACCGCCAGATGAACGACGAGGAGCTGATGGCGGCAGGTGTTTCGGGCGATTTGATCCGTTACTCTTGCGGAATCGAAAACGCCGAGGATCTAATTGCCGATCTGGCGCAGGCGCTGGATTGCATCTGATAACACCGTCAGCGCGACGGTAGAAATGAATGAAGAAAAGGATGGGATACTATGCCGATTAAGATTCCGAATAAATTGCCTGCAGCGCAAACGCTGGCCGAGGAAAATATCTTTGTTATGACTGACGAGCGCGCCGTGTCGCAGGATATTCGTCCGTTGCAAATTCTCCTCTTAAATTTAATGCCCACCAAAATCGATACCGAAACACAGCTTTCGCGCTTGCTGGGTAACACGCCGCTGCAGGTGGAGCTGACACTGCTGCATACGCAATCGCATCGATCCAAAAATACGTCCGAGGAGCATCTTCTGGCGTTTTATACCACGTTTGACCAGATCAAGGACAACAATTACGATGGCTTGATTATTACGGGGGCACCGGTGGAGCAGATGGAGTTTGAAGAGGTGGGATATTGGGACGAGCTTTGTCGGATCATGGATTGGAGCCTGACGCACGTGCACAGTACGTTCCACATTTGCTGGGGAGCGCAGGCGGGCTTGTACCATCATTTCGGCGTGCAGAAAAAGCCGTTGGAGAAAAAGCTGTTTGGCGTCTTTCCTCACGTGGCAGACTACAAGCGTTCGATTTTGTTCCGCGGCTTTGACGACGTGTTCATGGTACCGCACTCGCGGCACACTACGGTGGACCGTGCCGATTTGGAAAACATTCCCGGATTGAAGATTCTGGCTTCCTCCGAAGAGGCGGGTGTGTTTGCGCTTTCCACCAAAAACGGACGGCAGATTTTTATTACGGGACACCCGGAGTACGATGCCGATACTTTGAATAAAGAATACGTGCGCGACGTGAAGGCTGGAAAGCCGATCAAAATTCCGAAAAATTATTTTCCGAATGACGATCCGACGCAGAAGCCGCTGGCAACCTGGCGCTCCTCGGCAAATCTGCTGTATTCCAACTGGCTCAACTATTTCGTATATCAGACAACGCCATTCAACCTCAAGGAGCTGAAGCGCTACGACGAGGAAAAAGAGACGAACTGAATTTTTCGATAATAATATAAAACGGGCTGTCTTAAATGTGATTTCACATTTGAGACACCCTATTTTATGCCATTGCTAAAATAACCAGATTTGAAAAAATATTTAGAAAAACCACAAAATATTGTGATTTCCTATTGACAAAACCACAAAATATGGTATAATGTAGGTGCGCATTTTTCCATGAATCAAAATTCGTTGTGAAAAACGATGAATTTGTGTCGACATATTTGTAAAGAATTCACAAAGGAGGTAGAAATGAGAGTTATCAAACGAAACAGTTCGGAAGTGATTTTCGATATTTCAAAAATTATTACCGCGATTACCAAGGCGAATGAGGCCGTTGAAGAAGATGCAAGAATGACTCCAATGCAGATCAAACGAATCGCCGAGGCGGTGGAACTGAGCTGTATCCGCATGAACCGTGCACCGAGTGTGGAGGAAATCCAGGACTTGGTGGAGTCGCAGATCATGGCGCATGGCGCTTACGAGGTGGCAAAAAAATACATTACTTACCGTTATACCCGTGCACTGGTTCGCCGCTCCAATACGACGGACGAAAAGATTTTGAGCCTGATCGAGTGCTGCAACGAGGAAGCCAAGCAAGAAAACGCCAACAAAAATCCCACCGTCAACAGCGTTCAGCGCGACTATATGGCGGGGGAGGTCAGCCGTGATATTACCACGCGTCTGTTGCTTCCGGAAGAAATCGTAAAGGCGCACGAGGACGGCATTATCCATTTCCATGACGCCGACTATTATGCGCAGCATATGCACAACTGTGATTTGGTCAACTTGGAGGATATGCTGCAGAACGGAACCGTGATCTCGGGAACGATGATCGAGCGTCCGCACAGCTTTTCCACGGCTTGTAACATTGCAACGCAGATCATTGCGCAGGTTGCCAGCAATCAGTACGGCGGTCAGAGCATTTCGCTGACGCATCTGGCCCCCTTTGTGCAGGTCAGCCGCGATAAGATCACCAGATCCGTGAAAGAAGAAATGGAGGCCGTTGGAACTGTTTTGACCGAAGAGCAGCTTTCCACCATTGTGGAAAAGCGTTTGCGCGAGGAGATCAGCCGAGGCGTGCAGACCATTCAGTATCAGGTGGTTACGTTGTTGACTACGAACGGACAAGCTCCTTTTGTGACCGTGTTTATGTATCTTGGCGAGGCCAGAAACGAGCAGGAGAAAAAGGATCTTGCCATTATTATTGAGGAGACGCTGCTGCAGCGTTACCGCGGCGTGAAGAACGAGGAAGGCGTTTACGTGACACCTGCGTTCCCCAAGCTGATCTACGTTCTGGAAGAGCAGAACATTCATGAGGATTCTCCGTATTATTATCTGACACAGCTTTCGGCAAAATGTACCGCGCGCCGCATGGTTCCGGACTATATTTCCGAAAAGAAGATGCTGGAGCTGAAGGTGGATAAAAACGGCGAGGGGCATTGCTATACCTGCATGGGTTGCCGCAGCTTTTTGACTCCTTATGTGGACAGCGAGGGCAAGCCGAAGTATTACGGGCGCTTTAACCAGGGCGTTGTTACCATCAATCTGCCCGACGTGGCGCTTTCCTCTGGCGGAAATATCGAAAAATTCTGGAAGATTCTTGACGATCGGTTGGAGCTTTGCCACCGTGCATTAATGTGCCGACATGAACGCTTGAAGGGGACTCTTTCGGACGTGGCTCCGATTTTGTGGCAGTACGGTGCGCTTGCAAGACTGAAAAAAGGCGAGCCGATTGACAAGCTGTTGTACGGTGGGTATTCCACCATTTCGCTCGGCTATGCCGGACTTTATGAGTGCGTGAAGTACATGACCGGCAAGAGCCATACCGATCCGAGTGCAACGCCGTTTGCTTTGAGCGTGATGCAGTATCTGAATGATGCCTGCAAGCGTTGGAAGGCGGAGCATAACATTGACTTCAGCTTGTACGGAACGCCGCTTGAATCCACTACGTATAAATTTGCAAAGTGTCTTCAAAAGCGGTTTGGCATTGTTCCCGGCATCAACGACAAGGGATACATTACCAATAGCTATCACATCCACGTTACCGAGGAGATCGACGCGTTCTCCAAGCTTGCCTTTGAGGCACAGTTCCAGCAGCTGTCTCCCGGTGGTGCCATCAGCTACGTGGAGGTTCCCAATATGCAGCAGAATCTGGAGGCGGTACTGCAGGTGATGAAGTTTATCTACGACAACATCATGTACGCCGAGCTGAATACCAAATCCGATTATTGTCAGGTTTGCGGCTGGGACGGAGAAATTGAGATCGTAGAAGAGGACGGCAAGCTGATTTGGAAGTGTCCCAAGTGCGGAAATACCGACCAGAGCAAGATGAACGTGGCAAGAAGAACCTGCGGATACATCGGTACGCAATACTGGAACCAGGGAAGAACGCAGGAAATCAAGGAGCGCGTTCTGCATCTGTGATATGAATTACTGCGAGCTAAAAAAAAATGATATTGCCAACGGCGAGGGCGTGCGAACCGTGCTGTTTGTTTCCGGCTGTACCAACCATTGTGAGGAGTGCTTTCAGCCCCAGACATGGGATTTTGGCTACGGTCAGCCCTTTACCGCATCCACTGCCGACGAGATCATTGCATCCTGCAAGCCTTATTATGTCAACGGATTGACCTTGCTGGGGGGCGAGCCCTTCGAGCCATCCAATCAGCGGGCGCTGGTTCCGTTTTTGCATCGGTTCCGTGCTGAATGCCCGGATAAAACCGTTTGGTGCTTTACAGGCTTTACGCTGGACGGGGAGCTTTGGCGGGAAGGGAGCCATCCGCGGTGTGAGGTAACGGATGAGATGCTTTCACTGATCGACGTTTTGGTGGATGGGCGCTATGTCAAGGCGCTGAAGGATATTTCCCTGCGCTTTCGCGGTTCTTCGAATCAGCGCTTGATCGACATGAACCAAACGAGGGCACAAGGGCGTATCATATTGTGGGGAATGTGAAAACCGACTTTTTAAATCAATAACCATAAAATTGCAGAGTCAGGTGACGTAAACGAATGCATACGCCGCCTGACTTTTTTATAAAAAAACAGGATTTACATAGAAATAAGCAGAATTGATATATCTTTTTGGTTTTGAGTTTGTTATAATAATGATAACGAAATCCAAACAGAGGAGCGTTTTCAGAATATGATCAATTTGGAAAAATCAAGGGAAATCCGCATCAAGCGCGCCAATACCGATTGGTGGATCCACGAGCAGGCAATGGTAGGAAACAACGGGAAAACCTACATTGCTTATTGCACCGATATGGGGGAGATTCACGTCAAGGAGATCGATGCAAAATGCAGCCGCGCCATCGGCCGCGACGTCTACAACGGCGGGGTAATTGATCTTGCCTCGTTGGATGCGGTGTATGAATCTCCCGTTGGTACGACCTGCCGACTTTTGTCGGTGGCACCTACCGCACCGTATCGCGTAGGATTTGCTTCGTTTGAGCTTGACAAACCCGAAACGATTTGTTATTGGAATGCCACCTATCGCGATTCTTCCTGGCAGATTTCCGAGCCGATTGCAGACGGCGGCGAATTTTTATCTCCCGCAACCATGCGCGATGGTTCGCAGACTTATGTTGGAGGCATGGCATACTATTACGGTGTTGGGGAGGCGGGATTGCATCCGAATGATCCAACCGATACCGAAACCAACCGCATCTACATCGCACGGTTTGACGGAAGCAATCGTGTATTGGAAAGCTATCTTTCGCAAAACGGCGGAAAAAGCTACCGCTTAGAGCAAGTGATTCGCAAAATTGCAAAGGAGAAAAACGTGAAGATCTGGCGACCGACCGTTCCGATCTACGCGCAGGATAATCTCCCCGTCTACTGGCATGAAGGAACCTATGGCGCGCACACGGGGGGCTGGCATTGCGATGCGGTGATGACGGTTGAGTACGACGATTGAAAACGGGAAGGTGAGAGCGATGAAAATATGTTTTATCGGAAACTGCGGACACACGGGGCAGGCGCTGAAATATCTGAAAACAAGGGAGGATGCAGAGCTTTGCGGGATGGCTCCTTGGAGTGCAGATGAAGGAATGACGAAATCCTGCGATCCTGCGATCCCGTTTTACTCAGATTGCATCCAAATGCTGGATCAGGTGTGCCCCGATCTTGCGGTGGTATCTCCGGTATTCGGCTTGACCGGGCAGGCGATTCTTGCGTGTGCCAAGCGCGGGATCAACGTATTTGCCGAAAAGCCGATTGCTTCGTCCTTGGCGGAGCTGGAAACAGTACGGGAAGAAGTACGGACGAGCGGAATCAAATTTTGTGCGATGCACTACTTACGCTATG
>JAFTLZ010000155.1 GCA_017452665.1 Clostridia bacterium
CAGATGACGTCGCAGCACCACTCCTCGGGAACCAGACCGTACTTGGTCAGCTCCTGCTTGATATTATCGGGATTTGCCGTGGGCTTATCCATCTTGTTGATAGCAACCACAATATCAATCCCCGCCGCCTGTGCATGGTTGATGGCTTCTACGGTCTGGGGCATCACGCCGTCGTCCGCCGCCACAACCAGAATGGCAATATCGGTCGCCATAGCGCCGCGCGCACGCATCGCAGTAAACGCCGCGTGTCCGGGGGTATCGAGGAAGGTAATATCTCTGCCGTTGATCTTCACGCGGTATGCACCGATGTGCTGGGTAATACCGCCCGCCTCTCCGGCAGTGACGTTGGTATTTCGGATCGCGTCCAGAATCGAGGTCTTACCGTGGTCAACGTGACCCATTACGCAAACAACGGGAGCGCGCTCCAGCAGCTGCTCGTCGGAATCCTCCGCCTCGTCAAACAGCTTCTCCTCAATGCTGACAACCACCTCGGGCTTGGCTTCAATGCCAAATTCATCGGCAACAAGCGCCGCGGTATCAAAATCGATCACCTGGTTGATGGTAGCCATCATGCCCATCATCATCAGCTTTTTCACCACTTCTCCGGCGGTCACGTGGAGCTTGGATGCCAGCTGACCTACCACGATCTCCTCAGGGATCTCCACCGAGGTCGGCTTGTAAGAGATCGGCTGTGCGGGAGCGGCATTGCGGCGTCCCTTATCCTTGCCGGGCTTGCCCTTTCCGCCGGCAGAACGTCCGAACGTATTCTGACCTGCCTGCTGTGCGGAATTCTGCTTTTTCACCTTCTGGTTGCCGCCCTGCAGGTTGCGATGATCGCGATCCGAAACGAAATTGTCCAAACGCTCATCGTATTTGGAAAGATCCACCGACGAAGCATGGGTGTCGATCACGCGGGGACCCTTGCGGGTACCGTCGGGATTGACGTTCGTGGAAGCGCCGCGCACAATGGGCTGTGCCTTAAAGGTATCACGGGGTGCGTTTTGTACAAAATCCCCCTTGTCGTGGTCAAAGCGCTGTCCGCCGCGATCCTGCCGTCCCTGCTGTGCACCGCGATTCTGCCCAAACGCAGAATTTCCGCGATCGTTACGGTCATTACGGTCGTTGCGGTCGTTTCTTTCAAAGCGGTCGTTCTTCCCCGCATAAGCGCCGCGAGCTCCAGACGCATTGGCACCGTTTTGCGGACGGGCTGCTCCCGAAGCGCCGTTCTGCGGACGTGCTGCGGGCTGCTGCATACCGTAATTGGCAGGCAAACCGTTCTGCTGCGGACGGAACGGATTTCCCGTATAGGGCTGACGTGCACCGGGCTGACGTGCGGGCGCTTCCGCTGTTGCAGGCGCTTTCTTCTCCTGCACGGGTGCCTTTTCTGCGTTCTTGACCGGCTCGGACTTCTCCGCCTTTGCGGGTACAGTCTCCTTTTGCGGTGCAGCGCCGTTCTGCGGACGAGCTGCGCCTTCCTTTTCCTTGCCCACGGGTTGCGACGGTTCCGCCGCCTTCGCAGGCTCCGCCACGGGCTTTTTCACCGTTTCGGCCTTCTTCACCATTTCCGGCTTTTGCTCCGTCTTTTCCGACGCTTTTTCGGGTTTCTTCACCGATTCCTCCGCTTTGGGTGCGGCTTTCTCGGCGGGTGCCTTCTCCGCCGATGCTTTTTCAACCTGCGGCGCAGGAGTCTTTGCCTCCGCGGCCTCAGCCTTCTCTTCGGATTTTGCCGCCTCCTTAGGCGCAGTCTTTTTGACCTTGGAGGGAATATGCGTCACCCCGTCCAGATAACTGCCGATGTCCGAAATCTGATTTGCCTTTGTCAGCGACTCAAACAAAATATCAAATTCCAGCGGCTCCAATGCTTTCTGGGTAGTCTTTGCCTCAATTCCGTTTTGGGCAAGGAGCTCGACAAGATCCTTGCTTTTCAGCCCCAGATCCTTTGCCAGCTTGGTGATTTTAAATTGTTGATTGATAGTAGAAGCCATATTTCCTCCCGATTCTCTGCAAAAACCGCAGATTTTTGCAAAATCATAAAATATTTCGATTTCAAAGGCCGCAGACCTTCAAAAATCTTTTTCCATCGTTTCAAAGCCGCACAGAATTCAATTCTGCAGCTTTTTCGCAACAAGAACACTCAGGTTCTCGTCCGTCACCGCCACCGCGGCAAGGTGCGCACTCTTTCCAACGGCGCGCGCCAGCTCCTCGCCGCTCCATGCAAGCGCAATCAGCGGTACCGCATAAAACGCACACCGATCACGCAGGCGCTTGGCAGTATTTTGCGCGTTATCGGACGCCGTCAGCACCAAAAACGGCTTTTTTCCCTTTTTGAGCATCTCGCAGATCATCGGCACTCCAAAAACCAGACGTCCCGCCTTGGCACAAAGTCCCAACGCCTGCAACACAGGGGCATCCCCCGCTACATCCTCACGCTTCATTGTAGTTTTCCATTTCCCGTTCCATCGCGTCGTAAACAGCCTCCGGGATCTCACAGTCCAGGCTCTTGTCGATCCTGCGGCTTTTGCGCGCACGCTTGAGGCATTTGACGTCACGGCAGATGTAAGCACCGCGTCCGGACTTTTTGCCCACAAAATCCAAGGAGATCTCCCCCTCCGGACTGCGCAACACCCGCAAAAGCTCTACCTTTGGCTTATGCTCGTTGCATCCAAGACACTGACGCATCGGGATTTTCCGAATCTTTTTTTCCATACAAATTACTCAATCTCATCCGACTTAATGTCGATCTTCAGCCCCGTCAATCTCGCGGCAAGGCGCGCATTCTGGCCCTCTTTGCCAATGGCAAGGGAGAGCTGATCGGGTGCCACCTGCACGCGGCAGGCACGCTCGCCCGTCATCGTCACCGAAATGACCTCAGCAGGCGCCAATGCGGCGGCAACATATTCCTCAGGCTTTTCGCTGTAACGAACGATATCCACCTTTTCGCCGCGCAATTCATCCAAAATTCCCGCAATACGCACGCCCTTGTTTCCGATGCAGGCGCCAACCGGCTCCACGTCGGGATCTCTGGAGTAGACCGAGATCTTGGTTCTCGAGCCCGCCTCACGGGCAACGCCCTTCACCATGACGATACCGTCTGCGATTTCGGGGATCTCCAATTCAAACATCCGACGCACAAGTCCTGCGTGTGCGCGAGAGAGCGTCACCACGGGGCCGCGCGACTCCTTGTTGACCTCCATAACAAACACCTTGATCTTTTCGCCAACCGAGAAGGTCTCGCCGGGAATCTGCTCGGAGCGCAGCAGCACCGCACGACTGGTATCGGTTTCCAGCAACACGTTTCCGCTTTCGGAATCCACCTTGCTCACCGTCGCGGTGATAATCTCCTCATGCTTGTTCTCGTATGCCTCCTGCATCGCGTGGCGTTCTCCTTCGCGAATGCCCTGAATGATCACGGACTTTGCGGCAGCGGCGCTCAAGCGGCGGAAGTTCTTGGTCTTAACCTCGGTCTCTACCACAGAGCCGATCACGTATTTTTTCGCGATAGACTTCGCGTCTGCCAAAGAGATCTGCGTCTCGGGGTTTTCTACCTCCTCAACGACCTCCTTCTGCTGGTAAACTCTGACGTCCTTTTTCACCGGGTCGATCAAAACACGCACGTTGGTGTTGTTGCCGTACTCCTTCTTGTACGCCGAGATCAGTGCGGCCTCGATCTTTTCAATCATATACGCCACGGGAATCCCTTTCTCCTTTTCCAGCAGATCAAGTGCCGTAAAAAACTCTGTGTTCATTGCTCAAATAATCCTTTCTTCATCCTTATCGGTCCGTATCAGTTTTCCGAATCAAAATCGTAACGTGTTTTCAATGATGCAATTGCCGCGCGGGCAAAGGTGCGCGTCCCGGCTCCGCAGCTCAGTACCACGTTGCCGTCTCCGTCCAAGCCCTCCAGCACGCCAAGGTAGCTCTTTGCACCGTCCACGGGAGCATACAAACGCAGCTCCACGTCCCAGCCGCTGCAAGCCTCAATCTGCCAATCCTCCTTCAGCTCGCGTTCAAGCCCCGGAGAGCTGACCTCCAGGTGATATGCGCCCTCAATGGGATCAGCTTCGTCCAGCAACGGATCAATCGCACGGTGCATTTTTTCGCAATCGTCGATCGTAATTCCATCCTCGCTGTCAATGGTGATGCGCAAATACATCTCTGCGCCCACCTTCACGTATTCCACATCCCACAAAATATATCCCAACTCATCGGCAAGCGGCTCTGCGATCGCACGGACCGCACCAACCACGCCTCCGTTGTTTTTCTTCATTCTCATATCCTCATTCTTATCTTAATTTTTTATTCAATCCGTATCATGCCAAACTCACCTCGTGGAGCATTTTGGGTAGCAGTCCCAAAATGCTCGCGGGAGCCAATATGCAAAACAGTTTAAAATCTGCCCATTCTGTCCTAAAAACATTGAACAGAACAAAAAACACCCCATTGTATCCTCACGCGTTGAAGGTTCTTGGAGGTGTTGGAACCTTCTTGCCAAGAAGGTTCTGACAAAAGCACCCCAAAACGCAATCAAAAACGATCCAAAAAGTAAGAGCGGGTCTTTACCAAAGCCCACTCTCCATCCTAAACTATACGATACTATATATAGTATATCACATTTTTTTCAGCTTTGCAACCCTTTTTGTGAAAAAAATGTACATTTTGTGAAAGTTTTTTCCAATGAAAGAAACAAATCACAGCAATCGCAGCTCCGACGGCGTGCAACCGAAATAACGCTTGACCACCCGGCTGAAATATTTCACATCGTGGAACCCGCAATCCAACGCCACAGCTTCCACCGTTTTTCCGCCCGCAATCAACTGCTTTTGCGCTTCGTGCAAACGGAGCTCCGTCAAATATCGCACGGGAGACTTCCCATAGCAGGCATGAAAATGCCGCCGGAACGCCGACTCCGAGATCCCCGCACGGACACAAAGCTCCGAAAAGCTCAATTCCGGATTTTTCCATTCCGCGTGCAACAGCGACACCGCGCCGCGAAACGCCGCAGAGATTTCCCCCTCTGCCGGCTCCCGCTCGCAAAGCGCCGCCAAAATCCGATAAAACAAAGAGAGCGCCAGCATCCGCGCACGGGGCGTTCCTTCCTCAAACGCCGCACAGGCATCGGAAAACAGCTGTGTCAGCTCCGCCACATCCCGCGGCGTAAAATTTTCCGCGCGTCTCCCCGAGCCGTCCTCCCAAAAATGAAAGGCGATCACTTCTCCCGCACTGTAGTCCACCTCGTATGCCAATCCGCTCGGCAGATACATCACGTCCCCCGCGCGGGAGCGAAGATGCGTCCCGTCCGAAAAGCAAAATTCCCCCTCTCCGCACAGCCGAACTGCCAACGCGCTGAAATTCCGCGCCTTCACGCTCCCGTGCATCGCCTCCCAGGAAAATCGCGACACCAAAAACAGCCGCACCGCAAAATCCTCCGATTCAAAAAACATCCCGCACCTCCAAAAAGCTTCTGCATCTATTATACGCCCCTGCGGGCAAAATGTCAAGACCGAAAAATCCACCTTCCGCTTTATTTTTGCGGTTTACAAATGCGTTTCGCCATAGTATAATAAAGACATCATAAAAATAATGGAGGAATCCACCGTGAAAACTGCATATTATTGGCTTGATCCGTCCGTCACCGCAACGGTTCCAACGGATGCGGACACCCCCTTCCTAAAAACGCTTTGGCATCACTTTTGCTACCGTGCAAGCACGCTGAACACACAAATCGGCACCTCTTACCAAATCGGCATCGGAAACGCCACCTATCTGCCCCTGCAGAACGGCGAAGAATACACCGTTTGCATCCGCCCAGACGGCATCGGGATCTGCGGGCAGGACCGTGCCACCCTCATGCGCGGTTTTTCTGCATTTCTGATCCAAATTGAAATGACCGCCGACGGGCGCCTGCGCGCAGCCTGCCAAGACATTCGCGGCAGATTTTCGATCTCCCGCCGCATGATCCACCTCTGCGTCTTTCCTGAGACCTCCCTCCCCACGCTTGCCCGCCTGGTTCGCTTGTGCGGCGTTCTGTCCTACACCCACGTGGTGCTGGAATTCTGGGGCACCCTGCGCTACGACTGCCTGCGTGAGCTTGCCTGGCCCGAAGCCTTTGACAAAGAGGACATCCGTCCGATCCTGCAGGAAGCGCGCGTCCTTGGTATGGAGCCCATTCCCATGGTCAATCATCTCGGTCACGCCTCTTCCTCGCGCATTGATTGCGGCAAGCACGTCGTGCTGGATCAGAATCCCCGCCTGCAATCGCTCTTCACTCCGGACGGGTGGTGCTGGAACATCTTCGATGAGCAGCCCAAAAAGCTTCTGCGTCGGATGCGTGAGGAGCTTTACGAGCTGTTCGGAAACGGTGCGTATTTCCACATCGGCTGTGACGAAGCGCATCTGTATTCCTCGTCCTACTATCCCGCAAACGGACTTCCTGACTATCTGAAAGCCGTGACCGATGAGGTCGTGTCCGAAGGGCGCCGCCCGATCCTATGGGGGGATATGATCGTCGCCTACAACACCAATTCCGACTCCGAGGAAAAGCGTATCACCGCCGCGAAGCAAACCGAAAAAACGATCACGCTGTTAAATTCCCTGCATCCGCAAAGCGTGATCGCCGATTGGCATTACGAGATCAAAAGCGCACCTATTCCCTCCACCGTTCTGTTCCAAAAGCACGGCTTTGACGTACTGGGTTGCCCGTGGGATGCTCCCGCCAACATCAACGCCCACCATCAAACCGCGCTGGAGTGCCACACCTACGGCATCCTGCAAACCACGTGGCACACGCTCCACAGTGGAACAAGCGCCATTTTGTACGGCGCGCGCCGATACGGATTTCCCAAAGCGCCGTGGTCAAATGCCACAGGGCACCGCAACCTGGAAATTGCCACCCTTTTGCGCCGCGTCAGCTTTGAGCCGCTCTCTTACCGCGATTGCGGCTTCTGCAACCGCCAGACCGCCGAGCTCTTCAACTGGTAATATTCTAATACAGGACGCGTTTTTTCGTGGGAAAACTTTTGAAAAAGTTTTCCCACACCCTTTCAAAACTTTCACCGCACAAATAAATTAACACAATAGGATGCCGTTTTTACAGCATCCTTTTGTGTTACACTCTATTCTGTTTCACCCGAATAGAAAATCAGGTTTCCATTCATATAGGCATCAATATCCTCGTCAACCAAAACGACGGTGCCGTTTGGCAGGTATCACCATAGCTCCTTATTTTTTCATTAAGTTTGCTATGTCCTCTAATTTGAAAAGGCCATAATGATAGGTATTCCCATTTTCTGCGGTTGTACTGTATTGGCCGGTAATCATGATGCTTGTTAAGTCATCATAGTATACTCCAAAATTCGAAGCCAAACTGACCTCGTGAAGATCGCCATCCGCATATTCGGTAGCAATACGCATGGGAATATACCACTGACCGTCGAGCTGAATACAAGAAAAGGAAGAATATTTATGAAGGGTGTGTCGGTTACAAAAATAGAGCGGATTTTGCTTTGCGGAGGCTAAATAAACATAAGCATCGCTAACAGAAAGCGGGGGTGCTGTATTGAAACCATCTGTGAATTCGGTCTCATAGATTTGAAAATGCTCTGACGTAATGTTGCTGTTTTCTTCTTCCAAAATGTTTTGACACAGCGAAGTCAAATTGATCTGAAACGCCACAACAAACTCATTGCCTTGGTAAGAATCCGGAATTTGCTGCTCATTTTCAAAGCCTACCCAAATATAGTCATCGACACAGCAATAAAACAAACAGGAGGATTCAGGGTGTTGCTCCGGATTTTCCATATAATAAGCGCAAGCATAATAATAGTTGGAAGAATCCAATACGACGTGGATGGGCAACTTTCCTTGTTTGATAGAGGTTAATTTATCCTCAAAAGAATCACTTGCAAGCAAATCATATTCAGTAAAAAGGTTTTTCAAATAATCGCGCAGCGCAGAAACCAAAGAATCATCCAGTGGAACCTCCCCTTCAATGGGTTCTACGACTATGACTTCATCGCCCGTAGTAGACTCTGTATCATCGGCTGTGGTAGTACCTTCCTCGGTGGTGGTATCTTCCTCGGTAGTAGTGTTTGCTTCCGTGGTAGTATCTGTTTCGTCGCCTGTGACCTCGCACCCCGCAAGGCTGAAAACAAAGAGAGTAGCAATAAATACCAAAAACGAACTCATCAAATTTCTTTTCATTGATCAAATCCTCCATAAGTATTTAGTTTGTTGTGATTACATTTTAACATATTTTGGATGTGATTTCAAGTATTTGAAATCATTTTTTGAAAAGAGTCACATTATTTACAACTTCTTAAAAAAATCCCGCCGATCGCGCAAATGCTTTGTTTCAAGCATCCACGCCATCGGCGGGTTCTTTTGATGTTATCGTCGCATTCGTCAGGAAAGTACCCTTTCCTTGCTTTCATCCTTAACTCTCGCCTGCTTCATCTCGTCCGAAGCAGCGGCATCCTTGTTGACCTCCTCCGGTTCCCGGAAGGTCGGTACCGTTTCGTGCAAAGCCGCACGAATCACGTCGGAATCCATATTTTGCTCGGCGCGCGCAACCGCACGGCAAAGGCGGTCAATCTTGTGCTGAACGGCATCACGGCTCAACGGTGCGTCGGTTTCAACAAAAATCATACTGTTCTCGGTTTTCGACAAGGTTTCGGTCTTGATCAACAGCTCCTCATATAGCTTTTCACCCGGCCGCAGACCGACCTCTTCAATTTTGATGTCCACGTTCGGCGTGTATCCGCACAAACGGATCATATTCACTGCCAGATCGTAAATTCGCACAGGCTTGCCCATATCCAGCACAAACAATTCGCCCTTTTTTGCCATCGCGCCCGCTTGAACCACCAGCTGGCTTGCTTCGGGGATGGTCATAAAATAGCGAATGATACGCTTGTCCGTAATGGTCACGGGACCGCCCTCGGCTATCTGCTTGCGGAACAAGGGAATTACCGATCCGTTCGATCCCAGCACGTTGCCAAAGCGCACCGCCGCAAACGCGGTTTTGCTGTCGGTTCGGCATTGCACAATCATCTCGCACATCCGCTTGGAGGCGCCCATGATGTTGGTGGGGTTTACTGCCTTGTCGGTGGAGACCAGAATAAACTTACATACGTTGTATTTTTCCGCCATGTCGGCAGTATTGTATGTACCCAGTACGTTGTTTTTGATCGCTTCCCCGGCGCTGTGCTCCATCAGCGGAACGTGCTTGTGCGCCGCAGCGTGAAACACGATATCAGGACGGTAGCGATTAAAGATCGCATCCAAGCGCTCGCGGTCGCGAACCGAGGCAATCTCCACGGCAAGGTTCAACCGTTCCCCATACTGACGGGTCAGATCCTGCTGGATATCATATGCGTTATTTTCATAAATATCCAAAATGATCAGCTGAGCCGGGCGGCACTTGGCAATCTGTCGGCAAAGCTCGCTTCCAATCGAGCCGCCACCGCCGGTTACAAGAACCTTCTTTCCGGAATAATACTGGAACGCCGCTGGATTGTTAAAGGAAAGCGATTTGCGGAACAAAAGGTCCTCAATACGAAAATCGTGCAAATGCCCCTTTTGCGGCTGTTTGATCTCATCCTCCGGCTCCGCATCCTTAAAGGGCAGATCATAAATTTTGATCTTACACATCGTTTTGCTATACCGCTCATAAAGTCCGGCAGCAGTGTCACTGTCCAAGCCCGTCAATGCAATGAAAATCTCACTGACGCCCTGCATTTTTACAAATTCAACGATGTGTTCATCCTCGCCGTACACCTTCAAACCCGCAACGCGGCTTCCAACCTTTGTGGTGTCGCGGTCGATGAAAAAGAGCGGCTTGTATTTAGAATGTTTGCTGTATAACAGCTCCTCTGCCAAAAGTGCACCGAGCTGACCCGCGCCAACGATAGCAACGGGAATTTTGTAGGTGCCGTCATCGTCCTGAATTTGCGAACGGTGTCGGTAAAACATGCGGTAAACCAGGCGAGAGCCAATTCCCATCAAGGCCGACAGCGAGGCAACGATCACAAACAGCCATACGTCATAGTAAAAAGTTGTAATATGACTGATCAAAATCGCGCTGACACCGCCTGCGGCATCCGCCAAAATCATTTTTAAATAGATGAAAGTACTGGTGTATCGCCACGTAGTACTGTAAATTCCAAATATAAATCTCCACGCAAGCATGGAAAACAGTAAAATGCAGGAGTTTACAGCATAGCTTTGTAGCTGATACGACAGCGAATTATCAAACAATTTTGTGCCGACATAATAAAAAACGGCAACGAGCGCATAGCAAAGTATATCAAAAAGTAACAATACAAGTTTGCGCGAACGATATTTTTTTAAAATATTGGCAAACATAAAACCATGTTCCTTCTTTCTTTGATCCAAATATTTGTTACAGCTGATTTTTCATCAGCTTATTCTGACATTTCTTTTATTTTTTGACAACAATCCTCCCCAAAAAGCAGTATCAAGCAGACCAACCGTCTACTATTATACCACATTCGCGTTTTTTTGTCAACAGAAAATGAAAAGATCGAATATTTGCCAAGTCGATACACGCAAAAAACTGCCCGTGGGAGGATGCTTTTGCATCCTCCCACGGGCAGTTTTTGGGGTTCCTGTAGGGATAAAAATGGCACAAAGTGGCACAAAATGCGGCAAAACCGGGGTAAAATTGAGCGAAATCACATCAAAATCAGCCGATTTTGAGCGTTTTTAATGCATTATACAACCTTTTTGCCACGCACAAACACGTGCTTCATCTGGATTTCCTCATCAAAAATGACGATGTCTGCGTCCTTTCCACTCTCAAGCGTTCCCTTAGCAGTACAGCCCACAAGGCGTGCGGGAGTTTCACTTGCCATCTTGATCGCGTCTACCAGCGGGATGCCTGCCTTGCGCATCGTGCGCACGAGACGATCGGTGGTGGCAACGCTTCCGGCAAAGGCTTGCCCATCGGGCAACCATGCCACACCGCGGTCGATATGAACCATTTGCCCGTTGGCAAGGCTTCCCATCATGGCGTCGCTTCCGTCGGGGGAGCCTGCGGCGCGCATCGCGTCGGTGATCAATGCGGTGCGGTCGGGGCCTTTGATCTTATAGACCATTTGCAACAGCTCGTATGGCAGATGCATTCCGTCGGCAATGATCTCCACGGTGATGTCATCGTCAAGATATGCCGCCTCGATGGCGCCTGCAATACGCATTCCGTTGACGCGCTCCATTCCCTTCATACAGGAGTAGAAATGCGTCATGTGGTTATACCCGTGCTTTGCCGCGTCCTGAATCTGGTGGCAGTTGGCATCGGTGTGTGCCGCGCTGAGCCAAATCCCGCGCTTGGAAAGCTCCTTTGCAAAGGTATAATCCTTATCGCGTTCGGGAGCGATGCTCCAGCGAACGATATCGTTGGTAGCGGCAAGCAGCTTTTCGTATTCCTCCGGATCGGGATCGCGCACGTATTTGGGATCCTGCGCGCCCTTTTGCGAGAGTGCGAAGTAGGGTCCCTCCATATGCATACCGATAAAGTCTGCGCCGTTGCAACCGGTTTGTACAACCTTGCGGTAGGCATTGAACATATTCATCATTTCCTCAAACGGGCCGGAGGTTGCCGTAGGACACATGGCGGTGGTACCGTATTTTGCGTGGAATTCCGCAACGCCGCGGAATGCTTCCTCGGTGCCGTCCATAAAGTCGTATCCGCCACCGCCGTGCAGATGCAGATCGATAAAGCCTGCGGAAACATAATTGCCCTCGGCGTCGATCACACGGTCGGGAGCGCCACCGATGGCGGCTTCTCTTTTGGACAGGATTTTTCCGTCGGCAAAATAAACGCTTTCCTCAAGGATCTTACCGTTGCGGATCACCTTGCCGTTGATAATTTCTGTCATCATAGCAGCTGTGCTCCGCTTTCTGCATCGCAGTACATCACGGCGTTGTTATGCAGACGCATGACAGTTGCGGGAACGTCGGCGCTGATCTCGGCGTTGACGGTGCTGTAGACCGCGTTTGCCTTGGTTGCCGCGGGAACGGTGCAGATCATGACCTTTGCGGCGGTAAGGGAGGGGATGGTCAGCGTGAAAGCGTGGGTGGGAACGTCGGCAAGTGTTGCAAAGCAACCGTCGTGCACCTGCTGATTGCGGCAGGTCTCATCCAACGGCACCAGCTTGACCTTTTGGGGATCGTTGAAATCGGCAACCCAGGGATCGTTGAACGCGATGTGGGCGTTCTCGCCGATACCGAGGAACACCACGTCGGTGGGATATTTGGTCAGCAGGTCGCCGTAGCGTTTGCACTCTGCTTCGGGATTGGGGTTGGCACCGTTGACATAGTGCACCTCACCAAAGGGCAGCTTGCCGAACACGTGCTCGTAGAGGTAGTAACCGAAGCTTTGCTCCTTTTCCTTCGGGAAACCGACGTACTCGTCCATATGGAAGGCACGGCAACGGGTCCAATCAATGCCGGGCTCCTCAAACAGAGCCGCCAGGGTATCGTTTTGCGAAGGTGCGGCGGCAAAAATGATGTTGACCCACTCCTGCTTTGCCAGCAGCTCACGGATGGCATTTGCACCGTCGCGTGCGGCGTCCTTGCCTGCCTCGGCGCGGGTCTGATAGATTTGAACCGCCAATTTATCTTTGACAATTTTCTTTAACATATATTTCTATCCTCTCAAAATCTATTTTTAATCAAACGGGAATGACGTTGACCTTTTCGCTCTTTCCGGACTTCATCGAAGTCTCCAGCGCGTTCAGAATGAATACGGGACGGATGAAATCGTCGTAGGACTCCTTCATTTCCTTGCCACACAGCAGGTCGTACATATCGTCGAACTCGATCTGGGTGGGAACGGAGGTGAACTCACACTTCTCGGAGCGCAGACCCTTTCCGCCGAACACGGTTGCGTGATAGTACCAGCCCTCGCTGGAATAGGAGCCGGTGATGGCGTAGCTCGCGTATTTTGCAACGAACGCCATATCGTCGCCGCACGCCAGTGCAGAGACCTCCTGCACCTCGTTGCCGAACACGGTGGTCATCATCTCAACCAGGTGCTGGGAATAGAAGTAGAAGCCGCCGTAGGGGCTTTGCATTGCAAGCGGCGCGCAGATATTCCCGCCGCGGATGGTTCCGAACTCACCGTCCTTGACCTGCTTTGCCATCTCGGTGATCGTTTCCAGATACTTGCAGGAGGAACCGCCGCACAGACGGACATTGTATTTCTTTGCCTCTCTCATGAACTCCACAGCCTCCTCGCCGTTGCAGGTGATGGGCTTATCGATGAACATGGGGATACCGGAGGGGAGATAGGGCTTTGCATATTTGTAGTGGTTGTCGCCGTGGCGGGCGGTGATCATGATACCATCAACCTGACCGACGAGCTCGTCGTAGCTCTTCATAACGTAGGTGCCGAATTCATCGTGGATCTTCTGGCAGGGGGCTTCCTCGTCGGAATATACGCCGACTACGGTGACATCGTCGTGTCTGCCCTCTTTGAGCTGCTTTAAAAAGTTATTGGCATGAGAGTTTTCACAGCCGAGAATTGCAATTTTAAACATGGTAACAGTCTCCTTTTTCTGAATTTGATCAATATTTCAGGGGCAGCGGATTTTGTGCGTGCACCGCCTCGATGATTTCGATTGCCTTGGTTGCCTTTTCGGCAGTGACCTCCAGGGGGGCGCCGTTCATGATGGTATCGTACAGCTTATCGTAGAAGATCTGGCTGGCGCTGCCGAAGGTATCACCGCCGGTGGGAATCGTCTCCTCGTGGACGGGCAGCTTTTCACCGCAGTATGCGGGCTTGCCGGTGGTGGGGTTGGTCAGCGGGGTTCTGATCACGGGGCGGGGCTCCAGCTCGTCGGGAACGATGTACTTGACGCTGACGTCACCCGTGACGCCGCAGTAGATGGTTCCCTTGTCACCAAGGATCTTGAACTGCTTGGGCGCGTAGGCGTCGGCAGAGTTGACCTCGATGTCGATCAAGGGCTTGCCGGGTGCGGTGATGATGATTTTTGCCATATCGTTGGCGTCACCGCTGGTGAGCGCCATATCCAGGTGAGAATATGCGACCTGTGCGGCGGGATCCCAATCGATCAGGCTCAAGCCGATGCCGATGGGATGCGGTGCGGTATTATAGACGCCGCCTGCGCAGAAGCACTGCAGGGTCTGCCAATCCCAACGGCGGGAAAAGCCGGAGTAGCGCAGGTTGATCTGCTTGACATTGCCGATCTTACCGGACTCGATGATCTCCTTGATCTTGAGCACGGTAGGACCGTAGAGCGACTGATGAAAGGCGGTGACGATAAGTCCCTTTTCCTCAGCGATCTTGCGGAGCGTCATGCACTCGTATACGGTTTTTGCGAAGGGCTTTTCGTTGAGCACGTTGTAGCCGTGCTCCAAGCAATCCTTTGCGATGGCAAAGTGCATATGCGAGAAGGATGCGTTGACGATCAGATCGATGTCGTTTCTGCCGAACAGCTCGGTGTAGTTTGCATATCCGTCACAGCCGAATTCCTTCATGCCCTTTTCGCGGCGCTCCTCGATTTCGTCCACGATGGCAACGACTTGGATATTTTTGTTTGCTTCGGAGAGGAAATACTCGCCGTGGATTCCGCGACCGCTACGTCCCTGACCGATGATGGCAACTCTCATTTTTTTCATGATAACTGATACTCCTTTTCGGTAATTGTATATTGGAAATGGTATTCATACTTTGGATTCCGGCAGCCCATACAGCACAGGCAGCGGATTTTGTACGTGCACAGCCTCGATGATCTCGATGACCTTGCCTGCCTTTTCGGGCGTGATATCCAGCGGCTTGCCCAGCATGATTGCATCGTACAGCATATGGTAGAAGATCGATGAACCGGTGCTGAACACGTCACCCTCGGCGGTCAGCTCCTCCTCGTGGAAGTTGAGCTTTTCGCCGCAGTATGCGGGATATCCGGTTTCGGGCTGGCGCAGGGGCTCCATAATCACGGGGCGTGCCTCCAGCTCTTCTGGGATGATATATTTCACCTTGACGCTGTTTGCGAAGGGGCCGGTTGCGATGGTACCCTTAGTGCCAAAGATCTTGAAGGGCTCGGGCTTATAAGCGTCGTTGTTGTTGCACTCGATATCAATGGTAGGCTTGCCGGGAGCGGTGATGATGATTTTTGCAAAGTCATTTGCGTCGCCGCTGTTGAAAGCGGTTTTGCCCAGATAGCTGTAGGTCACCTTTGCGGCGGGATCCCAGCCGATCAGATCCAAGCCGACACCAATGGCATGGGGAGCGGTATTATACACGCCGCCGGCGCAGAAGCACTGCAGGGTTTGCCAGTCCCAACGGCGGGAGAAGCCGGAGTAGCAGAGGTTGATCTGCATGACCTCACCGATCTTACCGCTTGTCAGCACCTCCTTCATTTTCAGCACGGGAGGCGCGTAAAGCGACTGATGGAAGGCGGTGACGATGACGCCCTTTTCCTTGGCGATGCGGGTCAGCTCCATTGCCTCGTAGGAGGTTTTTGCAAAGGGCTTTTCGTTGAGCACGTTGTAGCCGTGCTCCAGGCAATCCTTTGCGATGGCGAAGTGCTGGTGCGAAAAGGATGCGTTGACGATCAGGTCGATATCCTTTCTGTCAAACAGCTCGCGGTAGTCGGCGTAAGCATCGCAGCCGAAATCCTTTTTCGCGCGCTCTCTGCGGTCCTCCAGCGCATCAACGACGGCAACGACCTCGGCGTTGTCGTTATTCTCGGAGAGAAAATGCTTGCCGTGAATATCGCGGCCGCTGCGTCCCTGACCGATGATGGCTACTCTCATTTTTTTCATAAGAAATCCTCCTTGTGTTATATCTACAAAAAAATCCCAAATTCATCTGCGCGTTTGATACGCAATTTTAGTATAACACATGAAAATAAAAAAAGAAATAGCATTTTTTATCTTTTTTATTGCATTTTTTACTTTTCTGTGTTAAAATAAGATGAATGAAGCAAAAGGAGGCGAAAAATAGATGTTTGAGGCAAAGCTCGGCTATCCCGTATATGAAATTTCTCACAAATACGTGGAAACGCCAAGCGCGGATCAGTACGCCCAGCATATGCACGATTGCTGTGAGCTTTTGCTGTTTGTACAGGGCGATGCAGAATACAACGTAGACGGCATTTTGTACCGACCGCGCCCGTACGATCTGTTGGCGATTCCGAAAGCAACCTACCACTGCTTTATCCCGAAGGCACCGGTTCCCTATGAGAACTACGTGTTGGACTTTCATCAGGCTCTGATCCCTCCTCAGCACGCAAAAAAATTGTTCTCGCATCCGTGGATCATCAACATCAAAAACGATGCGGAGTTCTGCCATTTTTTCAGGATGCTGGACGTTTATCACAAGACCTACGAGGAGGAGGATTTTGCCGTTTGTGCGGAGGCACTTTTGCGGGAGCTATTGGTGTTTGGAAGCTATCGCATGGAGAACTCGGTAAAAGTGGAGCCATCCCGCAACCCCTTGGTGGACAGCATGATTCGTTTAATCTCGGAGCACATTGAAGAGCCGATTGACGCCGATTTTTTGGCGCGGGAAATGATGCTTTCCAAGTCCTATTTGCAAAACGTATTTTCGCAGGCGATGCAAATTGGCTTGAAGCAATACATTATGCAAAAAAAGATCTTTGCCGCGCACAATGATCTGATGTCCGGGATGTCGTCCGGCGCTGTTTGTGCCAAGTACGGCTTTAGCGATTATTCGGTATTCTTCCGTATGTACAAAAAAACGCTTGGCTATTCTCCGCGGCAAGCCAAGCAGTTGGGGTTGTAAAAGATATGTTTTGGGGCGCGATTTTGTGGGAAAACTTTTGAAAAAGTTTTCCCAAAAACCGCATCCTTTTTCAAAAGTCTCCCACAAAAATCCGCGTCCTTTTAAAAGTTCCCTAACAACTGCGTCCTTACAAAAAAATAGACCGGATGGGAGTGCCATCCGGTTTTCTTTTTAGCGGGTACAATTATTTGTACTTGCGCTTTCTGGCTGCTTCAGACTTCTTCTTACGTTTCACGCTCGGCTTCTCATAGTGCTCTCTCTTGCGAAGCTCGGTGAGGATGCCTGAACGGGCGGTTGCACGCTTAAAGCGACGAAGAGCGCTGTCGAGAGACTCGCCTTCCTTGACTCTGATTTCTGCCATTTTATATCCCCCCCTCCACCGGTAAACAAGAGATAATATCGTGGGAATGATCCCAAACCAAAATTATCTTTTCAAATTATACACGATTTTTTGCGTTCTGTCAAGACCTTTTTCCGATTTTTTGCGATTTTTTTATTTTTTCTCATCCGAAAGGATCAAAGGAGTTCGCCGCAGGAGCGCATCAGCCGGTTGCGCGGTGGGCAAACAGAGTGAATACAGCGCCGTTTCGCGCTCTTCCAGCGAGAATTGCGCCTTTGCCGCGGGCGTTTGCGGGAGATCGGTTTGGCGTGTTACTACGGTGATCTCCGACCGTTTGCGCACGGCGGAAAGAAAGGCACAGCCGCGCGGATCTGCCGCCAGCAGACGAACGTAAGCGATCGGTTGGCGCAAAGCATCCTCCTTCACGCCCGCAAGTGCCATCAACGCGCCGCGGCGCACCCTGGCGTTGGTGTATTTTTTGGTGGCACAAAGGGCGTAAAAGTCCTCTGCCGAGGTTGCCTGCAAAGCCGCGTGCTTCATGCGCCCCGCCAAGCCGCCGCCCAAGCCCGCGATCGCCTCCAAGTTCTCGGTTGGAGTAAGGCGAAAAGTGCCGAGAAGCCAAGGTGCGACGCGGTTGATGCTTGCAGGTGCGTGTCCCGCTTGCTCCTCGCGCAAAAGGATCTCTCCGCATCCGTGTGGCAGAAACGGCAGGATCGCGGCACTGCCCTCGGTCAGCCAAGCGAGCCGCAGGGCTGTTGCGGAGGGAAACATTCCTTCATGCAGGTCGGTTTCTGCATAACCACTGCCGCGGCGTTTGACCGTGACCGGGCGGAGGTTGGAGTTCAATGCCGTAATGGCGCGCAGATAGGAAATTGCCAGAATGTCGTTTGGCGAGCAAGCGACGTCACCGCCGAGCGCATTTTGCAAGCCGTTGAAATAGGCTTTTGCCGTGCCAAGATTCCCTGCCGCGTCGGCAATGTAGGAGGCGATGAAGGACTCGTCGTCTGCCGCCCTTGCCAAGGCAGAGAGCCGCTCAAGATCCCCGCACTCCGTGCCAAACCAAAGCTCGTCCACGCCGAGGCGGGAAAGGATCTCCACGCCCGCTTTGCCGAAAAACTCCGCGCCTGACGCCGAAAACGGGAACGGGAGCTCCAGAACTGCGTCCGCACCCGAACGGATCAGCATTTCGGCGCGTGCGTAAGGATCCAGCACGGCGGCTTCTCCGCGCTGGACGAAGCAGCCGCTCATTACGCAGACCACGGCATCGGCGCCGCTCCTTCGCGCTTGCTCCACCAAATACAAATGCCCTGCGTGCAGGGGGTTACATTCACAAATGATCCCGGCGGTTTTCACGGTTCTCTCCTCTCTAAAAGCTGATTACAGTCATTATAACATTTTGGTAGCCGTTTGTCAACCGTGAAGTGCGGGGACGTGGTTAGAGGCGCGATTTTTTGGGAACCTTTTGAAAAAGGACGCGTTTTTGGGGGACTTTTGAAAAAGTCCCCCACGCCCCTCAAAACTTTCAACACATAATAAAAATTGACGAGGCAGGAAATGTTCCTGCCGCACCTATCCTATAAATCGGTATAAAAGTTTTGAAAGGGTGTGGAAAAACCGCGTCTTTTTTCAAAACTCCCCAGAAAAAACGTGGCTTTGGCGAAACATTTCACCGAAAAATGCAAAAAAACTATTGACAAATGCGCGCGAAACAGTTATAATATTAGATGTCGCATTTTATGTCAACCGAAAATGGGAGGTAGATGATCATGGTTTTGGATATGCGCCCGATGCTTCGCGGTGAGACCGACCACATTCACATTGATTATCTGCTGACTCCCGATCTTCCGGATGGCGCGGAATTCGACGGCGACGCTCACGTGGTGGGTGATATCACCGACGAGGCAGGCTATATGCGCCTGACCTTGACGGCAACCATTGCTTATCGCGCGGAGTGCGCTCGCTGTCTGGAGCCCGTCAGCGGAGACTTTGCCGTTCAGCTCGAACGGACGGTCGCTGCGGAGGGGACCCTTACCGAGAAACAGCTGGAGGAAAACGTGGACGAGTACGCCGTGATTGAAAACGGCAGGCTTGACCTGGATGAGGAGATTCGCGAGGAATTGATCCTCTCCTTCCCGATGCGGTTCTTGTGCCAGGAGGATTGCCCCGGCCTATGTCCGAAGTGCGGAAAACCCCTTCGCCTTGGCGATTGCGGTTGCCCCAAATCGGAACCGGATCCGCGGCTTGCCGTGCTGAAGAAGCTGTTTGACAAAAATGAGGAAGATAAGTAAGAGGAGGTGTAGACATGGCAGTACCGAAGAAAAAAGTATCCAAAGCCCGCAGAGACAAGAGACGCTCCAACAACAGCAAGCTCTCTATGCCCGGCATGAACAAGTGCTCCAACCCTGCATGTGATGCATTCGTTAAGAATCACTGCGTTTGCAAGGTGTGCGGCTTCTATAATGGAAAACAGGTTCTGGACGTCAAGAAGGACGCTTGATGCCACAAAGCCTTGAAAGAGGGACGCTTGTTGGGCGCCTCTCTTTCAACTTTTTACCCTTTTGCTTGCAAGCGCTGAAAAAAATCTAATTATTTTTAAAAAACCTCTTGATTTTTGCTGCAAGTTATGGTATAATATCATTTGTTATACGCCGGTATGATGGAATTGGCAGACGTGCTGGACTCAAAATCCAGTGGTAGCGATACCGTGTCGGTTCGACCCCGACTACCGGCACCAACAAAAAACGTACTTTTGTCAGTAGACAAAAGTGCGTTTTTTGAATGATGTTTGCCTTTGGCAAATGATGTTGGCTTCGCCAATGATGTTCGCTCCGCGAATGATGTGTGGCTTCGCCACATTTTATGGCAAACATCGCATCATTGCGACCATCGGGAGCAACATCATTATGCGAAGCATAACATCATATCGCCGTAAGGCGATGCATCATTTGACAAGCAACCGATTTTGTGATATAATGGTATTACATCCGTAGGGGGTATGGGCTTTATCCGATGCGCGCGTTGCAAGCAACGCTGTAATGCAAAGGCGAAACTGGCAATAAAACGGAGACAATAATGATGAAAATATCATTGCAGTTTTCCAGCAGTATATATAATTGTGATGTTATAATTACAGACGCATTTGAAAGACAAAATTATTTTGTAAATTTGGAAGAAGTTGAACCGGATCATCCTTATGAATTAGAAATAGATATAAGAAGCCACGATTTTGAATTGACAGTCATACCGAAAATGGCTGATTATAAGGCTGCTTTGTCGGATATAGCGGTTCAAGATTGGAAGGATAAACTTGCCCAAAAGGTTGGCAATGTAATGCTTTCAATGCTTGATAAAACGCTACTTCGCGTTGGATGTACTTACGTGATATCCGGAGCAAAGGAGAAGGATGTTATACATTTATGTGATCAAGAATATGTTTTTGGCACGCTCGACAAATTCGATCTGCTTGAACTTATTCCTATGGCATATATGTTTTTTGAAGCATCTTGTAACGGTGTTCTTTGTAAATGTTCTAATGCTTTTCCAACAAATAGAAAAGAGGTTGTCTCCTGTGCAAAAAAGCTTACACTTTTAGATTTTGGGGTGCATTTGATTTTTACTTATCCTATTCAAGTAGGAAGAATCAAAAAACTAACATCCGATAAAAAAGTAAGAAATACACTTACAAAATTCAATAGATTAAGTGAGCAAGAAAGACAAAAGATACTTGACAAAAAAGAAAAATTCATGTCATGATAACCAAACCCCGACAGACCTAAAATATGCCGGGGCAGACTGTAGACAAAAAGCGTTTACGCCTCAGCATTTTGCCTTGGTGTGAACGCTTTTCTTCTATACTCTAATGTTAGCCTCCAATGCGCAAAGCGCATTGGAGGCTAACATTTTTTCACGCTCGGCAAATTTGAAAAGCAGAATCATCCTTGTGCCGACGGTGGCTCGGTCACGGCGGCAACTGCCGGCGGAGTTGCGTCCGTCTTTTCCGCTGTTGCAACACCGGTTCGCATTGCCACGTGGTGTGCGGATGATGCATTCATCTGTTGCATCATGGCGCGTGCGGCGGCATCCTCCTCGGGGTTCCCCAGCCCGAAGCTGATTGCGATTGCCATATTCACGTGGTTCATCATTCCCTCGTCCAGATGCCCCATTTTTTCCTTGAGGCGCCGTTTATCCAAAGTGCGGATTTGCTCCAGCAGGATCACCGAATCCTTGGCGAGCCCGACCTCGTTTGCGTAAACGTCGATGTGGGTAGGTAGCTTGGTTTTGCTCATGCGTGAAGTAATTGCCGCCGCGATGACCGTGGGGCTATAACGGTTTCCGATGTCGTTTTGAACGATCAGCACCGGGCGCAAGCCTCCCTGCTCCGAACCGACAACCGGGCTCAGATCCGCGTAATAAATATCTCCGCGTTTGACACTCATGGTCTTATTTCCTTTCCTTTCGCTGGTTCCCAAACGGTAGCAGGTATGCACTGCCATCGCTTGACATTCCTATTCTTCCCACCAAACCGAAGAACTTAAACGCTTTTGGCAAACTTTTGAGCAGGAATTTTCTTCCGTGCGGGAACCTCTGCTAACAGGATATGCTTGCATTTTGCGGTACGTGTGCGCTTTTTGTCGAATTTTTGCGAGCGGAGATCAAGATGCGGGCTAACCTCATTACTCACCGGAAATAGTCAAAACCAAAAAACGCAGGGGACTTTTTGCAAAGTCCCCTGCGCGGGTTTTATTTATTCGTAGAGCTTGCCCATTCTGAGCAGTCTGTCGTACTTCGCCTTAGCGTTGTTGTTTGCCTTTTCGAAGAGCTCTGCTGCTCTTTCGGGGAAGGACTGTGCCAGACGTGCATAACGGGTCTCGGTCTTGATGAATTCTACGTAATCCGCGGTGGGAGCCTTGCTATCGATGGACAGCTTGTTGCTCTCGAGCGTAGGATTGTAGCGGAACATCTGCCAGTAGCCTGCCTCAACTGCCTTCTTCATTTCGAGCTGGCAGTTCTGCATACCGCCCTTCAAACCGTGCATTTCGCAAGGAGCGTAGCCGATGATGAGGGAAGGACCGTGGTAAGCTTCTGCCTCCTTCAGTGCCTTGAGCAGCTGGTTCATATCAGCGCCCATAGCAACCTGTGCGACGTATACGTAGCCGTAAGACATTGCGATTTCTGCCAGGCTCTTCTTGCCGATTGCCTTACCTGCTGCTGCAAACTGAGCAACCTGACCGATGTTGGAAGCCTTGGACGCCTGTCCGCCGGTGGTGGAATAAACCTCGGTATCGAATACGAACACATTAACATCCTCACCGGAAGCCAGAACGTGGTCCAGACCGCCGAAACCGATGTCGTATGCCCAACCGTCACCGCCGAAGATCCATACGGACTTCTTGGAGAGGTAAGCCTTTTCTGCAAGGATCTGAGGAGCTACGGGGCAACCTGCGGCTGCTGCCTTTTCCAGCTCAACGACCAGAGCGGCGGTAGCGGCGGTGTTCTTCTCGCCGTCCTCTGCGGTTGCGAGATAAGCCTCGGCTGCTGCCTTGAACTCATCGGATGCCTTGTCGGAAGCTGCCATTTCCTTCACCTTCTCGATCAGTCTGGTGCGGATGGTCTTCTGACCCAGGGCGATACCCAAGCCGTGCTCTGCGTTATCCTCGAACAGGGAGTTGCCCCATGCGGGACCGCGGCCGGACTCACGGTTGACGGTGTAAGGCGTTGCGGGAGCGGAGCCACCCCAGATGGAGGAGCATCCGGTTGCGTTGGAGATATACATTCTCTCACCGAACAGCTGGGTAACCAGACGTGCGTAAGAGGTCTCGGCGCATCCTGCGCAGGAGCCGGAGAACTCGAGCAGGGGCTGCTTGAACTGGCTGCCCTTGACGGTTGCATTGATCAGCTCCTTCTTCTCGGAAACGTTTGCTACTGCGTAGTCGAACGCTGCCTGCTGATCCAGCTGGCTTTCCTGAGAGGTCATAGCCATTGCTGCCTTTTCGGGGGTGCCATCCTTGATTGCCTTTGCGGTTACGGGGCACGCCTTGACGCACAGGGTACAACCCATGCAGTCCAGCGGGCTGATTGCCATGGTGAACTTAGAGTTGGTTTTGAGAACCGGCTTTGCTGCGAACTTGGTGGAAGCGGGTGCGTTTGCTGCCTCCTCCTCGGTCATAGCAAAGGGACGGATTGCGGCGTGAGGACATACGAATGCACAGCTGTTACACTGGATGCAGTTCTGCTCGTACCATACGGGAACGTCTACGGCAACGCCGCGCTTTTCGTAAGCTGCGGAACCCTGCGGGAAGGTACCGTCGGCATAGCCGGTGAATGCGGAAACAGGCAGTGCGTCACCGTTCATTGAGGAAACGGGACGGACAATGTTGTTGACGAAGTCAACGAGATCGCTTCTCTTGCCGGTTGCGGGAGCCTCTGCGGCATCAGCCTCAAGGGCTGCCCAAGCGGCGGGAACGTCAACCTTAACCAATGCGTCAACGCCGGCGTCGATTGCCTTGTAGTTCATTTCAACAACGGCCTCGCCCTTCTTCAGGTAGGACTTCTTTGCCATGTACTTCATGTGCTCAACTGCCTCGTCAATGGACATGATGTCAGCCAGCTTGAAGAATGCAGACTGCAGGATGGTATTGGTTCTCTTGCCCATACCGATCTCACGTGCCTTGTCGATTGCGTTGATGATATAGAACTGAATGTTGTTCTTTGCGATGTAGCTCTTGACCGAGTTGGGGAGGTGCTTATCCAACTCCTCTGCGCTCCACTGGCAGTTCAAGAGGAAGGTACCGCCGGGCTTTACGTCCTGAACGACCTTGTATCCCTTGAGAATGTAAGCGGGAACGTGGCAGGCAACAAAGTTCGCCTTGGTGATATAGTAAGGAGACTTGATTGCCTTGTCACCGAAGCGCAGGTGCGAAATGGTAACGCCGTTGGTCTTCTTGGAGTCATACTGATAGTATGCCTGAATGTATTTGTCGGTGTAGTCACCGATGATCTTGATGGAGTTCTTGTTTGCACCGACGGTACCGTCGCCGCCCAGACCCCAGAACTTGCAGGCAACAGTGCCGGCAGATGCGGTGTCGGGAGCCTCGGTCTCCTCAAGGGAGTGACCGGTGACGTCGTCTACGATGCCGATGGTGAAGCCGTTCTTCGGCTCTTCCTTATCCAGGTTTGCATATACGGCAAAGATGGAAGCAGGAGTGGTATCCTTAGAGCCCAGACCGTAACGGCCGCCGACAACCTTTGCCTTAACGCCGGTTTCAGCCAGAGCAGCAACAACGTCCAGGTACAGAGGATCGCCCAGTGCGCCGGGCTCCTTGGTTCTGTCGAGAACTGCGATCTTCTTCACCGTAGCGGGAAGCGCCTCGGCAAGCTTTGCGGAAACGAAGGGTCTGTACAGGCGAACCTTAACAAGACCGACCTTTTCGCCGGCTGCGGTCATGTAGTCGATGACCTCCTCTGCAACGTCACAAACGGAGCCCATTGCGATGATGACCTTTTCGGCATCGGGAGCGCCGTAGTAGTTGAAGAGCTTGTAATCGGTACCAAGCTTTGCATTGACCTTATCCATGTACTCTTCCACGATTGCGGGAAGTGCCTCATAGTAGGGGTTGCAAGCCTCTCTGTGCTGGAAGAAGATATCGCCGTTTTCTGCGGAGCCGCGGAGAACGGGATGCTCGGGGTTGAGGGCACGTGCACGGAAAGCGGCAACGGCATCCTTATCGACCATTTCTTCCAGATCCTTGTAGTCCCAAGCCTCGATCTTCTGAACCTCGTGAGAGGTACGGAAGCCGTCGAAGAAGTTCAGGAACGGAACGCGGCTCTTGATGGTAGCCAGATGTGCAACGGCACCCAGGTCCATGATTTCCTGCTGGTTGGACTCAGCCATCATTGCGAAACCGGTCTGACGGCAAGCGTAGACGTCGGAGTGATCGCCAAAGATGTTGAGGGCGTGAGAAGCCACGCAGCGTGCGGACACGTGAATGACGCAGGGGAGCAGCTCGCCTGCGATTTTGTACATATTCGGGATCATCAGAAGAAGACCCTGAGATGCGGTATAAGTAGTGGTGAGAGCACCTGCTGCCAAAGAGCCGTGAACGGCACCTGCAGCACCTGCCTCGGACTGCATCTCCATCACCTTAACGGTGTCACCGAAGATGTTTCTTGCGGGTTCGCCGAAGATGTTCTTATCGGTAGCAGCCCAGGTATCCGTGACTTCCGCCATAGGCGAGGAAGGCGTGATCGGGTAGATGGCGGCAACTTCCGTAAACGCATAGGAAACGTGCGCGGCAGCGGTGTTACCGTCCATGGAAAGTTTTTTTCTTTCAATAGCCATTGATTAAAAGACCTCCTGTAAATTTTTCAGATGAGAGTTTCGATCTTACCTTAATATCATATCACATTTCGTTCCAAAAGTAAAGAGATTTTTGAAAAAAATTATCCTTAAAATAAAGACAACTTTCAAAAACTTTTGCTCGTCCGCCATTTTTATGAACAAAATGTAAACCATGGCAGGAACAAGTGTTCTTCCTCGGGAGATTGCCGACAAACGAAGCCCCACGGCAAACGCCGTGGGGCTGTTGTGTTTTTCAGGGGGATCAATCCTCTACCCGTTCGCCGAGGATGTTGCGGTATTTCTGATAAAAGCTTTCAAAATACCCGCCGTCCAGAGCCTCACGGATCTTACGCGTAAGGTTATTGTAAAAATACAGATTGTGCGTAACTGCCAGCGTCATTCCCACCGTTTCCTTTGCCTTGAGCAAATGGCGGATGTACGCGCGACTGTAATTTTTGCACGCAGGACAATCACACCCGGAGTCGATCGGGCGGGAGTCCAGCGCGTATTTTTCGTTGGTCAGGTTCATCTTGCCGTGCCAGGTGAATACGTTTCCGTGGCGGGCGTTTCGCGTGGGCATGACGCAATCGAAGAAATCCACGCCGTAATGCACTGCCTCCAGAATGTTGCAGGGCGTTCCCACGCCCATCAGGTAGCGCGGTTTCTCCTTGGGCATATACGGCTCGACCGCGTCAATGATGCGGTACATTTCCTCGGTCTCCTCACCCACGGCAAGGCCGCCGATGGCATACCCTTCGCAGGGGACCTCCGAGATCATCTTCATGTGCTCGATGCGCAGATCCTCGTACGTGCCTCCCTGGTTGATGCCGAAGAGCATTTGATGGCGGTTGATGGTATCGGGGAGCGCATTGAGGCGATCCATCTCGTTGCGGCAACGCACCAACCAGCGGTAAGTACGCTCCATGCTCTGCTTGCAGTATTCGTGCGGGGCGGGGTTTTCGACGCACTCGTCAAACGCCATGGCAATGGTGGACGCCAGGTGAGATTGGATCTGCATACTCTCCTCGGGTCCCATAAAGATGGCGCTGCCGTCGAGGTGGGAGCGGAAGTGAACGCCTTCCTCGGTGATTTTGCGCAGCTTTGACAGCGAGAACACCTGAAATCCGCCGCTGTCGGTCAGCACGGGACCATCCCAGTTCATAAACTTGCGCAGACCGCCAAGCTGATAGATCAGCCCGTCGCCCGGACGCAGATGCAGATGGTAGGTGTTGGAAAGCTCGACCTGGCAATCGATCTTGCGCAGCTCCATGGTATTGATGCCACCCTTGATGGCGCCGCAGGTGCCCACGTTCATAAAAACGGGGGTCTGGATGTCACCGTGCACGGTATGCAGGACGCCGCGCCGTGCGCGCCCATCGGTGGTGAGAACTTCAAATTGTTTCGTCATCGTACAAAAATCCTTTCCGGTTGCAAGAGTTCAGCTTGCACCTGTAGCAAAAAAATGGATTCAAAACGGGCAACGCAGTTCAGGCGAGGCCGTTTGAACATACAAAAGCGGTTCCCCGTCAAAAGCCGGTTCGGTCGAACTGCTTATCCAGGGTGTGGTGTGACATTTCCAGCGCGACGGGTCTGCCGTGCGGACAAAACGTGATATCGGGAATTTCCATCAGCTTGCCGATGATCCATTGGATGTGACCGTCGGCGTATTCCCTCCCAGCCTTGACGGCTGCCTTGCAGGCTGCCTGATAGAGCGCCTTTTCGAAAATGATATCCCGCGTCAGCTTGACGCTTCCCGTGGCGTCAAGGATCCGCCCTGCCATGGTTCCCAGCATATCGGCAACGGCGTTGCTGCCGATTCCCTCCGGAATGGCGTCCGCCGAGACGGTATTGCGTGCAAATCGCAGAGAAAAGCCGATTTTTTCCAGCTCATCCGCGTACTCCCTAAGCGCTTCGACCTCTCCGCTGGTCATCATCACGTCAACGGGGATCATCAAAAGCTGTGAGCCTGCGTCGGATTGTGCAAGCCCCGCCTTGAGCTGCTCGAACAGGATTCTTTCGTGTGCGGCGTGCTTATCCACCAGGAGCATTTTGTCCTCGGTCTCCACAATCACGTAGGAATGAAAGACCTCGCCCACGATGCGATAGGGCGGAACGGAACGCGCTTGCGTTGCGTCGGGTTCCGGTGCGGGATCGGCAGGGGGCTCGGACTTTGGAAATGTCTCCGGCTGAGGCGTCGGCTTGGGCGACTCTTGCGGTGTGGGCGTGGCAGAAGGCTGCGGTGTGGGAACGTGCGGCGCTTCTTTTTGCGGCACGGTTGCGCTGACCTGCGGAACGTGACCTCGGTTTTGCACCGTGACGGGTTCAGCATCGGACTCCTGCGGCAGGCGCGGCGCAACGGGCGGCTGCGGCGCTTTGGTTAGGGGTTTCGGAGCGCTTGGTGTCGGCGAGGGCGGCTTGGTACCGTTGTCGTACAGATTGCGGTATTCCTGCGCGCTCATTCGCATTTGCGGCTGGGGCTGGGTTTTGTTTTCCAGATCGTAAGAAAGCTGGCGCGATGCCAAAGATTCCTTTTTTCCGTCCCGCACGGGAACGGCAGCATCCGACATCCGTCCGCCAAAACCGCCTGCGGCAGGCCGTTTTGCTCCGCGGTTGCCGAAATTCAGCTGGATTGCGGGGCGCGTGACGTTGGTTTCCAATGCGGTGCGCACGGTATAATAGATTGCCTCGAACACCGCCTTTTCGTTGGAGAATTTGACCTCTAACTTGGCGGGATGGACGTTGACGTCCACACGGGCGGGGTTGATTTTGATGTAGAGGACACAGCACGGGAATTTTTCGGGCGGCATATAAGAGGTATACGCCTGCTCCAGCGCCGCCATGGCTGTTTTACTTTTGACGTATCTGCCGTTGATGAAGAAGTTTTGATGGTTGCGGTTGGCTTTGAAATTATCGGTTCTGCCGATAAAGCCCGTGACCTCGATTCCGTCCTGGTCGCTGTTGACCTCGATCAGGCGCGTGGCAAACTCCTTGCCGAACACGGCGTAAATGGTATTTTGCAGATTACCGTCGCCCGCGGTCTCCAGCTTAATGTTTCCGTCGATGATCAGACGAAAGGCGATGTGCGGGTTGGAAAGTGCCACACGCTCGACGTTTGCACTGACCGCCATGGATTCGGTGACGTCCTTTTTGAGGAATTTGCGGCGTGCGGGAACGTTGGCAAAGAGGTTTTCCACGATGACCGAGGTACCCGTGGAGCAACCGCTCTCGCTCACGCCCACGATCTCGCCGTTGTGCGCCTCTAACACCGCTCCGAACTGTGCGTCGGCGGTTTTGGAGATGATGCGCACATCCGAGACGGATGCAATGGCAGCAAGCGCCTCGCCGCGAAAGCCCAGCGTCAAGATACCGTCCAGGTCTGCTGCCTCGCGGATTTTACTGGTGGCGTGACGGCGGATTGCCACCGGAAGGTCGTCCGGCGTCATGCCGCAACCGTTGTCGGTGACGCGCATAAAGGTTACGCCGCCATTCTGAATCTCCACCGTGATGCTGTCGGCTCCGGCGTCGATGGCGTTTTCCATCAGCTCCTTGATGACCGAAGCGGGGCGGTCCACAACCTCACCTGCTGCGATTAAGTTTGCAACGGCAAAAGGCAGTACGTTGATTTTTCCCATCTGCTGTCACTCCTTTCTTCTTTTTTTCGTGGTTTTTGGTTTTTTCGTGGGGACCCTTTTGAAAAAGGGTCCCCACACCCACCCAAAACATTAAAAAAAGGGTTTTTAACTATATTTGTTGATTTTTTTCGCGGTGGATAATCAATAGCTCCC
>JAFTLZ010000010.1 GCA_017452665.1 Clostridia bacterium
CCAATTTTTTGCAACGTTCTCGGAAAACCAGCCCGACAGACGGTCGCGATAGAGCGAATAGGAGTTGAGCCAGTTGATTGCCGGGAAGTGGCGGCGGTAAGCCAGAGAAGCATCCAAGCCCCAGAACACCTTAACGATGCGCAGGGTTGCCTGCGTGACGGGCTCGGAGATATCACCGCCCTGCGGAGATACTGCACCGATGGCGGAAAGTGCGCCCTCGCGCCCGTCGGAGCCGAGGCAGACCACCTTACCCGCTCTTTCGTAGAACTGTGCCAAGCGGGAGGTCAGGTATGCGGGATAGCCTTCCTCACCCGGCATTTCCTCCAAGCGTCCGGACATTTCGCGCAATGCCTCTGCCCAGCGGGAGGTGGAATCCGCGATGACGGCTACGGAGTAGCCCATATCACGGAAGTACTCTGCAATCGTGATACCGGTATAAACCGACGCCTCGCGCGCCGCAACCGGCATATCCGAAGTATTGGCGATGAGCACCGTGCGCTCCATCAGCGATTTTCCGGTTTTGGGGTCGGTCAGTTCGGGAAATTCGCGCAGAACGTCGGTCATTTCGTTTCCGCGCTCGCCGCATCCGATATAGACAACCAGATCCACGTCGCTCCATTTTGCCAGCTGATGCTGCACCACCGTTTTACCGGAGCCGAAGGGACCGGGAACGCAAGCGGTTCCGCCCTTGGCAATCGGAAAGAGCGCGTCGATGACACGCTGACCCGTGATCATGGGATCGACGGGGGGGAGCTTTTCTTTGTAAGGACGGGAGACACGCACGGGCCATTTTTGCATCAGCGTAATATCCGTGATGGTGCCGTCCTCGTATTTGATTTTTCCGATGCGGTCGGTCACCTTAAAGTTGCCCGAACGCAGCTCTACAACGGTGCCGTGCGTATTGGGCGGCACCATGATCTTATGCAGGATGACATCGTTTTCCTGCACGGTGCCGTATACGTCGCCGGGGCCGACCTTGTCACCGAACTTGAGCGCAGCCTCGAAGTGCCAGACCTTATCGCGATCCAATGCAGGCTCGTCGATTCCGCGCGTCAGGTTGGCGCCAACCTTGATTCGCATCGCCTCCAGCGGACGCTGGATTCCGTCGTAAATATTGGACAGGAGTCCGGGTCCGAGCTCCACGGAAAGCGGAGCGCCGGTGGAAACGACCTTATCGCCGCGGCCGATGCCTGCGGTCTCCTCATAAACCTGAATCGAGGCACGGTCGCCGTGCATTTCGATGATCTCACCGATCAGGCGCTTGGCTCCTACGCGAACCACGTCGAACATATTGGCCTCGCGCATTCCCTCGGCAACCACCAGCGGTCCCGATACCTTCAGAATTTTTCCTTCTATCATCTTTTTGTGAACCTTTCCTTCAAATTCCGCACGGGATTATTCCTTAAACAGAATATCCGCGCCGACAGCACGCTCGACGGCAGAGCGGATGTTGTTCATTCCGTAGCCGGTGGAGCCGCCCTGCCCCGGTATGGAGATGACCGCCGGCAAGGGCATATCCTTGTACCGTGCGATATCCTCTTCCATTTGCATGGCGTAATTTTCGGTGACGAAGATCACCGCGTATTCGCCGCTTTTTGCCATTGTATGCAGTTTTTTTGCCGCGCTCTCCGCATCGGTCACGTCCTCGACGGCAAAGCCGAGCGCCATATACCCCAGCACGGTATCGCGGTCTCCGATAATACCGATTTTATACATAATTTTCACGAATCCTTTCGCGAACGGTAGCCACCGGGAGCCCTGCCTCCTTGCCTGCCAGCACGATGCGCAGGTTTCGAACCTCGTACTCGTGTGCCAGCAGAAAGGCAACCATTGCCTCCTGTCCCACCGGAATCCATTTTGCCGCGCGGATCATCTCCATCCACACGTCGTCGGCACTGCGCTCCACTGCGGTCAAAGAGCGGTCGCTTGCAGCAACGGCAGTGGCGAATTTTTCATATGCGGAATGACGAACGTGCTCCCACAGCATCTCCTCGCCACCGTCGTACAGTGCGAGCAGTGTGTCGTCGGAAAAACGCCCGCCAGTAATCAGCGCGTCGCGCAACAAATTTTTGCCGGCTTCCCCGCTCTTCATCCGCAAAATACGGACGGTCATCATCAAATTGACAAGATCGATTTTTGCCTGCACCAGCTGTACCACATAAGGGTTTCCGTCAGCAAGCGCGGCTTCCAGCATATCCGCATAGCAGGCGCGGTCTAAGATCAGGTCGATCACCTGCGGATTTTTGGTTTTTGCGTACGCCTCCACGGCGTCGGCGGCTCCCTTGCGCATCGTACTCGGCAGGGGCGAAAAATCCCCCGTGGAAACCATTTTCAGGATGCTTTCCACGTCTGCCGTTCCAAAATCGAACATCATGCTTTGCGGGTCGATCTTGCGGAAAAAGCCCTTGATCGCCGCCTTGAGGTTATTGCAATCGTACGGATAGAGCCAAAGACGCATCGCACCGCTGTCGGGAGCAAGCTCGGCGACGGTACGATATGCGTTTTTCAGGATTTCCAAAAGGGTTGCCTCGCGCAAAAACGCACCGCTTTCGCTATCCCGGATCACGCGGATTCCGAACTCCGAAAGCATGGCGTACGCCTCGTCGGTGCTTTTTGCCTGCAACAGCCTTTCCATGCGGTCACGACCGACGATCGCATTTTCCAGCGCGCGCACGTGGGCGCTGCCGTATAAATAATCAGCCATCAGCAATTCCGCCCTTTCCGTCAGTTGGAGGTTTTGACGTCAAACAGAGCGTGGCTGACGTCTGCCTCCAGCTCCTCGCGCAGCTGCGCAAACAGAAGCGACAGCGAGCAGTTTGCCTCGATATCTCCGCAACGCAGGATCAAGCCGCCGTCGATGGCAACGGCTTTGCCGCCCAGCGTCAGCTTTGCCAGCTTTTCTGCCGACACCTTTCCGCCAAGCTTTTTTTGCACGCCCTCGACTACAGCTCTTCCGCAACGGTCGCGGTCGCGCTGATTCAGCAGAACCTCGTATTTTTCCGGCTCCATGGCATCCTCCTCGCCGTAAAGCGTACGGCTGGTGTGCTCTGCCTCCAGCTGCTCCATCATCGCCGCGGACAAAAGCCCGATCAAAAGCTCAGTGTACTGCTCAGTAGACAGACGCAACACGCCTGTCAGCGCCTCGTCGAACACGCCGTCGATCAGCTCACTCCGCGTTTGCAGGAGCAGATTTCGCTTATTGGTTGCCACAGCGGATTTTGTGCGCGAGACGTGATCCATTCCCACGCGCTCCGCTTCCTCGGACAGACGGGTACGGATCTCCTCGGCACGCGCGGCGTAATCGGCGGAGATCCGATCACATTCCGCCTGTGCGTCGGCAAGAATCCGATCTGCACGCGCCTGTGCCTCGGCAAGGATCTTATCGGTTATTTTTTCAAGTCCGTTTATTGCCATTTCGGGTCTTCTCTCCTTTCCGTATTGACGGTATACACACCGTTATTACAGAATCAACAGAAGAGAGATCAGCAATGCCAGAATTGCGTAAAGCTCAACGAAGGAAGCAGAAATAACAGCTTTACCGACGGCTTCGGGACGCTTTGCAAGCACCGAGATACCTGCTGCGGCAACCTCGCCCTGCTTGATTGCGGAATAGTAGCCGCCGAGTGCGATGGGCAGAGCGGCGAAGAAATAGTAGAAGCCCTCGCTGACGCTCAAAGCTGCGGTGCCTCCCATGATACCGGAGTTGATCAGGATCAGGAATGCGGCAACCAGACCGTAGATACCCTGCGTCATGGGGAGTGCCTGCAGAAGCATGGATTTACCGTACTTGTTCGGCTCCTCGCTGATCAGCCCGGCTGTTGCTCTTGCCACCATGTTTACGCCCTTGGCAGAGCCGAAGCCCGTAAGAAGCGTTGCTACGCCTGCACCAAGAACTGCAATGTTGTTACCCGTAAAGATTTGTTGGATGATTTCTGTGATGATTCCCATGTTTTTTAATCTCCTTTTATTTATTGATTTTCATTGGGTACGTTTGAAATGTCTTCCGAATAGTTCTCCGCCGGAAGTGCGGGGATAAACGGCTCGCCGCCGTCCTCGTAGAATTTTCCGAAGAACTCAATGTACTGCAATCTTGCCGCGTGTACAAAGGTTCCTAAGAGGTTGATCGCGATGTTGAGCACGTGCCCCAGGATCATAACGATCAGCATAAAAATGAAGCCGATAGGTCCCGTAGCGCCAAGGCCCGTAAGCATATTGATGACCTGTGCGATAACACCTGCGACCAGACCGAGCGCCAGAATACGCGAGTAAGAGAGCAGGTCGGAGGCGAAGCTGATCAGCGAATACAAGCCGCCAAGTCCCTTGGTGAGCCAGCTGAAAAAGCTTTTT
This sequence comes from Clostridia bacterium, assembly GCA_017452665.1. GTDB lineage: Bacteria > Bacillota > Clostridia > Oscillospirales > CAG-272 > UMGS1865. The sequence continues at coordinate 4,348 of JAFTLZ010000010.1, forward strand.
TGTCCCACGCCCTTGAGCAGGAGGATGGTTGCAAATCCAACCACCGTGACATAGGTGCCGACGGTGGCAAGAAATGCGATCAGATCCTGCGTGCTTTGCGCCAGCGCAGAGGGATCGGCAAAAATCATACCGACCACGGCAGAGGGCGCGAGCAGGTCGATGCCCGCAAAGAGGATCCAGAACGGAACCGTGGAGCAGATTGCCTCGGCGCGTTTGCCGCTCTTCCAAGTCTGCACCATGTTGATCGCCATACCTGCGATCAGGTGGATCTCACCCATGGCAAGCGCCACGACCAGGAAGCTGACGGACGAATCGATCGGGTTAAAGATCAGACCGTTGTAGAAAAAGCTTCCGATCGGAGTCAGCTCGGCTTGTCCGCCGAACTCCGGGAAAAAGCTGTTCATGATGGCGGTAGGCAGATTTCCGAACCATCCGCCAAACAAGACGCCCATGATGGCGCAGGAAATTCCACAGTAGCCGAACATCAAAAGCATTCGCCGCATTCCGGGCTTGGGATTGAGCAGCTTGACACCGCCGAAGCATCCCAGAACCAACACAAGTCCGTAGCCCACGTCGGCAAACATCATGCCGAAGATGAGGAAATAGAAGATGCTCATGATCAAGGTGGGATCGTAGGTTCCATACTTTGGATAGGAATACATTCCGATCACCCACTCGAAGGTTGCTGAAAAAGGATTGTTGTGCAACAGGACGGGAGCTTCCTCACCTTCCTCGGGATCTGCAATCTCACAGGCACACTCGAATTTGGAGAGCGCCTCGGTCACAACGTCGGTTTGCGTTTGCGGGAACCAGCCGTCCAGCACCACGCAGTTGCGCGTTTTCAATAGCTTTTGCTTTTGCAGATAGACATTGAGCGAGGTTTCCTCGATATCGCAAAGGATCTCGACGTCATCCAGGTCGTCTGCCAGGTCGCAGAGCTTTTCGGTAACGGCCTCGGATTCCGCTTCCAGCTCGTCGATGCGTTGCTCCAGCTGACCGTATGCCGTTTGTGCGGTGGTGGAAATTTCGGGAAACGCCGTTTTGACGAACCCGTATGCGGCAAGCACACGCTGTACGGCGTCCTCGTCCTCGCGGTGGCAGGTGATTGCAAAGTAGCAACCGGAATCGTCCTGCGAAACCGTTTCGACATAGGCGTTGGCATCATCCAGCTCATCTGTCAGGTTGACCGCCGCCGCGCCGTTCGGGCAGCTGCCGAGCAGCAACAGCGTACGTGCAGAGCCATCCACGTTCAGCGGTGCGTTATATTCCAGCCACGGGAGCAGAGATTGCATCAGATTAACGTTTCGCGTTTGCTCTGCGTCGATCTCCTCCAAGCGCGTGCGCACGGCAAGCGCCTTTGTGACCGTTTCCCATGCGCGCTCCGCACGTCCGTCGGCTGTGAACTGTGCGCGGTTGACGCGGTGAACGCGGCGCCGGATGCTTGCCTTTCGGGAAGAATACTTTGCAAGCAGAGGAATCGCCTCCCGAATCTGCGCCAGGCGTTGCTCGATCTGTATGCGCTCCGTTCCGGTCTCGAATGACTCCGGCAGAATTCCGCTCTCGTTTGCGGGAATCTGTTGGATCTGCACACACCGAAGCTCCATCAGCCGTCGTACAATGGCATCCGCATCACCCTTGTAGGCAAGGACGGTCAGTTTTTTCATTGTACTTATCGGCATTTGGACATCAACCCCCTGATTACCAATTTTTCGGCACTTTTGCGATAGAGTGATGCGGAGCGCTTCATTTCCTCGGCCTCGGCCTCAGCCTCGCCCTCCATACGCTCGCTCATAGAAGCTGTACGCTCGCGTAGCTGCTGCATGGTGTCACGCAAAGAGGCGAGCATCTCTTCTTCAGTGCGGGTGCAGAGGGCTTTTCCATCCGCTTCTGCCGCTGCGATCATCCGCTGTGCCGTATCGCGGGCGTTTTCCACGATGCGGTCTGCCGCGTCCTCGGTCTCCTTGATTTTTTGAATGGATTCTCTTGACATAAAACCTCCATCCGGTTTCCCGTCATTTTTGTTTTTTCCAAATCCCTTTGTGAAAACGGGAAATTTTTCCACATTTCCCCATTGTGATTTTTTATATTATATCACAATTTCCACTTGATTGCAAGGTGTTTTTTGTCGATTTTCCAAAATATTTCGTCGTGGAAGAAAAAAAAGAGACGTTTCAATGCAGTTAAAGTGACAGCGGGCGTTTTTCCTCGCGGAATGCGTCGGTGGCACTCGGATTTTTGAAGAACACCATTTCGCCGTTTTCCGGGTAGATTCCGTCCGGCACAAAGCCCAATTCCTTGGTGGTTGTTTTCAAATCAAAGCGCTTTAAGATCTGCGAAAACGGCAGAATATTTTCCTCCGCAAGCAGCCAGACGTGCGACAGGCGGTGGTAGCTGTTTTGCGGCTCCCTTCGCTGTCGTAGCAGTTTGGATTCGCATAGAATTGCGGCTGTTTCCCCGTCCTCGTGTGCTACGCGCATCCGAAACCGATACTGTTGTGTGCGAAAGGCTGACTTCTCGTGCACGGTCTCCAGTGCTGAAAACTCTTTTTTCAGCATTTCGCCGTGGACGTCGGTTGCCCAATTCATGCAACGCTCTGCCAAGCTCTGATAAAATTCACGAATTTTGAGTTGTTCAGTCGGCAAAAGCAGCTCCGCGTCCGCGCGCAACAAGATCTGATACCCCTCTCTGACCGATGCGTGTAATTCGATTTTTTCGGTATTCATAGCATCGCCTCCTTTCATATATTTTCTATTCAAAAAGAATAAAAAATATGTCATTTTAAAAAGGAGCGGTTTTTGAGGACGCGTTTTTTTGTGGGGAACTTTTGAAAAAGTTTTCTACACCCTTTCAAAGCTTTCAACGCGGTTTATAAGACAGGTGGGTGGGATGTTTTTGGTTAATCCTTCGTAGATCCTGATACGTCGCATCGCCCTACGGGTTCGACCGGCGAGCTTGCGAGCCTTCTCAGAGATGACACAGAGTCTATTGAGATGGGTCTCGTGTAGCATTTAGTAGCAGAAGTATGGACAAGCCCATGCACCTAAATGCTCGCGGGAGCGATTGTTCCGGCTGTGCGCTTGGAAAGGCGTTTGACGTCCGAATAAATGAAAGAGGCAGGAACTTCCCCACCTCGTCTATCCTATAAATTGTGTTAAAAGTTTTGAAGGGGCTTGGGGAAACTTTTTCAAAAGTTTCCCCAAAAAACGCGTCCCTAACCGCGTCCCTAACCGCGTCCGAAAATGCGTCTTTCAAAGTAGGATGCAGATCAAGCCGTTGCTTCCTTCGTTAATAATGCGCTCCAGGGTTTCGGAAAGCTTTTTGCGGGATTCTTCGGGCATATGATCCAGCTTGGTGTGTAAGCCTTCGTTGACCAACTCGTAAAGCGATTTTCCGAACATATTGGATGCCCAGATGCTTTTGGGATCCTCTTCGAACTCTTTGAGCATATAGCGGACAAGATCCTCGGATTGCTGCTCGGTTCCAACCATTGGATTGATCTCTGCCTCGATGTTGGCGCGGATCATGTGCACCGATTGTGCGGCGGCGCGCAGCTTGACGCCGTATCCGCCCGCCTGCTTGACAATTTGCGGCTCCTCTAAGTGCAGATCCTCCACGTCCGGCATGACGATGCCGTAGCCGTTGGCGTTGACCTGATCCAGCGCTTCGGCAACCTTGTCGTATTTTTCTTTGACGGTGGCAAGCTCTCGCAGCAAGGCAATCAGCTCCCGTTCCCCTGCAACCGTAAAGCCGGTCAGCTCGCTGATGACGTCGTAGTAAAGTCCCTGACGCATGGCAAGCGAAATCAGCGCTTTTCCGGTGCCGAGATCCACAAGCTCGGGCACGGCGGCTTCGACGTATTCGTTCTCACGCATCGCATCAAAAGCGGTTTTGACATCGCCGACCTTTTCGATCCGATCGGCACAGCTGCAGATGGACTTGCGCACGGAAGAACGGATGCGGTGGCTGTCGTCCAGTGCGTTCATCCACTCGGACATCCGAATTTTGATCTCGGTGACGGGAAATTCCTCCAGAACCAGCCCTAAAATGTGACGGATATCCTCGGCGTCCAGCTCCAGACAGCTGACAAGCGCCACGGGAACGCCGTATTTTTCCTCCAATTCGTACGCCAGATTGCGGGCGGTCTCGGAGGCGGGCTGTGCGGAGTTGAGAATGACGGCGAAGGGCTTGCCGAGCTCCTTCAGTTCCCGTACGATGCGCTCCTCCGCTTCGACGTAGGCATCACGCGGGATCTCGCCGATCGAGCCGTCGGTGGTAACCAACATTCCGATGGTGGAGTGCTCGGTGATGACCTTGTGCGTTCCCATTTCTGCCGCCTCAACAAAAGGCATAGGCTCCTCACGCCACGGGGTGCGCACCATGCGGGGCTGTCCGTTTTCGATGGCGCCCATTGCCTCGGGGATCAGGTAGCCGACACAATCGATCATCCGCACGCGCATTTGCGCATTGTTATCAAGAATGACGGGCACGGCATCCTCCGGAATGAATTTCGGCTCGGTTGTCATGACGGTCTTCCCTGCCGCCGATTGCGGCAGCTCGTCGCGGGCACGGTCACGGGAATAGCCCTCGCCGATGTTCGGCAGAACCACCGCCTCCATAAACCGTTTAATAAATGTAGACTTTCCGCTTCGGACCGGACCGACGACGCCGACGTAAATATCTCCGCCCGTCCGCTCGGCAATGTCCTTATAGATTGAATGCTCAGGCATGATAAAACCTCCCATATATCGCGTTGATACAATATATGGGAGGTAGCTCATTTTTAGAACAAGCCCGTTCGCTTTTGGGCAGATTTTCTTGTCGGGGTTATAGAAGTCCTTTGGATGAAGCCGCAGAAGGCGAAGAATAAGCTCAGAGCAAACCGACAAGGTATGCGGCAATGCACGCCGCGACCGACACGACGATTAAGGATTGATTGAACCAAGCCAAAACAACGGCAGTTGCCATGCCTGCAAGGGCGGAAAAAAGGGTTTCGGTAGAGCCGAAAATGGCGGGAACCGTCATGGCAGCAAGCACGGCGTACGGGATGTACGCGAAAAAGCTTTTGGCAAAGCGGGATTTGATCTGCCTGCGGAAGAGTGTTACGGGCAACATTCGGACAAGGTAAGTTGTCAGCGCCATGACAAAGACATAGAGTAAAACTTCGGTTCTCATGAGGTCGGCGCCTCCGTTTGTTCCTCTTCCTCTGCCTTGACGGGATGCAGGAGCGCCATGACTGCTGCGGAGATAACGGCGCTGAGGATGATTGCAAACCCCGAAGAGATTTGATTAAGTCCCGGAACGTATTTCATACAGCAGCTCAAGCCGATTGCCAGAAGAACTGTGAGCAGAACGCCGCGGTCCCTCCGCATAGGCGGCAAAACAATGGCGATGAACATGGCGTAGATCATGATTCCCATTGCCGCGCGCAGATCGCTTGGCAGCAGATTGCCTGCGATCGCGCCGAGCAGGGTTCCGCCCGCCCAGCCGACGTACGGTGCGGTCATCAGACCGTAAAAATAGGAAGGCCCTACGGGATAGGGCTTGGATGCCGCCAAAGCGAAAATTTCATCGGTGAGGCCAAAGGACATCAGCAATCGGTGCGGTGTGGTACATCGGGAATCCAGCCGCTGTGTAAGGGTGAGCCCCATGAGCGAGTAACGGAGGTTGATGACCAGCTGGGTCAGGATCATTTCGATCAAAGTCCCGCCCGCGACGATGACGGTAACACCTGCAACCTGCCCGGCGGAGGTAAGGTTGGTCATGGAGATGATCAGTGCCTCCAGCATCCTCAGCCCCTCCCCAACAGCGGAAATGCCGAAGCCGAAAGAGACAGACAGATATCCGAGCCCGATCGGGATGCCATCCCGCAACCCGTGGACGTATCGGTACGGGGAAACCGTTTTTGCCATGCTATCATCTCCTTTTGCTTTTTGCATTATTATATCACACGTGCATTTTTTTGTCAACTGTTTTTTAGAAGGCGCGTTTTTCTGTGGGGGACTTTTGAAAAAGTCCCCCACCCCCTCAAAACTTTTAACGCGGTTTATAAGACAGGTGAGGTGGGAATGTTTCTGTCTCTTTCTTTTATTTTGACGTTGTAAAATTTTGCGAGTGGATAGCCAGTGAGATAGCTCTCGCAAGCGGTCAGGGCGCATGGGCTATGCCCATACTTTAACCACTGCCCGCTCCATCAAGATAGACTCAACTATCTTCGTGGAACATTTTGGCGGGGACCATTGCTCTGTCTATGTGCTCGGCAACGAACTTAGAACCCGAATAAACAAACGAGGCAGGGACTTCCCTACCTCGCAGGTTGTAGACCAAAGGTATTCAATTTGTAATATTGCACAAATTTGTTAGCACCGCTTTTTCTTTTGACCAAGAAGGCGCAAAAGAAAAAGCTTGGCAAAAAGAAAAGCGCCATAAAGAGGCTATTTCGCCCTCTGCG
>JAFTLZ010000156.1 GCA_017452665.1 Clostridia bacterium
CCGCGGCTTTTTTATCAACAACGAGGATATGATGACAGGTTCCTTCCGCGATCCGCTGGATGAAAATCTGATCTCCCCCTATCATTTTGATAAAATTTGCGAGCTGATCCTGCGCTTGCACGGCAATACCATCGCGCCCGGAACACGCGTCTATCCCGACGAAACCGCACGGGACAACGCCAGCCAGCGCGGTCTTTACGTCAACGACCATCACGTTACCCCGCTGGGGCTGAATGTATACGCATGGCCACGCGAGCTCCCCTTTTCTTACATCACACATCCCGAAATTCTGGAGGAGATGTGGAAAAAATGCATCGACGCACAAAAGCACCGAAAAATGCTTTGGACGGTCTCCTTCCGCGGCAAGGGAGACGGCCCCTTCTGGCACGTGGACCGCGCCGCACCTGCGGATGACGCAGGACGCGCAGATGTCATCAGCCGCGCCGTTGCCAAGCAGGTCGAGCTGATCCGCGAGGTACAGCCTCATGCGGATATCATCTTCAATATGTATTACGAGCAGGCAGAGCTGTATAAAAAAGGATTGCTGAAAATTCCGGAGGGCGTCATCAAGGTATGGCCCAACGACGGCGCGGGGATCCTATCCGACGGCGGCCAGGCAGGTGCCGGCGACGGTGCCTACTACCACATCACCGCTTGCCGAAACCGCGTTTGTGAGGCGGTATCCCCCGAAACCTGCTACCGGGAGCTTGGTAAGCTGAAAAAGAACGGCGGCAACGGCTGTATCATCATCAACATCGGCAACATCCGTCCCTTCCCCGTCAGCATCAGCACGGTCATGGATTTTGCTTACCGCAGTGACCGCTATCTGGAAAAAGCGCCCGCACAGCAAATGGAAGAAACGATTCTCCAATACGCAAAGCGGCATTACGACGCGTGTGCGCAGGAGGTCAGCGATATCTACACCAAATTCTTCCGTTGCTCGAATTTCCGTCGCCCGCAAAAAGACAAAGCCCCCTTCGGTTACGGTGATGAGTGTCTTGGAATGTACGCGGGAATGTGGCGTCACTCCTACAACCAGGTATTGACCGAGTTCCGTCAAAGCCTTTATATGCACGAAATCGCGCGCAAGTACATCAAGGTGGTCAAAGGAGAAGAAAAATTCACCGAGATCTGGGTCAAGACGGTTGACGATTTCAACAGCATCCTGCAGGAGGACGAAGCTTACCTCCCCACCCTCTCCAAAGAGGCAGAAGCGCTGTTTGAAAAGATCCCGCCGCGCTCCAAGGATCTGTATCTGCAAAACGTCCTGGTTCCCATCCACGCCATCAATCACCTCAATCTCGCAATGGAGCACGAGGGGCTTTCCCTGAAGGCGTATTTTGCAGGAAACAAGGAAGAAGCAATCTGCGAAATGGAGCAAGCGCTTGCAGAGATCGAACAAGTCTTTCACACATTCCACCGCGGCGAGAGCGCAAAATGGCACGTCTGGTACAAAAACGAGTGCCTTGCCTGCTATCCGCACACGCATGACCTGATTGCCTGCGTGCTGTCGCTGCTAAAGGGAGAGGGCGAGATCATCGTGCGCCCGTTCGTGGATTTTTCCGGTCACAATAAGCATGTCAGCCTCTACCAGCACAAAAGAGGAAACGCCAATTTCCCGTATCTCCACAAGCACTGATCAAATGTATCAAAAAACGGATACTCTTTACCAACCGTTTCGGTAAAGAGTATCCGTTTTTTCTTATTTAGAGCGCCTTAATGAGCCATCCCCCTTTTACTATACTATACCATTTTTTCGATCGTAAAATCGACTTGATATTCAGGGGTGAGACGAATGCCGTAGATTTCGCAAGCAACGCCGCGTTTGAAATCGGGCTTGCGTTCGATGTAGACGTCACTATCCTCAAAAAGCGAGAATAGTCGCAGTGTGAAATTCTTTGCGTTTCCGAAGCGGCGCAGGCCTACCTGCCAACCGTTGCCGAGGCTATACTGGTCGGCAACCTTTTTGCCGTCAAGAAACAGTTCGATTATGTTTCCGCCATAGTCGATATCCATCAAAAGATCGTAGGCATCGCGCACATCTCCCTCAATTTTCAGAGAAAACTCACGCATCAGGGGATTTTCCGAGAGGAGCGAGAGGCTTGCTGTCGGAGTGATATCGGGAACGGGGCAGGTCAGCGTGTACTCGGCAAAATCCTTGCTGCCATCGGGTGCGGGATAGATTGACAGCGCAGTATCCTTTGTTACCGAAAATGTCAGTCGGTCACCGTCCTGCGTGTAGGGCGCCTCACAGATCAAGAGATACTCCTTGCCGCCAAGCGTTACCTTGGAGGCGTGCAGGGCATCGGTAGAATTGATCGTAAGAATGTTTATTTCCCCAAGTTCGCCTTCGATGTTGTATACAGGTTGGCGATCGGTAAAGAATACGTAGGTTTTTCCGTTGAGAACACACAGTGGCTGTGCGTTGGTACTGCAAAGCTTTGCATTTCCCAATGAGAGATTGTACGGATAGAATCCGAAATCACCGCTTGAAAAGGTCATTTCGGGAAAGATCACGTCGCCGCTTTCGGTAGGAATACGGAATGTGCGGGTTTGCGCTTTTGTTTCGTAGTGTCGTACGTAATTGTTAACAAACAAATATCCGCTGTTTCCATTGGTACGGTAGCAATACCGTAGGTTCTCAAGATCTGCGGGATCGGTGGGATTGTCCGCGGGGAATACGGATGGCATGGTTGCCAACTCCGCGCCGAAATCGCGCAAAAATGTAAAGATGCGCCGTAACTCGAAATATCCGGACATTGCTTTTCCGTATTCACTGATCGGTGACTGAAAATCGTAGTTGAGATCGGGAATGTCGGTGTGACTGCCCGATGCGCGGCTTTCGTTGAGAAACAGATCAGGGTTTGTGCCACCGTGATAGACATAGATTCCGGGGAGCACTGTTCCCGAACCGAGCTTGGCACTTACGATACCCGCAATATCACATCCCGTTGCAATCGGACGGCGGTGCAATGTCGGCTGGCATCCGCCGCCGATCTCTGCGGTCAGATACGGGAAATCGTCTTGATTGAATCGGGGGGGATATTTGATTATCTGCTCGCCACTAACCTCGTTCGCACCGATGTTGCTGTCGTCGCGGATGGGGGTAAACAAATAGTGTACGCTGGGCGGAAGCTGCTCCGACGACCAATGCCACGGTTCGTCCGGGTATCCGCCGAATACGGGAATACCTGATCCGATATAAGCGGAGCCCCAGCCCGTAGCCGTGTGGAAAGGGGCGCGGATACCAATCTCGTCGGCAAGCGCCTCGAGCGCCGTCATATGCTCTGCCTCGTCTCTTTTGTATTCGTTTTCGATTTGAAGACCGATGATACAGCCGCCAATGTGATCCTTGATCTCCCCATAGAGCGCTTTCCAGAAGATCCTCACGCGCTCCATATATTCGGGCGCGTTGGTGCGCAATCCCGCTACCCCGTGCTGAAGCCAATCGGGAAAGCCACCGTTTCGGCATTCGCCGTGACACCAGGGGCCGATTCGCAAAAGCACGGGCATCTCCTCTTCCTCGCAAATATCCAGAAAGGCACGGATGTCTCGGCAACCCGAAAAATCGAAGGTGCCACGTGTGGGCTCATGATGAATCCAGAAAACGTAGCTTGCGAGAATATCCACACCGCCCGCTTTCATCAAACGGATCGAGCTGCGCCAATCTACGCGCTGACAGCGTGAAAACTGCATTTCTCCCATCGTTGGCAGCCAAGGCTTGCCGTCGCGGAGCAGATGCATGGGGTTATATGAATACGTATGTTGATTTTTCATTCATTGTTCCTCCGGAGTTGGTTTTGCGGATGCCTGCTATCGTACGGTTCATTATATCATAAAAGCCACTACAGGTCAAGCATTTGCAGATAATAATGGCAATTTTTATAGCAAGATTATCCCAAAATCAAACAATTTTGTGAATTGCAAAGCTATCCCCTGTACAATTTCTATATCGTGAATTCCAATACCTGAAACAGATTATACCATGATATTTTTATCAAAGTGTGAGGGAGATATTATGTATAAAAGATTGCGCGATTTACGGGAAGACCGCGATATGAACCAAACGCAGGTTGTTAAGCTTTTGAGAATGTCTCAAACGGGCTACTCCAAATACGAAACAGGAGAAAACGGCATTCCCACAGCCATTCTGATCAAGCTTTCCAGATTTTACAATACCAGCATCGACTACCTCCTCGGCGAAACCGACAATCCAAAAAGGTATTAAACCGTCAAAAGGTGGGTGAGTCAAATGCGACTTTTCGCATTTGACTCACCCACCTTTGCATAACCATTTTAATCCCCCGCATACGGTTGCTTTGGTGTTCGCGGATAAAGCTCCATATCAAAAAGATAGTAGTTCTCTACCTTTTCGTTATACGCTAATAGCTCTTCGTCTGTAAGCAAGCAAGAGTAAAGCGGATATTCCATATAATGCGGGCAACAATCCCAATGATAATATGCGGGTGCCTCTGCCGTTCCCATGTTGACAAGCAGCCAATAGTGTGTTCCGGGGCGCGCATTTTCCACTCTTTGCACGGTGATTGTTTCCACCCCGCAACGCTCAAAATAAGCCCTCGCAACAGCATAGTACGTAAAACAATCGCCCTCATGCTCGGTCAAAGCTCTGTATGCCTCCGCAACCCAATCGCTTTTGTCCGAATCACTCACAAAGCTCATGCTTTGCTTGATATGACTGTAGAGGAATATTGCAAGCGCGCCCTTGCTCATTTCGCTCATTCCGTATTTTACGATATTTTCATCGATCAAGGCATACAGTGTTTCGATTGCAATCTTCGGCCGTTGCAATACGGTTACCGTAATATCTTCTTTCGTTGTATTTCCGTCCGCATCGCTTGCAATGTAAAATGCAGTATAGACGCCGGGCGTGTTGATATCCACTTGACTTGCCAATACCTGAAAATCAATTTCGGTATCCGTACCGTCATATGCTCTCACCCCCTGCCGATAGGCAATACTATCGCCCTGTACAATTTCAATATTGTGGATTCCAACAAAATACGGTGGCTCGGTTTGTGGTACAACCTCATTTTGCCTCACAAGAAAACCGATTAAAAAGCCTACCCCAACAAGTACGGCAAAAGCAATCGGAAGTATCCCTTTCAGTATGTTTTTCATATCCGCTCCTTTCCGCCGGGATGACAATAGTTTTTCCTCTAAACAACCTCAAAATCCTTCATCCCTTCAACATTATAACCTATTTTAGGTTAAATGTCAATACCCTGAAACAGATTATACTATAATATTTTTATCAAAATGTGAGGGAGATATTATGTATAAAAGATTGCGCGATTTGCGGGAAGACCGGGATATGAACCAAACGCAGGTTGCCAAGCTGTTGGGAATGTCTCAAACGGGCTACTCCAAATACGAAACGGGAGAAAACGACATTCCCACAGCCATCCTGATCAAGCTTTCCAGATTTTACAATACCAGCATCGACTACCTCCTCGGCGAAACCGACAATCCAAAAAGGTATTAAACCGTCAAACGGACTGTAGACAAAACAACTGGCTTTCTTCAGTTTTACGAAAATTTTTGGTCGAGC